>JBLNBJ010000167.1:0-8424 GCA_050259835.1 Ignavibacteria bacterium | reverse complement strand
CCGTCGCCGCGCTGGCGGCCTTGCAGGCGCAGACGCCGATCGCCATCGCGGTCGACGAATCGCTCCCGCATCTCGGCGCCGCGCCGCTGATTGCCGCGCAAGCGGTGCGCCGCTTCATCGTCAAGCCGGCGCGCATCGGCGGCTATGCGGCGACGCTGGCGATCGCGAAGGAAGCGGCCCAGGCCGGCATCGCGCTCGTGCTGACCTCGGTGGTCGATTCGGCCGTCGGCGTGACGGCAGCGGCACACCTCGCCGCGGCCGTGTCGCCCGATCTCGTTCACGGCCTCGGCACCAGCGACTGGCTTGCGGTCGACGTCGCCGCTGCGCCGCCGATTGCGGCCGGTCGCCTGCAGCTGCCCAAGGTCGCGGGCCTGGGCATCGTGCCGGAAAATTCTGACAGGCCGGTATTGACCTAGCTCATGCGCGCGCCGAGACGGGAAAAGTAGAATGCCGGCATGCTGCCGATTCACGCCTGGCTCGGACGCGCCGACCGCCACCGCTCCGCACTGATTCTTCCCGACGGCACCGAACTTTCGTTCGGCGAGCTCGCCGTTTTGCCGGGGCAGGCAGGACTGCTGGCGCCCGAAGGCGACGCCGGCGCGCTGGCGCGCGGCATCGTGGTCGCCGCGCTCGGCGGCGGCACCGCCTTCCCGCTGCCGCCGGGGCTCACGCCGACGCAACGTCAATCCCTGGTCGAATGCGCCAGCGCGGCCGCGCGCCGGACGCTCGCGCTCATCATCGCGACGAGCGGTTCCACCGGCGCGCCCAAGGGCGTCTGTCTGCCGTGGCGCGCGATCGCCGCCGCCAGCCGCGCCAGCGCGCAAGCGCTGACACTGACGGCCGGCGACGCCTGGGTCGCCTGCCTGCCGCTTTATCACGTCGGCGGGGCGATGATCCTTTACCGCTGCCTGCGCCGGGGCGCGACGGCCGTGGTGCACGAAGGCTTCGATGTCGAAGCCGTCCGCCGCGATCTGGCGTCGCGGCGCATCACCCACATCTCGCTGGTGCCGCCTATGCTCGCGCGACTGCTCGACGCCGCCGTCATGCCGCCGGCCAGCCTGCGCTGCGCGCTGGTCGGAGGCGCTGCGCTGACCAAGGGGCTGTTTCAACGCGCGCAGGCCGCGGGTTGGCCGGTGTGCCCGACCTACGGCATGAGCGAGACCGCCGCGCTGGTCACGGTGAATCTGCGGCCGGGCGCGGAATGGGAGGAGGGCGACGTCGGCGCGCCGCTGCCCGGCGTGCGCTGCGCCGTTGCCGGCGACGGCACGCTGCGCATCGCGACGCCGGCGCGCATGGCCGGATATCTGGGCGAACCGCAGAACCGGCAGGAATGGCTCGCCACCCAGGATATCGGTCATGTCGACTCCGCCGGCCACCTCTGCGTTGCCGGGCGCGCTGACGACATGCTGATCTCGGCAGGCGTCAACGTGCATCCGAGCGAGATCGAATCGCGCCTGTCGGCCTGTCCCGGCGTGCGCGAGGCGGGCGTGACGGGACTCGCCGATCCGGTCTGGGGCGATCTTATCGCCTGCGCCTACGAAGGCAGTCAGGCGGAGGCCGCCGTCGATGCCTGGTGCCGGCTGCATCTGCCCAACGGCCGCCGCCCGCGTCGCTTGCTGCGCGTCGACCGGCTGCCGCGCACGGCGAGCGGCAAGCTCGATCGGCGCGCGCTTTCGGGCCTGTGGGGCGCGGCCGCATGATCGACTGGCAGATCCTCGCTGCGCGCCTCGCCGATCTCGCGCGATCCCGCGCGCCGTGCCGCCTGTTGAGCGTGACCCTGCCCTTGCCGCATTGGCCGCTCGCGGGGCTGCCGGAAGGCGGCGACTGGTGCTTCTGGCAGCGGCCTGATCATGGCTTGCGCATGCTGGGCTTCGGTCGTGCGCTCTCGATGGTCAGTGCCGGCGCCGGACGTTTCGCTGCCCTGCACGCCTTCCAGCACGGCCTCGGCGAAGCTTGGCGCACGACGGGGGATGCCGGGCCGTTGCCCGCGGCCTTCACCGGATTCGCCTTTGCGCCGCACGGCGGCAGCCCGCTGCCCAACGCGGGTCTCTGGGTATCGGAACTGCTGCTGCGGGAAGAGGGCCGCGCGTGTTGGGCGACGTTCTCGTGCGCGGCGAATCAGGTGGACGAAGCCGTGGCGCGTTGGCGCGCACTCTGGCAGGCAACGCAGGTTCGATCTGAAGCGCACGGTGCCACGGGCTACGCGGTCTTGCCCGATCCGCTTGGCGAACAGGCCTTCGTGTCGCGCGGTCGCGCGGCGCTGCGGGCGATTGCAGCCAGAGAGGTCGACAAGCTGGTGCTGACGCGCAAGCTGCGCCTGAGGGCCGAGGCGCCGTTCTCGGCGCCCGCCGTTCTGAAGGCGCTGGCGGCGCTGCATCCGACCTGCGCGACGTTCGGCATCGCCCGCCGGGGCGCCGTTTTCCTCGGCGCCTCGCCCGAGACGCTGCTTTCGCTGCGCGGCGAACTCGCCAGCGTCGACGCGCTGGCCGGCACCGCCTGGGGCGCCGCGAGCCTGCCGCTCGGCGCCGACAAGAATCGGGTCGAACATGACTTCGTCGCGCGCCACGTCGTCGCTCAGTTGGCCGAATGCTGCAACGACCTGGCGATGCCACCGGCGCCGGAGACGATGCGGCTCAACGGGCTGGTTCACCTGCACCGCCGCATTACGGCGCGCCGTGCGCCCGACATCTCGGCCTTCGACCTGGTCGCGCGCCTGCATCCGACGCCGGCGGTCGGCGGCAGCGCCACCGCCGCCGCGCTCGATTGGCTGGAACGGCACGGCGAGCAGCGCGGCGCCTGGTATACCGGGGGCATCGGCTGGACCGACATGGCGGGAGACTGCGACGTCGCAGTGGCGCTGCGCTGCGGACTGTTCAAGGGCGAGGAGGCGACGCTTTACGCCGGCTCGGGCTTCGTCGCCGCGTCGGACCCGGAGCAGGAGCTTGCCGAAACGGAGGCCAAGTTCTCCGCCATGCGCAACGCGTTGGACGCCGCCGGCCGGGAAGCCGAGGAGCGGGTCGCCGCATGAGCGCCGCCGCAAACCTCGCCTGGGCGGACGCGTTCGTCGCGCACCTGGCCGCCGCAGGATTGCGCCATGTGGTGCTCGCGCCGGGGGCGCGCTCCGCACCGCTGGCGCTGGCGGCGCTGCGGCGCCCCGAGATCGCCTGCCACGTCGTCGGCGACGAGCGCGCCGCAGGCTATTTCGCGCTAGGCATCGGCCGCGCCACGCGTTGGCCGGCGGCTGTGCTGTGCACGTCGGGAACGGCGGCGGCCAACTTGCTGCCGGCCGTGATGGAAGCCAACCTCGGCGGCGCTCCGCTGCTGCTGCTCACCGCGGACAGGCCGACGGGCGCCAGCGGCTGGGGTGCCAACCAGACCGCGGACCAGACCAGACTCTATGGCAGCCAGGTTCGCGCCTTCCATGCTGCGCCGATGCCCACTGTGCCGGCGGACGTGCACCACCTGCGCATGCTGGCGGCGCGCGTGCTCGAGGAATGCCGCGCACCCGTGGCCGGCCCGGTGCATGTGAACCTGCCGTTCGGCGAACCGCTGCTGCCGGAAACGATTCCCGCGGCGCCGCCGTTGCCGGAGGCGATGGCGCTGGTCGAACCGGCGCCCGAACTGCCGTCCCTCGCGGCGCTCGACGCGCTCGCGGCGAAACTCTCGGGCCGGTGCGGCGTCATCGTTTGCGGCGAACTCGACGCTGCACCGGATTTCGGCACGGCGCTCGCGACGCTGGCCGCGCGGCTCGGCGCGCCGGTGCTCGCCGAGCCGCTTTCCAACCTGCGCTGCGGTCCGCATGATCGCAGCCGCATCCTCGCGCACCAGGCGCGCTTCCTCCGGCAGCCCGGTCTGCCGGCGCCCGACTGGGTGCTGCGCCTCGGCAGCTTCCCGGTGTCGCGCACGCTGGAGCGCTGGCTGGCGGGTCTCGACCGCGCGCATCACGTGCTCGTTGCCCCGCCGGGCCGCTGGCCTGATCCGCTCCACCGCAGCGACGCGGTGTTGCGGGCCGACGCCGGCGCACTGGCCGAAGCGCTGGCCGCGCGCGTGATGCCCGCGCCGGCCGACTGGTGCGCGGCATGGCAGCGGGCGGAGAGCGAGGCGGCGTCGTGTGCCAAGGAAGTCTGCGCCGCGGATCCGCTCTTCGAGGGCAGCGTCGCGAACCAGCTCATCGACGCGCTGCCGGCCGGCGCTCATTGTTTTGTCGGCAACTCGCTGGCGATCCGCGCCGTCGATGCATTCACCGGCACGCGCGCGAAGCCCTTGCAACTGCACGGCAATCGGGGCGCCTCGGGCATCGACGGCAACATCGCAAGTGCCGCCGGCATCGCCGCGGCCGTCGGCGCACCGGTGGCCTTGCTGATCGGCGACCAGACCGCCCTGCATGACTGCGGCAGCCTGGCGCTGCTGGCCGGCCGCGACATCGTCGCCGTCGTCATGGACAACGGCGGCGGCGGCATCTTCGATCATCTGCCCTTCGCCGGCGCGGTGCCGCCGCCGCTGTTCGCGCGGGGCTGGACGGCGGCGCCTCACGCCGATTTCGCGTCGCTCGCCGCGGCCTTCGGGGTCGCCCATGCGATGGCCACCGACGGCGAGAGCCTGCGCCGTGCGCTCGAGACGGCCTTCGCCGCGGGCGGACCCTGGCTGCTGCGAGCGGTTGTCGATCGGGTTTCCAGCCGCGAGAGATTTGCCGCCTGAGCGGCCGGGTACAGGCGCCGCGTCGCTCATGCCGATCGGCACATGGCGCCTCTTTTCGCCATCATCTATCGTGCGAATCCTCGGTCTGGAAAGAGGAATGCAGCCATGAAACGCAGTAGCTTGTGCAGCGTCGCCGCTGCCGCCTCCGTTGCTCTCATCGCCGGACTCGCCGCCGTGCCGGCAAGTGCTCAAACGTCCCAGAGCCAGCAGGGCACTGGGCAAGCGCAGCAGGGCGGAAGCGACGTGAACGACATGAACGATTACCTCATCACCACGAACGTCAAGTCGGCCATGGCGCGCGAGGCCCAAGGCAACACCGCGGACATTCAGGTCTCCACCGACAATGGCGTCGTTCAGCTGAGCGGTTTCGCGAGTTCGCCTCAGGAAGCTTCCCATGCGGAGGACGTCGCGCGTCGGGTGCCCGGCGTCAAGGACGTCAAGAACTCCATCGACGTGAAGCAGTCGCCGCAGCAGCCTCAGCAGCAGTCGTCTCCACAGCAGTCTCCACAGCAGTGATTGTCTCCGGCGACGCGCGTGCGTCGCCGAGGCGGACTCACCGATTTGTCGATCGGGTCCGGCTAGGCTGCAAGAAATTCAACAAGCAGGCCGGAGGTTCGCCGCAAGCGTCGCGATATCAGCTTTGCCAGGTTGGCCATGAATCGATACGCAAGCATGGGGGCTTCCGCGGCCATGCGCGCCAACCCTTCCGTGGTGAGCATAAGCATCGTGGAGTCGGACGCAGCCACACAGGTCGCTGAACGGCGTTCGTGATCAAGCAAGGCCATTTCCCCGACGATGCGACCTCGCCCCTCGTGGGAAAGCAGTTGGGCGCCGCGTTCACCGCCTTTGAAGACTGAAAGCTTTCCCTCGGCGAGGATCAGCATATAGTCGCCGGCGTCGCCTTCCGAAAATACGACTTCCCCGCTCTTCTTTTCCAGCGGTCTCAGGTAACGACCGATCATCTTCAATTCGGCGTACGAGAAATCCTGGAAGAGATCGAGCTGATCGAGAGTGCTCGCTAAGTCTAGGGACATGGGGCCGGATCCGGTGTCGGGGGATAGTTGCGGAGCATAGCGTGATCGATGCCCGCCCCCAATAGGGTAGGCCCTAGCGGCACCGCAGCATCGCTCGGTCGCGCGTTCGGCCGTCCGATCAGGTGGCAGCCGACGTCGCCACGTGGTCCTCGACGCAGCGGTCGAGCTTGTGCTTCGGAACCTTCTGGATCTTGCGCAGCAACTCGTGCGGTACGGTGCGGAGCTTGTAGCGGCGCCGCAGCTCGTCCTGCATGTGGAGCAGCAGGCTTGCCGCCATTTCCGCGTCGGCCAATGCCCGGTGATAGCGGCCCGCGACGCGCAGCCGCGCCAGCTCGACCAGCGCGCCCAGCTTGTGGCTGCGCGCGTCCGGGAAGACACGGCGAGCCACGAGCATCGAGCAGGCGAACTCCTGCGCGCGCGTGCGCCCGATGCGTGCGAGCTCCGCATCCCAGAAGCGGCTGTCGAAACCGGCGTTGTGCGCGACCAGCGGATGGTTGCCGACGAAGTCGGCTACCTCGCGCATGACGTCCGCCGCCGGCGGCGCGGCGCGGACCATGGCGTCCGTGATGCCGGTCAGTTCGGTGATGAAGGCGGGAATGCGCAGGCCCGCGTTCATGAGGCTTTGATAGCGATCGACGATCTGCCCGTCCCGCACGATGACGGCGGCGATCTCCGTGGCGCGGTCGCCTTGCTGCGGCGACAGCCCGGTCGTCTCGAAGTCGATGACGGCTACGGTTTCCAGGCTCATGCGGTCAGCGGCATGGCCTGCAGCACAACCGAGACTTCGCGCGCATGGCGCAGCGCGCGTACGGCCGTGTAAAGCTGGTCGGCCTGAGGGTAGCTGCGCCGCAGGTAGCCGAGCCACTGCTTGAGCCGTCCGGGCGATTGCGTCGGCAAGACCTTGCGCTGAACCTGCGACCAGAAGTCGAGGATCATGCCCATGATGGTCTGCCAGGGGTCGGCGGCCTCGGGGAGGGCGTCGGAACGGATGAGCCGCGCAAGCAGCGGATCAGCCACTGCGCCGCGTCCCAGCATGATGTCGTCGCAACCGGTCGCCGCGCGGCTTGCGTGGTAGTCGGCCACGGTCCATACCTCGCCGTTGGCGATGACGGGGATGCGCAGGCATTCGCGGATCTGGGCCACGGCATGCCAGCGCGCCGGCGGCCGGTAGCCATCGCTCTTCGTCCGCGCATGAACGACGAGTTCGTCGACACCTCCGGCGGCGAGGGCGTGGGCGCAGTCGACTGCCCGGCTCGCATCCTCGATGCCGAGGCGCATCTTCGCCGTGACCGGAATCTCCGCCGGCACCGCGGCCCGGACGGCGGCCGCGATCCGGTGCAGCAGCTCCGGCTCGTTCAGCAGCGCCGCGCCGCCCCGATTGCGATTGACCAGCGGCACCGGGCAGCCGAAGTTGAGATCGATACCCGCGGGCTGCAACAGCGACGCATGGGCCGCATTGGCAGCCAGCAGGTCGGGATCGGAGCCGAGGAACTGGAGGCGCACCGGTGTCCCGGCACGCGTGCGCGAACCGTTTTCCAGTTCCGGGCTGACGCGCCTGAATACGGAATGCGGCAACACCGTGGAACTTACGCGAATGAACTCGGTGACGCACCAGTCATAGCCTCCCGCCCGCGTGAGGATGTCGCGCAATATGTCGTCGGCCAGGCCTTCCATAGGGGCGAGGACCAGGCGAGGGCGGATTCGATTGTCAGTCATGCGGCGATTATCGCCGAAGGCCGGCTTGCATCAGGCATCGCTCCTCATTTTCGAGCGGCCGTCAGCAGGCATCCGGGACGCCGATTTCCAGCGGGGCGAGTGCGCTGGGCCAGGACAGCCCGTCCGCGCCGGAGGCCGCGAAAGCCGGCGGGCCGGTCCCGGCTAGAATCGGCAGTCGCAACGTATAACGACATCTCCAATCGCTGGTCTCGACATCCATGGAAAAACACCGTCGCATCGCCGGCAGGATTCAACAGGTCCTTGCAGTTCTGTTCTTCGTCGGTTCCTTGGCGGCCATCGGGCTGTTCTTCGCGCTCGGTTCCATGAATATCGCAGGGGTCGGTTCCTTTCGCGCCCCGAGCTTCATGGAATACATGAAGTCGCCCGTAACGATCGGTCTGGCCGTACTGGCTTGCGTGTTCGTGGCGCAGTTCCATTGGGCGCGCTCCTGGCTCAAAGGCAATGAGCGCGCGAAATATCCGCTGGTCGGATTGGCGGTCCTGCAAATGACTTTCCTTTATCTGATGCCGGTCGCCATCTACTGTCTCTGGGCATTCTTGCGGCGACCGCCGGCCGAGGACGCCGCGTAGCAGCGTTACGCCGTTGATTGCCAATCTATATTGAAAGACATATATTGAATCTGTATAGGCAAGCGCGCTAGGCGGAACGAGAACAGCTCAGGGAACGCGGCAATGGATTGGAAAACTGCCCTTGGCAAATCGACGCCGTTTCGCTATCCGCGCTTCGCGGCCGCGCTGCTCGCGCTGTTTCTTGCGATAGTCACCGCGCTTTACTGGTGGCAGATCGAAACGTCTGCCCAGCGATTGCGGGTGGAGACGCTCAACGAGGGTGACTTGCGCGCCCGGCAACTCGCCAGCGGCACGGCCCATCTGGTTGCGCTGCTGTTTCGCGACGTGGATTTCTCCGTCCGCGAACTGGCGAGCACCGTCGATCTTGACGACTTGCGCGCACTGGA
>JBLNBJ010000166.1:0-6873 GCA_050259835.1 Ignavibacteria bacterium | reverse complement strand
ACGGCCTACCGGCGCTGGCGCAACGCGGCGGCGCGGCGGCCATGAATCGGCGCGAACTGTTGAAGGCGGCGACGGCGCTCGGTGCGGCCGGCATGGCGTCGCCGCTGCGCGCTCAAGCTGGGCCGGTGAACGTCGCGACAATGGGGTTCGACTACGCCTGGCTCAAGGGCCAGGCGCGCGCACTTGCCTCGCAGCCGTGGCAGGCGCCTGCCGAGCGCTTGCCCGAGGCGGTCGGGCGACTGGACTGGGATCAATGGCAGTCGATCCGCTTCCGTCCGAGCCGCGCGCTTTGGGCGCGCGAGAGGCTGCGCTTCCGCGTCGAGTTCTTCCATCCCGGCCTCAACTATCGCAGCCCGGTGGGCGTGCATGAGGTGGTGGGCGGCCGCGCGCGCGAAATCGCCTGGGACCCGGCGATGTTCGACTATGCGGCCAACGGCATCGCGCCGCCGCGCGGCGAAGGGCTCGGCTTTGCCGGGCTGCGGCTCCATTTTCATACCGACTGGCGGCGCGACGTCGCGGCCTTTCTCGGCGCCAGCTACTTTCGCGCGGTGGGCGCCGAGATGCAGTACGGCCTGTCGGCCCGGGGCCTCGCGGTCGACTGCGGCACGGCGCGGCCCGAAGAGTTTCCGGCATTCCGCGCGTTCTGGCTGGAGCGGCCCGCGCCGGAAGATGATCGTCTGGTCGTGCATGCGCTGCTCGATTCCCCGAGCGTGACGGGCGCCTACCGCTTCGTCATCGTGCCGGGCGCGCAACTGGCGATGGAGGTGGACGCCGCGCTCTACCCGCGCCGCCGGCTCGACCATCTCGGTGTGGCGCCGCTCACCAGCATGTTCCTGTGCGGCCCGGCCGACCGGCGCGTGGCGGACGACTGGCGGCCGCAGATCCATGACAGCGACGGACTGGCCCTGTGGACTGGCGCCGGCGAGCGCGTCTGGCGGCCCCTGGCGAATCCCGCTCAGGCGCGCTCGGGCGTCTTCATCGACGAGAACCCGCGCGGCTTCGGCCTGCTGCAGCGCGACCGCGAGTTCGATCACTACCAGGACGACGGCGCCTTCTACGAGCGCCGCCCCTCGCTCTGGGTGGAGCCGCGCGGCGACTGGGGGCGCGGCAGCGTGCAGCTGCTGGAGTTGCCGGCTGCCGACGAGACCGTGGACAACGTCGTCGCCTGCTGGGTGCCGGCGGTTGCGGCGCAGCCCGGCGAAGAGAAGCTGTTTGCCTGTCGGCTGCGCTGGGGCGCGCAGCCGGCGCCGCCCGGCGGGCTGGCGCAGGCGGTGGCCACGCGCAGCGGCATCGGCGGCGTGGTCGGGCGTCCGCGGCGGCAGTTCTCCTGGCGCTTCGTCGTCGACTTCGCTGGCGGGCCGCTCGGCATGCTGGGGCGGGATGCGAAGGTGGAGCCGGTGATCGAGGCGACGCACGGCCGCATCGGGATCGCGTCGGCGCGTCCGCTGGCGCCGATCGGCGGCGTTCGCGCCATGTTCGACCTGGTGCCGGAGGAGGGCGACGAGCGGCCGGTCGACTTGCGCCTTTACTTGCGCGCGGACGGACAGGCGCTGTCGGAAACCTGGCTCTATCAATGGACGCCGCCGCAGCGGCGGACGCGGCCCTGACGGCTGTGCGGGAGATCAAGCGGCGGCGAGGGCTTCGGCTTCGCGCCGCCGCGCCGAGCCGGCATTGCGGGGCTGCGACGGCACCTGGCTGAACTGCTTCATGGCCGCTTCCAGCGTGACCGTGCGCAGGTAGTCGCCGATGTGCCGGTCCACCTGGTCCCACAGCCCGTCGGCACGGACGCCGCTGCCGGCCCGGCGCGGCTTGCCGGCTGCGTCGTCGGCCACGGCGTCCACGATGTCGGCGATCGAGATGGCCGAGGCGCGCTTGCCGAGCTGGTAGCCGCCGCCGGGACCGCGCGAACTCTTCACCAGGCCGCGCGTGCGCAGCCGGCGGAACAGCTGCTCCAGATAGGACAGCGAAATGCCCTGGCGCACGCCGATGCCGGCGAGGGCGACCGGGTTGCTGGTGCCGTTGGCGGCAACGTCCAGCATGGCGTTCACCGCGATGCGGCTCTTGGTATTCAGTTTCATCGTCGGGGCTCTCTTGCGGGTGGCGAGCGGGCGGGGGCGCGGCCACGGGGAAAGTGTAGTGAGCCCCCGTGTCCTTGGGTATCGGGCTTCCCTGACCGCAGCAGGGTTTTCGCCGGCGTGCCGCGGGGCTGGGGCGACACGTCCCCCGAACGGTCGGGCGCTTGACCGATCCAGAAATCCGAGTATCATGGGTTCAAACGGTTGTTTGAAACCCTTGTTTGCCGCAATGCAGCAATGATGAACGTGACCGAAATCTCCGATACCCGCAGCCGCATCCTCGACGCCGCCGAACGCCTGTTCATGGAGCACGGCCTCGAAGCCACCACGCTGCGCATGATCACCGCCGAGGCGCAGGCCAACATCGCCGCCGTGAATTACCACTTCGGCTCAAAGGAGGCGCTGATCGAAGAGCTGTTCCGTCGGCGCCTGACCTGGCTCAATGAGCAGCGCCTGGCCGAGCTCGACCGTCTCGAGGCGGACGCCGGCGAGGCGCCGGTCAAGCCGCGCCTGATCGTCGAGGCCTTCTTCGGCGTCGCCATCCGCATGGCGGCCGACACCGAAGGCGGCGGGCGCAACTTCATGCGCCTGCTGAGCCGCACCTACACGGAGCCGGCGCAGTTCGTGAAGAGCTTTCTCGCCGAGGAGTATGCCGAGGTGCTGGCGCGCTTCAAGGCGGCGTTCTTCAAGGCGCTGCCCGACGTGCCGAAGGACGAGTTCCTGTGGCGCTTCCACTTCATGCTCGGCGCGATGTCCTATGCGGTGTCCGGCGCCGACGCCATCAGCGTCGTCGGCGAGGACAAGCTCGACCTCGACAGCGAGCGGGAAACGGAAGCCCTCTATGCGCGGCTGATGAGCTTCCTCATCGGCGGCCTGCGCGCTCCCCTGCCGGAAATCCCGGCCAAGCAATCCAAGAAGCCGCACCGCAAGGCGGCCTGACCAGAAGGAGAAACGGAAATGACCTGGTTGCTCGTCCTCGTCGCCGCCGCGCTGGCGGTGCTGCTGGTGCCGCCGCTGCGGCGCGCCGTCCTCACCGGGCCGGTGTTCGCGCTCTACAAGAAGATCCTGCCGCCGATGTCGCAGACCGAAAAGGAAGCGCTCGAGGCCGGCACGGTCTGGTGGGACGGCGAACTCTTCTCCGGCAAGCCCGACTGGGCCAAGCTGCTTGCCTATCCGGTGCCGAGGCTGACGCCGGAGGAGCAATCCTTCGTCGACAACGAATGCGAGGAGCTCTGCCGGCTGGCCGACGAGTGGGACACCACCCAGGTCTGGCAGGACCTCTCCCCCGACGCCTGGCGCTACGTCAAGGACAAGGGCTTCCTCGGCATGATCATCCCGAAGAAGTACGGCGGCCTCGAGTTCTCCGCCTACGCGCACTCCTGCGTGGTGCAGAAGCTGTCGACGCGCTGCTCGGCCGCCGCCGTTTCGGTGATGGTGCCGAACTCGCTCGGTCCGGCCGAACTGATCCTGCACTACGGCAGCGATGCCCAGAAGGATCACTACCTGCCGCGCCTGGCCAAGGGCCTGGAGATTCCCGCCTTCGCACTGACGAGCCCGTGGGCCGGTTCCGACGCCGCCTCGATTCCCGATACGGCGGTCGTCTGCAAGGGGCAATGGCAGGGCCGCGAGGTGGTCGGCATGCGGGTGAGTTGGGACAAGCGCTACATCACGCTGGGCCCGATCTGCACGGTGCTCGGCCTGGCTTTCCGCCTGTTGGATCCCGACAAGCTGCTGGGCGACGTCGAGGATATCGGCATCACCTGCGCGCTGGTGCCCGCGGATCACCCCGGCGTGGTGATCGGACGGCGCCATGCGCCGCTGAACGCCGTCTGGCAGAACGGCCCGACCTCGGGCAGTCAAGTGTTCATGCCGCTCGACTGGATCATCGGCGGGCGCGCGATGGCGGGCCAGGGCTGGCGCATGCTGATGGAGTGCCTGGCGGCCGGCCGCTCGATCTCGCTGCCGTCTTCCAATACCGGCATGGCCAAGCTCGCCGTGCGCGGCACCGGCGGCTATGCGCGCGTGCGCAGCCAGTTCAAGACACCGATCGGCAAGTTCGAGGGCATCGAAGAGCCGCTCGCGCGCATGGGCGGCAACCTCTACCTGATGGACGCCGCGCGCGCCATGACGGCCGGCGCGGTCGACCTCGGCGAGAAGCCGTCGGTGGTGTCCGCCATCGTCAAGTACCACGTCACCGAGCGCGCCCGCAAGGTCGTCAACGACGCCATGGACGTGCAGGGCGGCAAGGCGATCTGCATGGGGCCGAACAACTTCATCGCGCGCGCCTACCAGCAAATTCCCGTCTCGATCACCGTCGAGGGCGCCAACATCCTGACGCGCAGCCTGATCGTCTTCGGCCAGGGGGCGATCCGCTGCCATCCCTACGTGCTGAAGGAATTCCTCGCCGTGCGCGAGCCGGACGACGCCAAGGCGCTGCGGGACTTCGACGCGGCCATCGCCGGCCATGTCGGCTTCACGGTCTCGAACGCCATCCGCGCCTTCGTCATGGGCCTGACCGGTTCGCACTTTGTCTCGGTGCCCGACGACATCGCGCCCGAGACGACGCGCTATTACCAGCAGCTCACGCGCTTCTCCTCGGCCTTCGCCTTCCTCGCCGACGTCTCGATGCTGCTGCTCGGCGGCGACCTCAAGCGCAAGGAGAAGCTGTCGGCGCGTCTCGGCGACATCCTTTCGCTGATGTACCTGTGCTCGGCGACGCTCAAGCGCTACGAGTCGGAAGGCCGTCAGGAAGCGGACGCGCCGCTGATGCACTGGGCCATCTGGGATGCGATGTTCGCGGCGCAGAACGCCTTCGAGGGCGTCATCGCCAACTACCCGAACAAGCTCGTCGCCTGGCTGCTGCACCGCTTCATCTTCCCGCTCGGACGACCCTACGTCGTGCCCTCCGACAAGCTCGGCCACCAGGTGGCGAAGCTGCTGATCGAGCCCTCCGACACGCGCGACCGCCTGACGGCCGGCATGTACGCGCCGCGCCGCGAGGACGACGCCATCGGTGTCATCGAACTGGCGCTCGACGCCACGCTGGCCGCCGAGAAGGTGGAAGCCAAGATCCGCGCCGCCGAAAAGGCCGGCAAGATCGAGCGCGCCGCCGGCGCCGGCGAAGCCCAGCTGGCGCGCCACGCGCTGGAGGCGGGCGTCATCACGCCCGACGAACTCGGACTGATCGAGCAGCGCAACCGGCTGCGCGACAAGGTCATCCGCGTCGACGACTTCCCCGCCGACTTCGGCCGCAGCGAGCTGCAGAAGGTCGTGGCGCTCAAGCAGGCGGCGTAGGCGATGGCCGGCAAAGCGATCTACGTCGTCGACGGCGCGCGCACGCCCTTCCTCAAGTCGCGCAACCTGCCGGGGCCGTTCGCGGCCTCGGACCTGGCCGTCGCGGCCGGCCGCACGCTGCTGGCGCGCCAGCCTTTCGCGGCTTCGGATCTCGATGAGGTCATCCTCGGTTCGGCCAGCCCCAGCGTCGATGAAGTGAACATCGGGCGCGTCGCGGCGCTGCGCCTCGGTTGCGGCCACAAGGTGCCGGGCTGGACGGTGATGCGCAACTGCGCGTCCGGCATGCAGGCGATCGATTCGGCGATGGCCAACATCCAGGCCGGGCGTTCGCAGCTGGTGCTGGCGGGCGGCTCGGATGCGCTGTCCCGGGCCCCGCTGCTCTATTCGGACAAGATGGTGCTGTGGTTCTCGCGCATGGCGCAGGCCAGGAAGCCCGCCCAGGTGCTCGCGCTGTTCGCTCAGTTGCGCCCGCGCATGCTGCTCAAGCCGGTGATCGGCATCGTCAAGGGCCTCACCGATCCGGTGGTCGACCTGCTGATGGGCCAGACGGCGGAGAATCTCGCCTGGCGTTTCGGCATCTCGCGCGAGGAGATGGACGGTTTCGCGCTCGAGAGCCACCGCCGTGTCGCGGCGGCGCAGGATGCCGGCCGCTTCGAGAATGAAATCGTCCCGTTGATCGGGCAGGACGGGACCGTGTATGCGGCCGACGACGGCGTGCGGCGCGACGCCAGCATGGCCGGCCTGGCGAAGCTCAAGCCCTTCTTCGACCGCAAGTACGGCCGCGTCACCCCGGGCAACAGTTCGCAGATCACCGACGGCGCCACCTGGCTGCTGCTGGCTTCCGAGGAAGCCGTCGCGCGCTGGAAGCTCGAGCCGCTCGGACGCATCGTCGATTCGCAGTGGGCCGGCCTCGACCCGGCGCAGATGGGGCTGGGCCCTGTGCATGCGGTGACGCCGATCCTGCAGCGCCACGGCATGGCGCTCGACGACGTCGATGCGTGGGAAATCAACGAGGCGTTCGCCGCCCAGGTGCTCGGTTGCATTCGGGCTTGGCAGGACGACGCCTATTGCCGCGACGAACTCGGGCTTCCCGGGGCGCTGGGCACGGTAGATACGGCGAAGCTCAACATCGACGGCGGCGCCGTCGCACAGGGCCACCCAGTGGGTGCCTCCGGCGCGCGCATCGTGCTGCACCTGCTGCACGTGCTGCGGCGTGAAGGCAAGCGCCGCGGCGTCGCCTCGATCTGCATCGGTGGCGGACAGGGCGGGGCGATGCTCGTGGAGGCCATGTAAATGCTGAAACACTGGAAAATCGATACCGACGCCGAGGGCATCTGCTGGGCGACGCTCGACAAGGCCGATTCCTCGACCAACGTGCTGTCGGCGGAAGTCATGGCGGAACTCGGGCAAGTGCTCGACGCCTGCGACAAGGCGCCGCCGAAGGCGCTGATCTTCCGCTCGGGCAAGGAAGCGGGCTTCATCGCCGGCGCCGACATCGAGGAAT
>JBLNBJ010000165.1:0-40661 GCA_050259835.1 Ignavibacteria bacterium | reverse complement strand
GGTGGTCGTCGACGCGTAGGTAAAGGAGGAGGCGGACGCCTTATCGATCTTGTCCGCCGGGGGACACGAAGCGGCGACGACCACCCGTCGCCCTCGGCGGTCGGAGGCACGGGGTTTTTGGCTCATCCTCCGGGTGAGCCGAAGGTCTTGATCTTCACCGCTGCGCCTCAGCCTCGCCCCCCTACCGCGCCGGCAGCGGCGGCGCCACGTAGTCAGTGAGATCGGTGAAGATCATGAAAATCTCGTCCTCGCCCAAACTCACCATCGTCTCGATCCAGCGGTCGCGCCCGTCCATGCAGCGCACGCGACCTTCGAAGCGGAACATGTAGCGGCCTTCGGCCAGCGTCTGCTCGACGGCGGCGATCCAGGCCGCGTAACGGTCGGCGCGGTAAACCGGATCCGGGTACGCCACCTGCCACCACACTTCCATGTTCGGCACATCCTCGAGGCGATAGCCGAACAGCGCGAAGGCGGTCGGATTCATGTAGATCACCTCGCCCGCGGTGCTGACGATGCCGATGGCGGCCGGCGAGAGTTCCTGGAAGCGGCGCAGGCGCTGCTCGGTCTTCTTGCGCTCCGTGATGTCCGCAAGAACGCCCACAAAGCCGGCCGAATCTCCTTTTTCGTCGCGGAAAACGTCCTTGTACACCATCACGTAGCGCCGCCCGCGCGGGGTCTCGATCACTTGCTCGTAGCTGTGGATGCCGGGGTTGGCGAACAGCGCCTCGTCGTTGGCCGCCATCTCCCGGCCCTTCTCGCCCGGGACGAGATCGAGCACGGTGCGGCCGATGAACTCCTCGGCGCCGATGCCGAGGAAATCGGCAAATGCCCGGTTGTAGCCGAGGTAACGTCCCTGGCGATCCTTGTAGAACACGGGATTGGGCATCGTGTCGAGCAGGGTGCGCTGGAATTCGATCTGGGCGCGCAGCGCGCCCTCGGTGCGCAGGCGGTCGCCGATGTCGCGGATGGCGGCGATGCGCATCGGCTTGCCCTGGAACACGAAGGGCCGGCCGAACACCTCGACCGGGAAGCGGGTGCCGTCGGCGTGCACACCGGTGGTCTCGTAGTTCATCACCGGCTCGGTGCTTGCCAGATGCTGGATGACGCGCGGATGCTCCTCGGGCGCGACGAAATCGAGCAGCTGGCGGCCGACCAGATCCTCGATGCTGCAGCCGGCAAGCTCGGCGCAGGCGCGATTGGCGAACACGATGCGGCCGTAGTCATGCACGAACAGGCCTTCGAAGGTGGCGTCGGCGACGTCGTGGAACTGGCGCTCGCTGGCGAGCAGCGCTTCGCGCGATTCGATCTCGGGCGTCACGTCGCGGCCGACGCCGCGATAGCCGACGAACTCGCCCGCTTCGTCGTACACGGGCTCGCCGCTGATGCTGTAGTAGGCGGCATCGCCATTGCCGCGCGCATGGCGCAGGATCAGCCCCTGGAACACGCGGTGCTCGTCGAGATCCTGCTGATGCGCCTCCCAGCTCATGTTGTAAGGCTCGAAGGCCGGCAGTTCCTCGCGGCGCTTGCCGATGAAGCGCGCCCGCAGTTCGACCGCCTCGCCGAACGCGGCGCCTTCCATGCGGGTGAAGCGGAAGTCGCGGTCCTGCTCCCAATACCAGTCGGAGGTGAGCGCGGTGAGCCGGCGGAAGCGCTGCTCGCCGGCACGCGCGGCCTTCGCCATTTCACGCACGCCGCGAATGTGCGCGGCGAGGAACAGCACCGTCACGCTGGAGAGCAGCACGAAGCCGTGCAGCGCGTAGGAACGCTGCGACGCCGTGTCGCCGAGCAACTGTCCGAACGGGCCCGCGGCGCCGACGGCCGCGGCAGACACGAGTGCGAGATTGAGCGCGTAGGCCACGGCCGGATGGCAGCGCATGGTGACCAGCATCAGGGGCGGCAGCAGCAGCGCCGCCTGCAGGTAGACGTTGGCCAGCAGCGGACGGACGGCGACGAAGGTCAAGAGTCCGAACGCCGCCGTGGCAAGCGCCAGGGCAACCATCGGCGGACTGCAGCCGAAATCCGTGCGCGCGGCACGCGCGTCGCGCAGGGCGAGCAGCACCGGCGCGAACACCACCATGCCGAGCGCATCGCCCAGCCACCAGGCGACGATGGCGCGGTCGACCCCGCCGGCCGGCACCGCGCCGAAGAGCTGCAGCACCATGGGGCTGAAGAGCCCCGCCACGACCGCGCAGCCATAGGCGACCAGGATCAGGCGGGTCGGGGCTTCCGCGGCATCGCTTCCGCCGCCGGGCAAGATGTGCCGGAGCACGGCCGCGCCGAGCCAGAACGCGCCGGCTTCTCCCGCCGCCAGGACCGCGGCCGCGCCCCAGGAAGAGGAAGCGAGCGGGAACAGCGCCGCGGCCAGGCCCAGCCACACGCCGGGCAGCAGGCGCGGTCCGCCGGCCAGCAGCAGTGCCAGGCACAGACCCGATGGCAACCAGAGCACGGGCAGGGCCGCGCCCGGCGCTTCCAGCAGCAGGCAGGCATAGCCGAGTCCCGCGCTGCCGGCCGCCGCCAGCACATTGAGCAGTGCCAGCCGAGGCAAAGAGTTGATCTTCATCGCGTCATGCCATTGGAAATGGAAGGCGCATTATGCCTGCGCCAAGCGGGGCGGCGATGCGCCGCTCAGCGCCGCAGCCGGGTCACGACGTTCCTGAGGTCGCCGGCCAGCGCTCCCATGCGGTCGGCGCCACGCGCGAACTCCTGCACCGCGGTGCGCGTCTCGTCCGTCATGCGCGCAATCGCGTCCATGCGGGCGGCGACCTGCTCCGCGGCGCGCGTCTGCTCGCACAGGTTGGCGTCGATGGCGCCGACGCCGCTCGCGGCGGAACCGGCCCCCTTGCGGATGCTGTCGATCAGCGCGGTCACGCGGCCGATCTTCTCGACGCCCAGCGCAACGAGATCCGTCTCCTGGCGCATCGCCTCGACCGCCTCGTCGATGCAGGCCTGCACTTCGCCGATCGTCGCGCTGATCTCGTGCGTGGCGCCCTGCGTGCGCTCCGCCAGCTTGCGCACCTCGTCGGCCACGACGGCGAAGCCCCGTCCCTGCTGTCCGGCGCGCGCCGCCTCGATCGCGGCGTTGAGGGCGAGCAGGTTGGTCTGCTCGGCGATCTCGCGGATGACGTTGGCGATGGCAGAGATGTGCGAGGACTGCTCGCCGAGGCTGCGGATGTTGGCCGACGAGCGCGCCACCGAATCGGCGATGCGGCCAACCTCCGCGGCCGCCTCGACAGCCGACTCGGCACCCTGCGCGGAAAGCACGCCGGTCTCAGCGGCGGCGCGGTGCACCGTGGTATTGGTGTCGGCGACGCGGGCGATGCCCACGGTCATTTGCTGGATCGAGGCGCCGACCTCGAGCGTCGAGCCGTTCTGGCGCTCGGCCGCGGCCAGCGCTTCGCCGGCGGCGGCGGCCAGGCGGGCTGCCATGCTTTCGGCTTCGCCCGCGACGGCCTCGATGCGTTCAGCCGTCTGGGCAAGGCTGGCTTGCAGGAGGCCGAGCGTGCCCAGCATGCCGCCTTCTGGGGCACTCTCGATGTCGCCGCTCAAATCGCCCTGCGCGATGCGCGCGGCCACCGCGGCCGCATGGCGCGGGTCGCCGCCGAAGTGGCGCCGCACGGCCGCTGCCTGGCGATGCGCGACCGCGAAGGCGGCGAAGAGCGACAGGGGCACCAGCGCGCACAGCAGCAACAGGGCGTTGCCCGCCTCGGCCGCGAGCCCGTGTTGCAGCGAGGCCGGCAAGGCGAGGTAAGCGCCCCAGGCGACGATCGCCGCCAGGGCCATTGCGGCGGGCCCGATGCCCGCCGCAATGAAGATCCTTGCCGAAATGCTGTTCATCTTGCTGCCTCGATATGAAGGGAGAAGCGCCGCCGACTCAGCGTGTCGGTGCGCGGAATGTCGCCGCCAGGGCCGAGCGCGAGTTCCAGCGCCGGACCGCAAAGTCCTCGACGTCGTCGCCGGGACCGATGCCGCCGCACGCCTCGCAGGCCACTGCAAAGCCGGCGTCGTTCGGCTTGAGGCACGTGCTGGCCGAGCCGCAAAACGGGCACGGCAGGATGCTGTCCGCACAAGCCGCGGGCTGCCGCTCGTTCAAGATGCCTCCATGGTTGGGAATGCCGGCGGGATGCCGGAAGGCCGCCATCCTAGGGGCGGCCCCGCCACAAACGACTCACAAATGTGAGCGTCAGGCGGCGCGCAGGCGCTCGGCGAGCGATTCGATCTCGAGGGCCACCGGCGCGCCGAGCGCCGACAGGGCGACGCGCCGATAGCGCCGGTAGGCGGCCATGCCTTCGGCATAGCGCCCGGCCTCGAGGCAGACCGACATGAGCGCAGCCGTCAGCGACTCGCAGTACGGATCGGCCGCCAGCGCGCGGTCAAGCAGATGCGTGGCGGCCGGCAGGTCGCCCAGCCTTGCCAGGCTGCGGGCAGCGGCGCCCAGCGCGCGCGCCACGCGGCCGCGCCAGTAGTCGCGCCGCGGCAGCACCCAGGCCGGCGTCTCGCCCGACAGCAGGTCGCCGCGATAGAGCTCCAGCACGGCTTCGGTGGCAGCCTGGAGGCCGGGCTTGCCGGCGGCCAGCTCGGCTTCCAGTTGCCCAAGCGCATCCTCGAGCATGGCGGCGTCGAGCCAGCAGACGTCGCGGTCGAGGCTCAGCGCACCATGCTCGAGGCGGAACACTTCGCGCCCCAGCGTGCCGCGCAGCCGGGACAGCGTCGTGTCGAGCGCGTGGCGCGCGGCGTCGCCTTCGGAATCCGGCCACAGCGTCTCGGCGATCCGCGCGAGCGGCAAGGGCGCCGGGGCGTGGGCGGCGACGAGCTTGATGAGATCGAGCTGGCGATGCTTCGACTTGCCGCGCGAGGGCAACGGCTGACCGCCGACGCGCAGCTCGAAGCCGCCGAAGCAGCGCACGGCGAGCGGCCAGGGCCAGGCCGCCGGCGCATCGGCGGGCGGCGAGAGGCGGAAGGCCTTGATGACGTTGCGCGCCACGTGCGGCAGCACATCTGCGCGCAACGCCATCGCGCACAGGGGCTGGAGGATCTGCGGCGGCGCCGCCCAGAGGAAGCCTTCGCCTTCTTCATCCCAGCGCTGCAGCGCTTTCTGCAGCAGGTCGACCGCCGCCGGGTCGTTCGCCCGCCACAGGCGCCAGGCGTCGAGCAGGTCGGCGTGGATCAGGGCGGCCGGATAGCGCGTCTGTTCGCCGCGCAGACGAAGTTGCGCGACTTGCGCCGGGGCGTCGGGCAGCTCGAGCAGGGTCGCCGCAACGCAGCTGCCGATGGTTCCCCAGATTTCGTACGGCACGCTGCCGAAGCCGCGGCCCGCTTCCAGCACGCGCTCGGCGGCATGCAGCGCGCCGCGCAAGTCGCCGCTGCCGAGCGCCGCCGCGGTCTGCACCACGTAGTAATGGCCGGCGAGGTTGTAGTAGCCGGGCGGCAGCGCCGCCAGCACCTTGGCCAGGATGGCGCGCGCGCCCTCCGGATCGCCCTGCAGCAGCCTGCTGTCGGCGCATTGCAGCGCATAGTGGCCGTCCATGTTGTGGAAGCCGGTGTCCTCGGAAAGCTTCTGGCAGGTTTCGTAGAGCGTTGCCAGCGCCGCGTGGTTGCCGCGCACCAGTTCGTCGAACTGGTAGAGGAAGTAGATCAGGTAGCCCTGGTAGGCCGGCACCGAGGAGAGGTCGACGAGGCTGTCGAAGGCAGCGCGCAGCGCGCTGATCTTGCGGTAGCGGCCCGAGAAGAAGAAGTGGATCGCCGCCCACACCGCCAGGCGCACCTTCATGTAGGCGCTGACAGGCTGGCTCAGCGCAGCCAGGCAGCGCTCCTCCCACACGCAGAGGTCGGGATGGCCCGGGTCGGTGGTCGACAGGCCGCTGTAGATGCCCAGCGCCAGGTGCGCGCGCAGTTCGGGTTCGGCCAGCTGGGCGTATTCGCGCTCGGGATCGACGAAGTGGGCCAGCATGTCCTTCAACGGCTGGCGGGCGACGCCGTTGAACGAATAGGAGATGATGACCGTGCTGAGCGCGATGAAGCGGTACTGCTGGTTGCCCGTGGCCGAGAACGCCTCGTAGGCCTTGAGCAGCGCATCCCGCGCCGTGCCGGTGTCGCTGATGTAGCTCGCCATGCCGAGCCAGTAGTGCAGCCACGGGCTGCGCAGGGCATCCGGCACCTGCCGGATCCAGCGCGCCAGCGTCTGGTGCCGCGTCTTCGCCAGCATGTCTTCCGCGCAGGCTTCGATCATCGCCACGGCGCGCTCATGCAGGCCGAACTCTAGCGCCAGTTCGACCGCTGCGTCGACGTTGCCGTCGGCCTGCAGCAACTGCACGCCGCGCTCGACCCAAAGCTGGCGCCGGCCCGCGTAGAGCCGGGTGCCGACCCAGTCGCGCAGGTAGCGCTGGAACAAGGGATGCAGCGTGAAGCGCGGCCCCGGGTAGCGGTAGATGAGGCCGCCCTGGGCTGAGAGCCGCGCCAGGATGCGCTCGGCATCCTCGAAGCCGGACAGCGTCGCCGCCCAGTCGGTGCGGAAATAGGGCAGCGTGCACACCGCCAGCAGCGTTTCGCGCTCGGGCACGGTGAAGGTGGAAAACACCTCGGTCGTCAGGTAGCCGGTGACCAGGCGCGAGACGTCCTCCTGGCGCGTCGCGGCACCCGGCTGGTGCCAGAGCCAGTTGGCGACCAGCGCGATGCCGGCCGGCCAACCGCCCGTGTATTGGCACACCATGTCGCGCAAGCGGCCGGCTTCCTCGATGCCGAGCAGTGCCAGCAGGCTTTCGGTCTCGGCCGGTGAGAACGCCAGCGCCTTGGCGTCGACTTCGTGGAGCGCGCCGTGAGCGATCAGGCGGGCGCAGCCGTCGGGCGGCGCCAGCCGGCTCAGGATCAGGACGCGCACGCCGCGCGGCATTTCCTCGGCGAGGATCTCGAGGAACAGGCGGAAGAAGCGTACCTCCTGGCACTTGTGCGCGTCGTCGAGCACCAGGCAGGCGTCGGGCGCGATGCAAGCGGCAAGCGAACGCACGAACAGGCGAAAGTAACCATGCGGCGTCGGCAGGTGCTCGCCGGCGAGCTTGGGCTTCTGCCATTCGCAGACGAGGACCTTGCCCGCGTGGACGGCCTGTTCGAGGTAGTGCATGAAGCTGGCGGGATCGGTGTCCGATTCGTCCAGTCGCAGCCAGGCCACCGGGCCGGCGGCGCTCCGTGCGTAGTCGAGCGCCAGGCTGGTCTTGCCGCTGCCGGCGGGCGCCGCCACCCATGCCAGGGGCGCGCCGTTCTCGTCGATCGCGGCGACAAGGGCGTCGCGGGCGATCAACTTGGCGGCGGGTTGGCTGACCTTGGCAAGAACGAAGCCTAGCTTGGACATCCATCTATTATGCATCACACCCCTATTTCTCCTGTGGTTGTCCGCCGGGCCAATACTCGGCCGCCGAATATGCCTTCCGTATAATTGCTCGTCATGGCGACTGCTGTTAGCGTTCCCACCCGCATCACCAACCTGCCGGCGAAATGGAACGCCGGCCTCATCGAAGCTCATTCTGGGGAGATCGAAGCATGGGAACACTGGTGGCAATGAAGTATCCGACGACGCTGTTCGCCAAGGCCGCAGACCATACGTACGTGCAGTGCGGCACCGGCGGCAAGGCCTGGGGATGCTGGGGCGGCAAGACCGGAGGAACGGCCTTCAAGAGCGGCACGGGCAGCACCAAGCGCGCCGACTGCATCGCCAAGCCGAACGAGCGTGCCGGCATCACCTGCTACCTGATCAACGGCGTCTGCCACCAGGCGGCGAACCGCATCCTGCTTCCCGCCGGGATCACGGTCGCAGGCGCCCGCGGCTACGCGGTGTCGTCGGCGATGTTCGGCACCTATGGCAAGGTCGGCACGAGCTGGCTTCCCTGCTATGCGCCGTTTGACACCTGCTCCGGCGTGTCCGGCGACCTGCAGCAGTGCATGGGCTCCACGAAGTTGATGATGGCGCCGCCGCCGAAGAGCGCCGCGCAGCCCGAAGGATTCGCCAAGCACTTGCAGGGAGTCCGGCAGGCCTATCGCAAGTTCGAGGCCGGCAGCAGGCTCGACAGCATGCAGTTCCAGATGGACCTGTTCGAGCGCGAGCTGCGCTTCCGCCTCGGCGACAGCGTGAGCCAGAAGACCGCCCAGGGCCTGCGCCTCGCCAAGGAGGCCATTGAAATCAAGCACGCGCACCTGGCGGAGAACTTCGGCAGCAAGAACATGTCGGCCGTGGACTTCGTCAAGGAATTCAACAAGGCGACCCTCGGCTTCCAGGACGACATTGCCAACGCGGCCAACAAGACGCAGTTCAAGAAGTTCTTCGAACTGGACCCGGACGAAAGAGTCATACTCGCGCTGCCGGAAGGCGTGGCGGAGGCGTTCGGCAAGGACGTGGCCATCGCGGTATACGGCAAGCTCTAAGGAGAACGGGAAGCCGGGATGGGCGACAGCAAGGACTTGGGATACGGAGAGCGGCTTTCCGCCGAGGAGTTCGATCGGCGGATCGTCGCGCTCTATTCCGGGTTGCCGCCCGATCCCGGCAAACAGATGCAGCAGGAGACGAGCCGGCGCGAACTCGACCTGACCATCGATCATCGCCTCGGCACGCGCTTCCCGCAGGAGCGGCGCGAGGCGCTGTGGCAGATCCAGCAGCGCGTGGAGAAGCGCCGCTTGCGGCTGCTGTTCGGCCGGCTGCTCTCCGCCTTCTCGTACCGCCCCCTCTATCGCCAGGCCAACGGGCTGGCGGGGTATCTCGTCGACGAGTACGCCAAGGTCCTCTCGCCCGAGGAGTTGCAGGCCTACTTCGATCTGGCGCCCGGCGAGCGGCCGACGCTGCCTTTCGACGTCGAGCAGCCATGAGCAGCCGCAGCAACCCCTCGGTAACCCCTCAGTAACCCTATCGCGCGCAGGTTCGCCGGCCCTTCAAAAAGCCGCAATTCCGGCCCGCCGCGGCAATGACGGAACGCCGCCAGGGTTTAAAATGGCGGGCCGTTTTGCCAGTCTCTCCCCCGCTTCATGTCCGCCCGCCTGCGCGAAATCCCCTACAACTACACGTCGTTCTCGGACCGCGAGATCGTCATCCGCCTGCTCGGCCCGCAGATGTGGGCCGTACTCGACGAGCTGCGCAGCCAGCGCGTCACGGGGCGCTCCGCGCGCATGCTCTACGAGGTGCTGGGCGACATCTGGGTGCTGCGGCGCAATCCCTACCTCGAGGACGACCTGCTGGCGAATCCTTCGCGGCGCGAGGCGCTGGTCGGCGCACTGCGCCACCGGCTGCACGAGATCGACAAGCGCCGCGGCGGCAACGAGGCGGTCGCGCAACTGCTCGGCGCCGCGCAAAAGGCCGTCGCCGACTTCGAGCGCTGGTTCGACGACACCGCCGAGCTGCGCCGCAAGGTGATGCGCGAACTCTCGCGCCACACGCGCCGCGACAACATCCGCTTCGACGGCCTCGCGCGCGTCTCCCACGTGACCGACGCCACCGACTGGCGCATCGAGTATCCGTTCGTGGTCCTGGTGCCGGACACAGAGGAGGAAATCGCCCCGCTGGTGCGCGGCTGCATCGCGCTGGGCCTGACCATCATTCCGCGCGGCGGCGGCACCGGCTACACGGGCGGCGCCGTCCCGCTCACCGCCATGTCGGTGGTGATCAACACCGAGAAGCTGATCGACATGGGTCTGGTCCAGGAGAAGGTCCTGCCCGGCCTCCACCAGAGCTACGCGACCATCCGCACCGGCGCCGGCGTGGTCACGCGCCGCGTAATGGACCGCGCCGACGACGCCGGCCTCGTCTTCGCCTGCGACCCGACGTCGGCCGACGCCTCCTGCGTCGGCGGCAACATCGCCATGAACGCGGGCGGCAAGAAGGCCGTGCTGTGGGGCACGGCGCTCGACAACCTCGCCTCCTGGCGCATGGTGATGCCCGACGGCCAGTGGCTCGAAGTCGAGCGCATCAACCACAACCTCGGCAAGATTCACGATCAGGAAACCGCGACCTTCCGCTTGAAGCGCCTGGACGACAAGGGACAGCAACTCGCGGAGGAATTCCTCTCGATCCCCGGCAAGCAGTTCCGCAAGGAAGGCCTGGGCAAGGACGTCACCGACAAGTTCCTGGCGGGACTTCCCGGCGTGCAGAAGGAAGGCTGCGACGGCATCATCACCTCGGCCGTCTGGATCCTGCACAAGATGCCGCCGGTGGCGCGCACCGTGTGCCTCGAGTTCTTCGGCCAGGTGCGCGAGGCGGTGCCGTCGATCGTCGAGATCACCGAACTCATGAAGACACGCCCGGGCGGCGCCATCCTCGCCGGCCTCGAGCACCTCGACGAGCGTTACGTGAAAGCCGTCGGCTATGCCACCAAGGCCAAGCGTCACGGACGGCCCAAGATGGTGCTGATCGGCGACATCGTCGGCGACAACGAGTCCGCCGTGATGCGAGCCGCCTCCGAAGTCGTGCGCATCGCCAACTCGCGCGGCGGCGAGGGCTTCATCGCCGTCTCCGCCGAGGCGCGCAAGAAATTCTGGCTCGACCGCGCCCGCACGGCCGCGATCTCGAAGCACACCAACGCGTTCAAGGTGAACGAGGACGTGGTGATCCCGCTGCCGCGCATGGGCGACTACTGCGACGGCATCGAGCGCTTCAACATCGAGCTCTCCATCGCCAACAAGATCGAGCTATGCAACGAGCTGGCCGACTTCCTGCGCGGCGATCTACCGCTGCACCTGGGCGACGCCTCGCTCGACAAGAAGGAAATCCTCGGCGACCGCGCCGCGCAAGCGCTCGAAGCCGTCAATGAAGTGCGCGACCGCTGGCAGCTGCTGCTCGACAGCCTCGACGCGCCCTGGCCGCCCAAGCGCCGCTGGCATCCGGTGCCGCCACCGAAGCCCGCCCCCAAGTCCTGGCATCCGGTGCCCACGCCGAAGGCGGCGACGAACACCGTGTTCCACAAGCTGCAGGACTATTCGGTGCGCGTGTCGTGGAAGCGCGAACTGAAACCGCTGCTCGAAACGATTTTCGACGGCAACGCCTTCCGCCCGATCCTGGCGAAGATCGACGCCATCCACCAGGAAGTCCTGCGCGGTCGCCTGTTCGTCGCGCTGCACATGCATGCCGGCGACGGCAACGTGCACACCAACATCCCGGTGAACTCCGACCACTACCGCATGCTGCAGACCGCCTACCAGACGGTCGAGCGCATCATGCATCTGGCCAAGCGCTTGGGCGGCGTCATCTCCGGCGAGCACGGCATCGGCATCACCAAGCTCGAGTTCCTCACGGACGAAGAGATCAAGCCGTTCCGCGATTACAAGAACCGCATCGACCCCGAAGGCCGCTTCAACAAGGGCAAGCTGATGCCGCGGGCCGACCTGCGCGACGCCTACACGCCGTCGTTCGCGCTGCTCGGCGTCGAGTCGCTGATCATGGAGCAATCGGAGATCGGCAAGATCTCGAACATGGTCAAGGACTGCCTGCGCTGCGGCAAGTGCAAGCCGGTGTGCTCGACCCACGTGCCGCGCGCCAACCTGCTCTACTCGCCGCGCAACAAGATCCTCGGCACCGGCCTGCTGGTCGAAGCCTTCCTGTATGAGGAGCAGACGCGCCGCGGCGTGTCGCTCCAGCACTTCGACGAGTTCAACGACGTCGCCGACCATTGCACGGTCTGCCACAAGTGCGTGAAGCCCTGCCCGGTGGACATCGACTTCGGCGACGTCTCGGTGGCCATGCGCAATTTCCTGCGCGGTCAGGGCAAGAAGAAGACAGCCCCCGGCACGCGCGTGGCGATGGCCTTCCTCTCGGCATCCGATCCGGCCACGATCAAGGCATTGCGGCTGGGCATCGTCGGCCTCGGCTACCGCGCGCAGCGCCTCGGCCACGGCATCGCAAAGTCGCTCGGCCTGGTGCAGGAAACCGTCAAACGCCCGCCCGCCACGCTCGGCCGGCCCGACGTCAAGGCGCAGGTCATCCACTTCCTGACCAAGCCGCTGCCGGCCGGCGTGCCGAGCAAGACCAGCCGCGCGTTGCTCGACATCGAGGACGACGCGCTGATCCCGGTGATCCGCAATCCGCAGAAGGCCAGCGAGGATTCCGACGCCGTCTTCTACTTCCCGGGCTGCGGCTCGGAGCGGCTGTTCTCGCAGGTCGGGCTCGCCACGCAGGCAATGCTCTACGACATCGGCGCCACCACGGTGCTGCCGCCCGGCTATCTGTGCTGCGGCTATCCGCAGACCGCCGGCGGCGACGAGGCCACCGGCCAGGCCATCACGACGCAGAACCGCGTGCTGTTCCATCGCGTCGCCAACACGCTCAACTATCTCGACATCAAGACGGTGCTGGTCTCCTGCGGCACCTGCATGGACCAGCTGCAGAAGTACCAGTTCGAGCAGATCTTCCCCGGCTGCCGGCTGCTCGACATCCACGAGTACCTGCGCGAGAAGGGCGTGCACCTCGAGGGCATCCAGGGCGCGCGCTACATGTACCACGACCCCTGCCACACGCCGATCAAGTCCTACAACCCCGTGAAGCTGGTGTCCGAACTCATGGGCGGCAAGGTCGACCTCTCCGACCGCTGCTGCGGCGAATCGGGCACGCTGGCGGTGACGCGGCCGGACATCTCGACCCAGGTGCGTTTCCGCAAGCAGGCCGAGATCGAGGCAGGCGCCGCCAAGCTGCGCGAGGACGGCTTCAAGGGCGAGGTCAAGCTGCTGACCTCCTGCCCGTCGTGCCTGCAGGGCCTGACGCGCTTCGAAGGCGACGCCGGCGTCGAAGCCGACTACGTCGTCGTCGAGATGGCGAAGCACCTGCTGGGCAAGGATTGGCTGGCGGATTACGTGCGCGCGGCGAACGCCGGCGGCATCGAACGCGTCCTGCTCTAGACGCCGGTCAGTGTTTCGCGAACTGCCACGTCGCGTGGCAGGCGATGCATTTCGACATGGTCGCAGTCAGCATGCGCTGCAACTCGGGATAGGGCTTGCCCGCCTCGGCCGCCTGCGCCAGCGAATCCATGTCGTGATGGACGCTCATGCCGAGTTCCTTGAAGGGCAGCGGCAGCTTGGTCATCAGCGCGGGCTCGACGTCGGTGGCGGATGCCATGCCGATGGCGCGCGCGGCCGTCGCGATGCGGGTACGGTCGGCGCCGTCGATGCCGTCGAGAATGCCGTGCACGCCCGAGAGCAGTCCCCGCATTTCCGTCAGCACGAAGTCGCGTTCGGCCGGTGCCAGCAGGATCGCCGTGCGCTGGTCCGATCCGGGCGCGGTGGCGCCGTGGACGAAGAACCAGGCAAAGACGCCGATGGTCGCGACCCACAGCACGATGGCGCCAACCGCGAGACGGCTGGCCTTCATGCCGCGCCCGCTGCCGTCCGCACGATGAAGACGGCCGGATCGTCGAGGTGCTCGAGCAGGATGCGGCGCACGCGCTCCTGCCAAAGCTCGCCGAAGCGCGCGAGTTCTTCGGGTGTCGCGTCGCCCGAGATGGCGCGCGGCATGGCGGGCGCCAGACCGGCCGGCGGCTGCACGCTGCTCAAGTCGATACCGGCGTCCACCGCGGCGCCGGTATCGAGGCGGGTGAACCGCGCCTCCAGCGGCAGCCGCGCACCGAAGCTCAGCAGGTTGCGACGCCCGAAGCGCCCGCCCAGGCCCTTGAAGCCGCCATCGCCGGCGGCCCCGGTCAGCAGCCCGGCCACCGCCCCGACCACGCCGGTCGCCGCGGTGTCCACGGCGTCACGCAAGGCCACGGCAATGCCGCCGCGTTCCGGCATTTCCTCCCCATACAGGGCGGCCAGCGCAGCGCGCGTCATGCCGAAGGCCGCCGCCACGGTGGGGCACGAGTGGCCGGCGAGCTTGACGGCGTCGACATAGCCGTATTCGAGGATGCCTTCGTCCGCCGCCCCCAGGAAGCACGCCAGCGGATCGCGCACCCGCAGCGGCGGGACGGCGGCGAAGAACTCCGGAAACCGCATCAGACCGATTGCTTGCTGAAGTCGATGACGATCGCGCCGGGTTCGCGCTGCAGGTAGTCGACGCTTACCCGGGTGCCGTAGCGCGCCTGCAACTGGTCGAGCAGCGGCAGCGGGTCGTGGTCGTTGCAAAAGCGCATGACCTCGCCGGGATGCAGCGCGTCGAGGGCGCCGAAGATGGCGGCGTGGCGGAAGCGCTTGGCGATGCCGCGCGCGTCGAACAGGTAGATGCCTTCGGGATTGCTGTGATCGTGAACGTGAATGGTCGCCATGCTGGCCTCCTTTGTTTCAGGTAGGGCCAGCATAGTTGATCGAATTTCTCGGGTACTTGACCTGGATCAGGTTTCGGACCGGCCTTTAGCGCGCGCTGGCGACCTGGGCGCCGATGTTCGCCTGCTGGCTGCGGATACAGTCTGCCAGGCCGTAGGGGTCGCCGGGCTTGAACACGCATTCGCGCGGCGCCGAAACGCTCGCCGGAACGATGCGAGGGCCATTGGAAACGCCGGACCGGCCCACCCGGATCACGGGCCTGGGTGCCGCGACAGCGGGCGCGGCGACGGGGGCAACGGCGGGCTCGGCCGCCGCGGGGGGCGCCTCCAGGACGGCGATGTCGTCCTTCAGCATGGCGATCTCGGCGCGCAGGTCCTTCTGCGCCCGGACCACGTCGCGCGCACGACCATCCAGGCGGGAGACGTCGCCCCGCAGCGCCAAGGCCATGGCGATGGCCACCGCGGCGCTGAAGAGCGCCAGGCCGATGGCGGCAAAACCGAAGGTGAATAGCCGCCGCTTCATGGCACTGCGTGCGCGCCTGCGGCGGTGATGGAATGCTTCATGTTCGTTCGCGACATGTCTTCCGGTGGCCCATCCGGGGTCGAGCGGATGGAAGGAGCGGCGATTTTAACCGATGTCGCCGATTGTCCACGGCGCTCTCGGGGTGGGCGCGGACCAGCAGCCCCAGCCCTATAATGGGTTCCCGCCCCGCCCCGGCCGCACAGATGATCGGTTCCCGCCTGACGACGCAGATCCAGCTCGCCGCGCTCGCCCTCGTCGCCGCGGCAGGCCTCACCCTGATCTACGTCCTCGACCATCACCAGCGCGACAGGGTGCTCACCCAGTTCGACGCCGGCCTGCAGGACAGCGTGCGCCTGAACGGCAAGCGGCTGACGCAGACGGTGGAGACGCTCTGCCAGGACACGGTGTTCCTGTCGCGCACGCCGCCCATTTCGGGCATCGCGCGGGCCGTGCAGAACGCCGGCTTCGATCCGCGCGACGGCAATCCCAAGGGCGTGTGGACGAAGCGGCTGGAAGAGATCTTCGAAGCCTTCGCGGCAGCGCATCCCAACTACTTCCTGGTCCGCTACATCGGCGTGGCGGACGGCGGGCGGGAACTGGTGCGCATCGAGCGGCGCAACGGCAAGCTGCGGGTGCTGCCGGCTTCCGAACTGCAGCGGCGCGCCCAGCGCGACTACTTCCGGCCGACCCTCGCGCTCCAGCCCGGCGAAGTGCTGCTGTCGGACTTCGAGTACGACCGCTTCGAGCGCCTGCCGGGCGAGCCGCGGCTGCGCATCATAAGGGCCTCCACCCCGGTCTTCGACGCCGATGGCAAGCCGTTCGGCCTCGTCATGCTCAACCTCGACGCCGGCCCGATCCTCGAGGCCGTGAGCAGCGGCCTGCCGGCCGGCACCCAGACCTACATGGCCGATCGCGAGGGGCGCTACCTGGTACATCCGCGGCCCGAGCGCGGCTTCGACTTCGAAAGCCCGGTGCGCATGGTCCATGACTTTCCGGGCCTGGGAGTCGAGACGGCGCGCGACGACCATATCGGCCTGCACGCCATTGCGGGCCCCGACGGGATGCACTACGTGACCGCGCAGCGGGTGCGCTTCGATCCGCGTGTTCCGGATCGCTACGTGCAGCTCGCCTACGCGGTTTCCGAAAAGACGATCGAGGACGCGATCTCGCCGACGCGCTTCCAGGCGGCGCTGGGCGGCCTGCTCGCCGCCGCGCTGGTGGCCACCGGTCTGCTGCTGCTGGTCGAGCGCCTGCTGCGGCCGCTGCGCGAAGTGACGGCCGCCGCCGAATCCATTGCCGCCGGCGCGCGCGAGGTGGCGCTGCCCGATACCGGGCGCGGCGACATCGGCGCCCTGGTCAGCGCCTTCCGCCACATGCTGGAAAACGTCGCCGCGCGCGAGGAAGACTACCGGCGGCTGACCGGCGAACTCGAAGACCGCGTGCGCGAGCGTACGGCCCGGCTGAGGCTGGCGGCGAGCGTGTTCGAGAACACCAGCGAAGGCGTAGTGGTGACGGACGAGGAGGCGAGGATCGTCTCGGTCAATGCCGCCTTCACCGAGATCACCGGCTACGCCGCCGAAGAGGCGATCGGCCAAAAGCCGAACCTGCTGCGCTCCGACCATCACGATGCCGACTTCTACCGCGCCATGTGGAAGAGCCTGCTCGAGACGGGACGCTGGCAGGGCGAAATCTGGAACCGCCGCAAGAGCGGCGAGGCCTTCCTCGAATGGCTGACCATCAATCGCATCCCGGCGACCGACGGCATCCCGTGCAGCTACGTCTCGGTGTTCAACGACATCACCGAGCAGCGCCGCAAGGACGAGCACATCCGCCACCTGGCCTTCCACGACCCGCTCACCGGTCTGCCCAACCGGGCGCTGCTGCTCGACCGCCTGCAGCACGCGATCCGGCGCGCCCAGCGCGAGTCGTCGCGGCTGGCGCTGCTGTTCATCGACCTCGACCGGTTCAAGGGCATCAACGACACGCTCGGCCACGACGTCGGCGACGAGCTGCTGCGGCGCGTGGCAGGGCGCATCAAGGCGCGGCTGCGCGGCATGGACACGATCGCACGGATGGGCGGCGACGAGTTCGTCGTGCTGCTCGAGGACATCGAGGAGCCCGAGCATTGCGCCGCGCTCGCCGGCGAGATCATCGCCGACGTCTCGTTGCCGCTCGAGATCCAGGGGCACGACATCCGCATCGGCACCTCGGTCGGCATCGCCTGCTTCCCCGAGGACGGCGGCGATGCACTTACCCTGATGAAGCATTCCGACACGGCGATGTACGCGGCCAAGGCGGAAGGGCGCGGCATCTACCGCTTCTTCCAGGCGGAGATGATGGAGGCCGCCAATCTGCGTCTCAAGCTCGAGACCGAACTGCGCCACGCGATCGCCAACGGCGAGTTCGAACTGCATTACCAGCCGAAGGTCTGCGCCGCGTCGGGCAGCAACTGCGGCGTCGAAGCGCTGGTGCGCTGGCGCCATCCCGAGCGCGGACTGGTGCCGCCCTCGGACTTCATCCCGGTGGCCGAAGAGAGCGACCTGATCCTCGACATCGGCGACTGGGTCATCAACGAGGCCTGCCGCCAATCGGCCGCCTGGGAAGCGCAGGGGGTGACGCCGACGATCGCGATCAACGTGTCGGCCAAGCAGTTGCGCCAGGAAAGCCTCGTCGAGCGCATCGCCGCGGTCGCCGAGCATCACGGCATCGCGCCCTCGCGGCTGCAGGTGGAAGTGACCGAGAGCCTCGTGATGGCCGACCCGAAGCAGGCCTCGGCACTGCTCGGCCGCATGCGCGCAATCGGCGTCACCGTCGCGATCGACGACTTCGGCACCGGCTACTCGAGCCTTTCCTACCTGCGCCGCCTGCCGATCGACGTCATCAAGATCGATCGGTCCTTCGTGATGAATGCCGACCGAGTCGAGGAGGACGCGCAGATCGTGCGGACCATCGTCGCGCTGGCCCAGACGCTCAAGATGGTGGTCGTCGCGGAAGGCGTGGAAACCGAAGCCCAGGCGAGCCTGCTGCGCACGTTGGGCTGCGACGCCGTGCAGGGATACCTGTACGCCAAGCCGGCACCGGCCGCCGAAATCCTCGACTGGCTGCGCCGCTAGCCGCGCGGCCTGCGCATGCCCGCCACGCGGCACTTGCGGGTATGCTAGCGGCGATGAACGATTGCGAACTCTGCAGCAGCAACGGCGGCGAACCGGTCTGGCAGGACGACTTGTGCCGCGTCGTGCGCGTCGGCGGCGACGAGGGCCAGGCCTTTCCCGGCTTCTGCCGCGTGATCTGGAAAGCCCATGTCGCCGAGATGACCGATCTGGCGCCCGGCGAGCGCCGCCACCTGATGAACGTGGTGTTCGCCACCGAAGCCGCGCTGCGCGCCCTGGCGCGGCCGGACAAGATCAACCTCGCCAGCCTGGGCAACGTCGTGCCGCATGTTCACTGGCACGTCATTCCCCGGTGGCGCGACGACAGCCGCTTCCCGCTGCCGGTCTGGCGCGAAGCCCAGCGGACGGCCCCGGAACGGCGCGCTCCGGATGCGCGGCTGCTGGGCAGCGCCATCGCCGAAATCCTTTCCGCGGAGGTGTCGGGCACATGAACACCGCATCCCCGGCCGGCGCCGAGCCGGCCCCGGCATTTGCCGACGCGGCGCAGTGCCGCGCATGGCTCGAGCAGGCGCCGCTCACCGACGCGGCGCAGATGATGGCGCTGTTCCTGCGGGAACTGAAGGCGCTGAACCGCGCCGCCATCGGCGCCGTCGATCGCCTCGACGTGCTGGAACTGCTGCGCGGCCCGATCTACGAGGTGCAGGAAGCCTTCAGCCGCCGCTACATCGGCAAGCTGCAGCCGCTGGCGCCGGCCGAACAGGCGGCTTACGAGGCGGCGAGCACGCTCTGGCACACGCTGGTGACGGGCTACATGCGCTGCGCCGAAGCCTGCTTCGCCAACGAGGCGCAGATGCGCCCGAAGGCCGCGCTGGTGCTGCAGCGCGCGCTCACCGCGCTGGTGGCGGAGCAGATCGAGACCCACCGCGTCTGCCGCATCCCGCCGGCCGAACATTGGCGCGTGCTGCACCAGCTCTATGCGGCGGCCGAGCAATTCAGCGCCACGACGCACGAAATCGCGGACGGGCCCCACTTGCGCAAGCTGCGCGGCAGCCCGCAGGACGCCTACGTCGAGGCCCTCCTGCTCGGCGCCGCTAGCCTGCATGAACACAACCAGCGCCATATCGGCTGGGTCGCCCGCTGGGCACGGCGCTGGGCGCCGAAGGTGGGCGTCCTGAAAACGGCGCCGGGTGCCGCCGGCCAGGCGATCCCGCTATGCGTGGATCTCGGCTCCGAATTGCCCGCCGCCTACCAGGCGTCCGCCGAACCGGGCACCCGCTGGCTGGACACGGCCGAACTGCGCCGCAGCCTCAAGAAGCGCCTGCTCATGCTGGCCCAGGGCGAGGACCCGGCCAAGCTGAATCTCGGCGACGACTGCACGCAGCCGGCCTGCGAGCAGGTCCTCTCGCTCATCTACCAGCGCTGGTGCAAGGGGGGCGCCGTGCGCGGCGCCGAACGCCGGCCGACGAGCGGCAGCTGCCGCTTCCTCGCGGGCATGGAAGGCATCCACTATTACGTCGCGGGTCGCAAGCCGTTCCAGCAGATGATGCCGACCGACCTCAAGACCTTGCGTCGCGAGCAGGAGGAAATCGCCACCTTCGGACGCGTGGCGACGCACCGCGACGAGCACTTCAGCGAGCAGAAGGGCTACGCCATCGAAGAATGGCAGGCGCTCGAGAACTGGCACATGGTGAATACCTCGAGCACCGGCATGCGCATCGCGCGCCCGCTGGCGCAGAACGGAACACGGCTCGGGCATCGCCAACTGGTGGCGGTGAATCTCTCGGATGCGCAGGACTGGATGCTCGGCTGCCTGCGCTGGACGCTGGTGGCAGGAGAGAACCTCGAGATCGGACTGCATTTCTTCGCGGGCCGCCCGGAAGCGATCGCGCTGCGCGGCGCCGGTCTCGCCGCGGCCAGCGAGGCTTTCCGGCCGGGCTTCCTGCTGCCTGCCGTGGCGGCGATCAAGCAGGAAGCCACCGTCGTCATGCCGGCAGGCATCTTCAAGGCCGGACGGGTGCTGGAGACCTACGCGTCAGGCCGGCCGGGCCGCCTGCGCGTGACGCGTCTGGTGGAACGCGGCAGCGACTTCGAGCGCGCCGCCTACGAACCGGCCTGAACCCGGCGCGCCGGGAAGATCGCGGTAAACGCGCTGCCCCGGCCGGGCTGGCTGACGATCTCGAGCCTGGCCTGGTGGCGTTCCAGCACATGCTTGACGATGGCCAGGCCCAGGCCCGTACCGCCGGTGTCGCGCGAACGGCCGCGGTCGACGCGGTAGAAGCGCTCGGTGAGCCGCGGCAGGTGCTGCGGGTCGATGCCGATGCCGTCGTCGGCAACGGCGAACGCTGCGCCGCCCGCGTCGGCGCGCCAAGAGATCGAGATGTGGCCGCTGCCCGGCGTGTAGCGCACGGCGTTGGTGACGAGGTTGCCCAGCGCGCTGCGCAACTCCTTTGCGCTGCCCAGGAGCACCGGCGGACCCGCATCTTCCAGTGTGATGGCGTGGCGGCCGGCCGATAGCGCCTCGGCTTCGCTCCGGATTTCACGCAGCAGCGCCGGCATGTCGACCGACTCCTCGAGCGGCGGTGCGTCGGTTTCCAGCGTGGCGAGCGTCAGCAGGTCCTCGATGAGGCGCTGCATGCGCTTGGCCTGGTCGCCCGCCATGCCTAGGAACTGGCGGATCTCTTCGGGCGGCAGGTCGGCGATGCCGTCGGCCGCCGTCTCGAGGAAACCGGCGACGACGGTAAGCGGCGTGCGCAGTTCGTGCGAGACGTTGGCGACGAAATCCCGCCGCATGGTCTCGAGCTTCTGCAGCTGGGTGACGTCGCGCACCAGCAGCAGGCTGCGGCCGGCGGCGAATGGCGCCGTCTGCAGCTGCAGGGTCTGGCCGGGATTGCGCGCCGAGCGCAGCAGCAGCGAGCCGCTCGGGTGGGTCTGCTCGAGGTAGGCGAGGAATTCCGGTTCGCGCAGGAAGTAGGCGATCGGACTGCCGAGGTCGCGCGAAGAGCTCAGGTTCAGCGCAACCTCGGCGCGAGCGTTCATCCATTCGATGTTGCGATGGCCGTCGAGGATGACGACGCCGTCCGGCATGACCTCGGCCGCCTGGCGGAAGCGGTCGAGCAGCTTGCCGAGTTCGTCGCGCTGCTCGGCGACCATGCGGGCGCGGTAGCGCAGCGCGTCGTAAGCTTCGTCCCAGAGTCCGGTCGCGGACGGCGTTTCGGTGCCGACCGGCTGGCGCGCCCAGCGAATGAGCTTGATCAGGCGCGCCAGGTTGCGCGCTGTCAGGAAGGCCGCAGCGAGGGCAGTGCCGATCAGCGCGCCCAGCGCATCGTCCAGCAGCCAGCCGATGGCGGCAGCGCCGGCGAGCCAGAGCGCGGCGCCCAGCAGTTCGGCGAGCACCGGCGTCACGTCTCCACCGGCTGCGCCGAGAGCCGGTAGCCGCTGCCGCGCACGGTCTGCACGAGCGCATCGTGGCCGGTCGCTTCGAGTGCCGCGCGCAGGCGGCGGATGTGAACATCCACGGTGCGCTCCTCGACGAAGACATGGTCGCCCCACACCTGGTCGAGCAGCTGGACGCGGCTATGCACGCGCTCGGCGTGGGCCATCAGGAAGTGCAGCAGGCGGAACTCGGTGGGGCCGAGGTTCACCGGCCGGTCGCCGGCCGTCACCCGATGCGAAACCGGGTCGAGGCGCAGCCCGCCGATCTCGATGGCGTCCTCCGTCGCGTGCGGACGCTGGCGGCGCAGCACGGCCTGGATGCGCGCCAGGAGTTCCTTGGGGCTGAAGGGCTTGGTGACGTAGTCGTCGGCGCCCGCGGTGAGACCGCTGACCTTGTCGGTCTCCTCGCCGCGGGCGGTGAGCATGATGATCGGGACGTCCCGGGTGCGCGCCTCGGCGCGCAGGCGGCGCGCGAAATCGATGCCGCTGGCGCCTGGCAGCATCCAGTCGAGCAGGATCAGATCGGGCAGCGCCGCGTCGACATGGCGGCGGGCGCTTTCCGCGTCCAGCGCAGCGACGACCTCATGGCCGGCACGCCGGAGATTGACGGCAATCAGCGCCTGGATCGCGGGTTCGTCTTCGACGACAAGGATGGATGCGGACATGGGATTTCGCGGGTGAATGGCGATAATGCCACTCTATTGCGCCGGAATTGCGGTTTTGTGACAGCGGGCGCGGGTATCGGCTGCGTTATGATAGGCGGCCTTACGCAACACCGCATACCATCATGGCTGGCCTCAACCGCAACTCCCCGATCCCGACCGAAATCAAGCTCCATCAGGCGTCGCGCCTCATGGAGATCAGTTTCGACGACGGCAGCGTGTTCAAGCTGCCTTACGAATACCTGCGAGTCTTCAGCCCGTCGGCCGAAGTGCGCGGCCATGGCCCGGGCCAGGAGACGCTGCAGACCGGCAAGCGCGACGTCGTCATCGAGGGCGTCGAGCCGGTCGGCAACTACGCGATCAAGCCGAAGTTCTCCGACGGCCACGATTCGGGCCTCTACGGCTGGGACACGCTGTACGAGCTGGGACGCAACTACGAGGCGAACTGGCAGGACTACCTCGCGCGGCTGGAAGCAGCCGGCGGCAGCCGCGACATCGACAGCACCACCCGCCCGCCTAAGAGCGGCGGCTGCGGCAAGCACTGAAGGCACGCCCATGAGCGAAACCCACTTCGGCTTCGAGACCGTTCCCGAACACGAGAAGGCGCAGCGCGTGCGCGGCGTCTTCTCGTCCGTGGCCGAGAAGTACGACGTCATGAACGACCTGATGTCGATGGGTCTGCATCGGATCTGGAAGGCCTTCACCATCCAGGTGTCGGGCGTGCGGGCGGGTGACCGCGTGCTCGACGTCGCCGGCGGCACCGCCGATTTGTCTTCGGCGTTCGCCAAGCGTGTCGGCGAGACCGGCGAGGTGTGGCTGACGGACATCAACAACGCCATGCTCACGCGCGGACGCGATCGCCTGCTGGACGAGGGCGCCGTCGTTCCCACGGCGCAGTGCGACGCCGAGAAGCTGCCCTTCCCGTCGGACTACTTCGACGTCGTCACGGTTGCCTTCGGCCTGCGCAACATGACGCACAAGGAAACGGCGCTGGCCGAGATGCGGCGCGTGCTGCGTCCCGGCGGCCGCCTGCTGGTGCTCGAGTTCTCGAAGGTCTGGGAACCTCTTGGCCCCGCCTACGATCTCTATTCGTTCAAGCTGCTGCCGTGGCTGGGGCAGAAGATCGCGCAGGACGCGGACAGCTACCGCTATCTGGCCGAGTCGATCCGCATGCATCCCGACCAGGAAACGCTGAAGGGCATGATGGAAGCGGCGGGGCTCGAGCGCGTCGAATACTTCAACATGGCAGCGGGCGTCGTCGCGCTGCATCGCGGCTACAAACTCTAGGAGGTTTCACATGAACAAATTTTCGGTGGCGGTGTTCGCCGCCCTGTTGAGTCTCGCCCTCGTCAGCGTCGATGCGCAAGCGCGGCGTTTGGGTGGTGGCGGCTCCTTCGGCATGCAGCGCAGTCCGACGCAGATGCAGCGCAGCCCGGCGACGGCCCCGGCGCCAACAGCACCGGCGGCGACGCCGGCCAAGCCCGCGCCCACCGCTACGCCGCAGGCGACGCCGCCCGCACCGCAGCCGAGCGGCATGAGCCGCTGGCTCGGCCCGCTTGCGGGCATCGCCGCGGGCGTCGGTCTCGCCGCGCTGCTGTCGCACTTCGGCATCGGCGAAGGTTTCGGCTCGATCCTGATTCTTGCCGCGCTGGTGTTCGGCGCCATCTTCCTCGTGCGCATGCTGTTCGGCCGTCGGCAGGCGCCGCAGTATGCCGGCGCCGGCGCGCCGGCGCAGTTCGAGGCGGTGAATGCCCCGGCCGGTGCCAGCGCCGAACCGGCGGCTGCGTCTTCCGTCAGCGTTCCCGAGGGCTTCGACGTCGCCGGCTTCGTGCGCAACGCCAAGCTCAACTTCGTGCGCCTTCAGGCCGCCAACGACGCCGGCAACATCGAGGACATCAAGCAGTTCACCACGCCCGAGGTGTTCGCCGAGCTCAAGCTTCAGTTCGACGAGCGCGGCCGCGCGGCCCAGAAGACGGACGTCGTGCAGCTGGACGCCGAACTCGTCGGTCTCGAAAGCGAGGCGACGCGGCATGTGGCGAGCGTCCGCTTCCATGGCCTGATCCGCGAGGAGGCCGACGCGCAGCCGGTGCCGTTCGACGAGGTCTGGCATCTGACCAAGCCGGCAGACGGCTCGTCGGGCTGGATGGTGGCCGGCATTCAGCAAATGCAGTGATCGCGCTCGCCGGGTTCGCGCCCGGCAGCGCACCAAAAGAAAAAGGCAGCCGAGGCTGCCTTTTTCCTTCCTGCTTGCTCTAACTCTTCAGTGGCTCTTGCGGCGCAGACGCTGGATGGCGGCGAGCTGTGCCACGGCCTCGGCCAGTTCGGCCTGGGCGCGCGCGTAGTCCATTTCGGAACCGCGGTTGACCATGGCTTCCTCGGCCTTCTTCTTGGCGTCGAGCGCCTTGGCTTCGTCGAGGTCGTGGCCGCGGATGGCCGTGTCGGCCAGCACCGTGACCAGGCCCGGCTGCACCTCGAGGATGCCGCCGGCGACGAAGATCAGCTCTTCGCGGTCCTGGCCCTGCAGCTTGAGACGCACGGCGCCCGGCTTGATGCGGGTCATCAGGGGCATGTGGCCCGGGAAGATGCCCAGTTCGCCGACTTCGCCCGGCAGCACGACGAATTCAGCAAGGCCGGAGAAGATCTGCTCTTCCGCGCTGACGACGTCGACGTGAACGGATAGTGCCATGTTGGCTTCCTTTGCTTATTGCAGCGTCTTGGCCTTCTCGAAGGCTTCCTCGATGCCGCCGACCATGTAGAACGCCTGCTCGGGCAGCTGATCGCACTCGCCTTCGGCGATCATGCGGAAGCCCTTGATGGTGTCCTTGAGCGTGACGTACTTGCCTGGCGTACCGGTGAACACTTCGGCGACCGAGAACGGCTGCGACAGGAAACGCTGGATCTTGCGGGCGCGGGCGACGGTGAGCTTGTCTTCCGGCGCGAGTTCGTCCATGCCCAGAATCGCGATGATGTCGCGCAGTTCCTTGTAGCGCTGCAGCGTGGCCTGCACCTTGCGGGTGGTCTCGTAGTGCTCCTGGCCGATGACGTTCGGGTCGACCTGGCGCGAGGTGGAGTCGAGCGGGTCGACCGCCGGGTAGATACCCAGCGAAGCGATGTCACGCGACAACACGACGGTGGCGTCGAGGTGGCCGAAGGTCGTCGCGGGCGACGGGTCGGTCAAGTCGTCCGCCGGCACATACACGGCCTGGATCGAGGTGATCGAGCCGACGCGCGTCGAGGTGATGCGCTCCTGCAGGCGGCCCATTTCCTCGGCCAGCGTCGGCTGGTAGCCCACGGCGGAAGGCATGCGGCCCAGCAGCGCGGACACTTCGGTACCGGCCAGCGTGTAGCGGTAGATGTTGTCGACGAAGAACAGGATGTCGCGGCCCTCGTCGCGGAAGGCTTCGGCCATCGTCAGGCCGGTCAGCGCGACGCGCAGACGGTTGCCCGGGGGCTCGTTCATCTGGCCGAACACCATGCCGACCTTGTCGAGAACGTTGGAGTCCTTCATCTCGTGGTAGAAGTCGTTGCCCTCGCGGGTACGCTCGCCCACGCCCGCGAACACCGAGAGACCCGAGTGCTGCTTGGCGATGTTGTTGATGAGCTCCATCATGTTCACGGTCTTGCCGACGCCGGCGCCGCCGAACAGGCCGACCTTGCCGCCCTTGGCGAACGGGCAGATCAGGTCGATAACCTTGATGCCGGTTTCGAGCAGTTCGGTCGCGGGCGACAGTTCGTCGAACTTCGGCGCGTACTGGTGGATGGCGCGGCGCGCATCGGTGGCGATGGGGCCGGCTTCGTCGATCGGACGGCCCAGCACGTCCATGATGCGGCCCAGCGTGGCGTGACCGACGGGCACCGAGATCGGCGCGCCGGTGTTCTTGACGCCCATACCGCGGCGCAGGCCGTCGGAGGAGCCGAGCGCGATGGTGCGCACGACGCCGTCGCCGAGCTGCTGCTGCACTTCAAACGTGAGGCCGGCTTCGGCGTTGCCGATGTCGGCGTCGTCGAGAGTCAGGGCGTCGTAGACCTTCGGCATTTGATCGCGGGGGAACTGAATGTCCACCACGGCGCCGATGCACTGGACGATGTTTCCGTTGCTCATGGTCATATCCTTGTAGCTTAAACAGCGGCCGCGCCGCCGACGATTTCAGAAATTTCTTTGGTGATCGACGCCTGGCGCGCCTTGTTGTAGATCAGCTGCAGTTCCTTGATCACGTTGCCGGCGTTGTCGGTGGCCGACTTCATCGCGACCATGCGCGCCGACTGCTCGGAGGCCATGTTCTCGGCCACCGCCTGGTAGATCAGGGCTTCGACGTAGCGGACCAGCATCTCCTCGACCACCACCTTGGCCTCGGGCTCGTACAGGTAGTCCCACTGGCCTTCGGGGGTGCCGAGGCGCTCGCCGGTCAGCGGCAGCAGCTGCTCGACCTGCGGCTCCTGCTTCATCGTGTTCACGAACTTCGTGTACGCGAGATAGACGGCGTCGACTTCGTTCTTCTCGAAGGCGTCGATCATCACCTTGATCGGCCCGATGAGCTTCTCGAGGTGCGGCGTGTCGCCGAGGTGACCGACGTGCGAGACGACCTTGGCGCCGGCGCGCTGCATGAAGCCGAGGCCCTTGTTGCCGATGCAGGTGACGCGGATGTCTTCGACACCCGCCTTCTCCCAGTCGCGCATGCTGTTCATCGCCAAGCGAAGAACGTTGGTGTTGAGACCACCGCACAAGCCCTTGTCCGTCGTCACGACGATCAGGCCGACCCGCTTGACGCTATCCACCTTGGTGAGGAAGGGATGGCGAAAATCGGTGTTGTTGGCCGCCGCGAGGTTGGCCGCAAGGCGCCGGATTTTCTCCGAGTAGGGACGGGCCGCGCGCATCCGCTCCTGCGCCTTGCGCATCTTGGACGCGGCGACCATCTCCATCGCCTTGGTGATCTTCTTCGTGTTCTGGACCGACTTGATCTTGGTCCGGATTTCCTTACCGCCTGCCATGGCGTTCTCCTAATGCTCGCGACGGGCCGCCCCAAGCGAGCAAGCGCCCCCCCGTGGGGGGCAGCGAACGAATGTGAGCGTGGGGGGCCATCATTCTTCGATCAAGCCCAGTTCTTCTTGAACTCGGCCACGGCCGCGGTCATGGCAGCTTCGCCATCCTTGTCCAGGTCCTTGGTGGTCTCGATCTTGTTCATCAGGTCGGCGTGCTTCTGCTTCATGTACTGATGCAGCGCCGACTCGAAGGCCAGGATCTTGTTCACGTCGATGTCGTCGAAGTAACCGCCGTTGACCGCGAACAGCGAAACGGCCATCTCCGCCACGGACAGCGGCGAGTACTGGGCCTGCTTCATCAGTTCGGTAACGCGGCGGCCGCGCTCGAGCTGCTTGCGCGTGGCGTCGTCGAGGTCGGAGGCGAACTGGGCGAAGGCCGCGAGTTCGCGGTACTGCGCCAGCGCCAGACGGACACCGCCGCCGAGCTTCTTGATGACCTTGGTCTGGGCGGCGCCGCCGACGCGGGACACCGAGATACCGGCGTTGATGGCGGGACGGATGCCGGCGTTGAACAGGTCGGTCTCGAGGAAGATCTGGCCGTCGGTAATGGAAATCACGTTGGTCGGAACGAACGCGGAAACGTCGCCGGCCGCCGTTTCGATCACGGGCAGCGCGGTCAGCGAACCGGTCTTGCCCTTCACTTCGCCGTTGGTGAACTTCTCGACCCACTCCTCGGAGACGCGCGCGGCGCGCTCGAGCAGACGCGAGTGCAGGTAGAAGACGTCGCCCGGGTAGGCTTCGCGGCCCGGCGGACGGCGCAGCAGCAGGGAGATCTGGCGATACGCCCAGGCTTGCTTGGTCAAGTCGTCGTAAATGATCAGGGCGTCCTGGCCGCGGTCGCGGAAGTACTCGCCCATCGTGCAGCCGGAGTACGGCGCGATGAACTGCAGCGCGGCCGATTCGGAAGCGGTGGCGGCGACGACGATGGTGTATTCCATCGCGCCCTTCTCTTCCAGCTTGCGCACCACGTTCGCGATCGTCGAGGCCTTCTGGCCGATCGCGACGTAGATGCAGATCATGTTCTGGCCCTTTTGGTTGATGATCGCATCAACCGCAACGGCCGTCTTGCCGGTCTGGCGGTCGCCGATGATCAGCTCGCGCTGGCCACGGCCGATCGGCACCATGGAGTCGACCGACTTGAGGCCGGTCTGCACCGGCTGGGACACCGACTTGCGCCAGATGACGCCCGGGGCGACCTTCTCGATCTTGTCGGTGAGCTTGGCGTTGATCGGGCCCTTGCCGTCGATCGGCTGGCCGAGCGAGTTCACGACGCGGCCGAGCAGTTCGGGGCCGACCGGCACTTCCAGAATGCGGCCGGTGGTCTTGACCGTGTCGCCTTCGGTGATGTGCTCGTATTCGCCGAGAACCACGGCGCCGACGGAGTCGCGCTCGAGGTTCAGGGCCATGCCGTAGGTGTTGCCGGGGAACTCCAGCATTTCACCCTGCATGACGCCGGCGAGGCCGTGGACGCGGCAGATGCCGTCCGTCACGGACACCACGGTGCCCTGCGTGCGCAGGTCGGCGCCGGCCTGGAGGTTTTGAATCTTGGATTTGATCAGTTCGCTGATTTCGGATGGGTTGAGCTGCATGTAAAGCTCCTTAATTCCTTAGGGCCGTGGCCATGGCTTCGAGCTTGCCGCGCACGGAAACGTCGAGCATCTGGTCGCCGACGACGACTTTGACGCCGCCGATCAGCTCGGGATCGACCTTGATCTCGAGGCTGAGTTTCGACTTGAAGTGGGCTTCGAGCGCCGGCTGCAATTCGCGCGCCTGCTTGTCGTCGAGCGGGAACGCGCTGAACACCACCGCGTCCTTGATGCCCTCTTCCGCGCTCTTCAGGTTCTCGAAGAAGTCCGCGATCTCGGGCAGCACGGAGAGACGGTTGTTGGTGGCGAGCACCTGGATGAAATTGGCCAGGTCGCCATCGACGCCGCTGCCGAGCAGGGACTTGATGACTTCCGCCTTCTGCGCGGCGGTAGGGGCCGGATCGGCGATGCAGGCGGCTACGTCCGCGTTGCGGACGTAAGCGGCCAGCGACGCGAGATGTCCGGACCACGCCGACAGCTGACCCTTTTCCTTGGCGAGGCGGAACACCGCCTCGGCATAGGGTCGCGCGATGGTGACGAGTTCGGCCATTCGATCAAAGCTCCTGCTTCAGCGCCGACAGCATGTCGGCGTGCGCGGCCGCATTGACTTCGCGGCGCAGGATCTTCTCGGCGCCGGCCACGGCCAGTTCGGCAACGCGCTCGCGCAGGGCGGAACGCACGCGCTCGGCCTCCTGCTCGAGTTCGGCCAGCTTGGCGTTGTAGACCTTTTCGGCCTCGGCCTTGGCGGCGTCCTTGGCTTCTTCGATGGTGCGGCGGGCCTGCTTGTCCGCGTCGGCGGCGATGCCGGCGGCGCGGTCCTTGGCCTCGCGCAGGGCGTCGGCAGAACGCTTGGCGGCGAGCTCGAGATCGTGCTTGCCGCGCTCGGCGGCGGCGAGGCCGTCGGCGATCTGCTGCTGGCGGTCGACCATGGCCTTCTGCAGCGGCGGCCAGATGAACTTCATCGTGATCCAGATGAAGATGGCGAACCAAATCATCTGGCCGATGAGGGTGGCGTTGATGCTCACGCTAATCTCCTGGTTGGGTGGGTTTCAACCGGTCAGCAGCTTAGTGGGGCGTGACGAGCGAGATGAACGGGTTGGCGAACAGCAGGAACAGGGCGATACCGACGCCGATCATGGTCACCGCGTCGAGCAGACCGGCGACGATGAACATCTTGACCTGCAGCGTGGGGATCATCTCGGGCTGACGCGCGGCGCCTTCGAGGAAGCGGCCACCGAGGATACCGAAGCCGATGGCGGTGCCGAGAGCGCCGGCGCCGATCAGGATCGCGACGGCGATGGCGGTGTTACCCAGCAGCACGGAAAGTTCCATTTGATACTCCTTAGATCGAGGGTTGGTTACAAAAAGGGATTAATGCGATTCCGAAGCCATCGACATATAGACGATGGTCAGCATCATGAAAACGAAGGCCTGCAGCGTGATGATCAGGATGTGGAACAACTCCCACGGCAGCGCCAGCGGCAGCTGCCAGATGCCGACCAGGCCGATCAGGATGAACACCATTTCGCCGGCGTACATGTTGCCGAACAGACGCAGCGAGAGGGAGATCGGCTTGGCGACGTCTTCGATGATGCGGAACAGGAGGTTGACCGGCGCGAGCTTGGCGCCGAACGGCACGGTGAGAACCTCGTGCATGAAGCCGCCGAAGCCCTTCACCTTGAAGTTCAGGAAGATCATGATGAGGAACACCGTGATCGACATGGCGAAGGTGAGGTTGGGATCGGTGGTCGGCACGAACTTGAACGGCAGGTGTTCGTTGCCGGTGGCATGCTGGGCAGCCCAGGGCAGGAAGTCCACCGGCACCAGGTCCATCGCGTTCATGATGAACACCCAGACGAAGATGGTGATGGCGAGCGGCGCGATCAGCGGGTTGTTGCCGTGATAGGTGTCCTTGACCTGCTGGTTGACGAAACCCAGCACCATCTCGAAGAAGTTCTGCCAGCCCTTCGGCACGCCGCTGGTGGCGCGACTGGCGATCACCGCCAGAGAGCCGAACACCACCAGGCCGAGCAGGCCGGACACGATCAGCGTATCAAGGTGAAAGGTCCAGAACCCGGAGCCGACCTTGAAGTTGGTCAGGTGGTGAGTGATGTACGAAGTTGCAGTCAGTTCGCCGTGAGCATCAGCAGACATATCAGTTCCGAGTTTTAAGCAGCGCCATCCAATAGACGACGACGGTTAACGCGAAGCCCAGAAACAGCGGCAGGGCCGCCACATCTCTGTAGCCGACAAACACGAGGGCGAAACCACCGAGGACGACGGCAAGCTTGTATGTCTCCCCCAGCAACTGCGCCCGATACGCTTTCTTCGGGTCTGCCTCGTTGCCGCGCAATGCGCGCCAGGCATAGGCAAGGGCACCGAGCATTCCGATACCGCCACCGATGAGCGCCGAGACAGCCGCCTTGGGCCCGCCGAGAAACCCGGCCGCCGCGGCAGCGCACAATGTCGCTAGGCCTTGGCGAACCAGCACCCACATGACGTCAGGGTGCATGGCAGACCACAAAACCGGCGAATAATAGCACCAAGGTTAGTCTCATACAAGAGTTGAATGCTGCCAGTGCACAAGTTTCTCGTTACTGGCGGCGGATGCGTTCGAGCAGGCCGTCGAGCTGGTCGAGGCTGCCGAATTTGACCGAAAGCATGCCGGCGCCCTTGCGGTTGGCGGAGATTTTCACCGTTGCGCCGAGCGCATCCGACAGGTCTTCCTCGAGGCGCAGCAGGTCGCGATCGACGCTCTTTACGGCCTTGCCGTTCTTGGGCGCAGGGTTGAGTTCGCGCGCGACGATCTTCTCGGCCTCGCGCACGGAAAAGCCCTTTTCGACGATCAGCGAGGCCACCCTCGCCTGCTCGGGCTTGGCCAGCGGCAGCAGCGCACGGGCGTGCCCCATCTCGATGTCGCCGGCCATCAGCATGTCCTGCGCGGGCTTGGCCAGTTGCAGCAGGCGCAGCAGGTTGGAAGCAGCCGGGCGCGAACGACCGACCGCGTCGGCAGCCTGTTGGTGCGTCATGCCGAATTCGTCGATCAGGCGCTGGATGCCGGCGGCCTCCTCGAGCGGATTGAGATCCTCGCGCTGGATGTTCTCGATCAGCGACATCGCCAATGCCGCATCGTCCGGAATCTCCCGCACCAGCACGGGAACACTGGTGAGGCCGGCGATCTGCGAAGCGCGCCAGCGACGCTCGCCGGCGATGATCTCGTAGCGGTCCTTGCCGATCGGACGCACGGAAATCGGCTGGATCAGGCCCTGGGCCTTGATCGACGCGGCGAGTTCCTCGAGCGAGCCCGGATCCATGCGCGTGCGCGGCTGGTACTTGCCCGGCTGCAGCGCATTGACGGGCAGGCTGTCCTGGCGCTGGTTTTCAGGCGTGTTGTTGGCGGCCAGCAGGGCGTCGAGGCCGCGGCCGAGGCCTTTCATCTTCGGAGGCGTCATGTCGGTCAGTCCTTCCAGGTCTTGACCCGCTCGATCATCTCGGCGGCGAATGTGAGATAAGCCTGCGCACCCTTGGCGGCCTTGTCGAAGACCACCCCCGGCATGCCGTAGCTGGGTGCTTCGGCCAGGCGGACGTTGCGCGGCACCACGGTGCGGAACACCTTGTCGCCGAAGTGCTCCTCGAGCTGGGCCGACACCTGGTTGGCCAGGGTCGAGCGCGGATCGAACATCACGCGCAGCAAGCCGATGATCTTGAGCTCGCGGTTGAGGTTGGCGTGCACCTTCTTGATGGTGTTCACGAGGTCCGAAAGCCCTTCGAGGGCGTAGTACTCGCACTGCATCGGGATGATGACGCCATGCGCCGCGCACAAGCCGTTGAGCGTCAACAACGAGAGCGACGGCGGGCAATCGATCAGCACGAAATCGTAGTCGTCGGCGTGCGCGGCCAGCGCCTCCTTGAGGCGCGATTCGCGCCGCTCGAGCTCCACCATTTCGATTTCCGCGCCGGCCAGGTCGCGGTTGGCGGGCAATACGTCGAACTTTCCGGTCGGCGAGGCAGCGCGCGCTTGCGCCAGTCCCGCGAGCCCTACCAGGACTTGGTAGACCGAGCACTTGAGGTCGCCCTTGTCGACCCCGCTGCCCATCGTCGAGTTGCCTTGCGGGTCGAGGTCGACTAGCAGGGTGCGCTGACCCTGCTGGGCCAAGGCTGCCGCGAGATTGACGGACGTCGTGGTCTTGCCGACGCCGCCCTTCTGGTTGGCAATCGCGAATATGTGCATCAGTCCCTCCCCAGAACGATCAAATGTCTTTGTGCATCCAACCCCGGCACGGCAAGCTTGTGTGTCGCCTTGGCGCGCCAACCGCCGGGCAGCGCGGCGAGTTCGTCGACCGGCACGATGCCCTTCATCGCCAGCAGCCGACCCTCTCGCCCCACCAGCCGATCAGTCACCCGGACGAATTCCGCCAGGCTCGAAAAGGCGCGCGAAATCACGGCGTCGAATTGTTCGGACGGCTCCATCGCTTCCACCCGCCCGCAGTGAATGCTTACGTTGGCCAGCCCCAGTTCGATCTTGGCCTGCTGCTGGAACGCGGCTTTCTTCTGGCTCGCCTCGACCGAGACCACCTGCAGGTCCGGCCGCGCGAGCGCCAGCACCAGCCCCGGCAGCCCTGCCCCGCTGCCCACGTCCGCCAGCCGGGCGATGCCATCGAGGTAGGGGAGCACCGCCAGCGAATCGAGCAGGTGATGCGTGACCATGTCCGCCTCGTCGCGCACGGCCGTAAGGTTGTAAATGCGGTTCCACTTGGCCATCAGCCCGAGATAAGCGAGCAGCCGTTCGGTCGCCCCGCCAGGCACGGCAAGGCCGAGGGTCCGGATGCCGGCTTCGAGGATTTCCACCTGGCTCATGCGCGCTTCTTTCCGGAGGAGAGCTTTTTCAGATGGACCAGCAGCAGCGAGATCGCCGCCGGGGTCACGCCCTGCATGCGCGAGGCCTGCCCGATGGTCTGCGGGCGCTGTGCGGCCAGGCGCTGCCGGACTTCAATGGAAAGGCCATGCACGGTCGAGTAGTCGAGGTCTTCCGGCAGCGCAAGCGCCTCGGCGCCCTGCGCCTTGGCCACCTCTTCCTGCTGGCGTTCGATGTAGCCGGAATACTTCGCCTGGGCCTCCACTTGCTCGGCTACCTTTTCGTCCTCGACCCCCTCCCCCGCACCCGGCAGGGAGAGCAGCGACCGGTAGCAGACATCGGGGCGGCGCAACAGATCGAACAAGCGGTACTCGCGCTCCATGGGCTTGCCCAGCACACGCAGCGCGTCCGCTTCGGGCAGTACGCGAGGGTTCACCCAGACGGAGCGCAGCCGCTCCACCTCGCGGGCGATAGCGTCCCGCTTGCGGTTGAAGGCATCCCAGCGCAGGTCGTCCACCAAGCCCAGTTCGCGGCCAATTTCGGTGAGCCGCAGGTCCGCGTTGTCCTCCCGCAGGCTCAACCGGTATTCAGCGCGGCTGGTGAACATCCGATAGGGCTCGGAAACCCCTCGCGTGATCAGGTCATCCACGAGGACGCCGAGATAGGCCTGGTCGCGGCGCGGACACCACGGGTCTTCGCCGCGCACCGAGCGCGCGGCATTGATGCCCGCCAGCAGGCCTTGGGCGGCAGCTTCTTCGTAACCCGTCGTGCCGTTGATCTGGCCGGCGAAGAAGAGTCCGCCGATGTCCTTGGTCTCGAGCGAAGATTTCAGGCTGCGCGGATCGAAGTAGTCGTACTCGATGGCATAGCCGGGGCGCAGGATGTGCACGTTCTCCAGGCCGCGGATCGAGCGGACGAGCGCAAGCTGGACGTCGAAGGGCAGGCTGGTGGAAACGCCCTGCGGATAAACCTCGTGCGTGTCCAGGCCCTCCGGCTCCATGAACACCTGGTGGCTGTCCTTGCCGGCGAACTTGTGGATCTTGTCTTCGATGGAGGGGCAGTAGCGCGGCCCCACCCCCTCGATCACGCCGGTGAACATCGGCGAGCGGTCGAGACCGGCGCGGATGATGTCATGCGTGCGTGGATTGGTATGCGTGATCCAGCACGGGATCTGCCGCGGGTGCTGCTCCGCCCGACCGAGGAAGGAAAACACCGGCACCGGGTCATCACCGGGCTGACGCTCCATGACGGCGAAGTCGATGGTCCGGCCGTCCAGCCGAGGCGGCGTGCCGGTCTTGAGGCGGCCGACCGGCAGCTTGAGCTCGCGCAGGCGTTCCGCCAGGTAGACGGAAGCCGGATCGCCGAAACGGCCGGCACGGTAGTGCTCAAGTCCGACGTGAACCAGACCGTTCAGGAAGGTGCCCGCAGTCAGCACCACCGCCGGTGCCTCGAAGCGGATGCCGAGTTGGGTCACCACCCCGGCCACCCGGTCGCCTTCCAGGACCAGGTCGTCGACCGCCTGCTGGAACAGGGTCAGATTGGGCTGATTCTCCAGGCGCCGGCGGATGGCGGCCTTGTAGAGCGAGCGGTCCGCCTGGGCGCGGGTGGCACGCACGGCCGGCCCCTTCGACGCATTGAGGATGCGGAATTGGATGCCCGCCTCGTCCGTGGCGGCCGCCATGGCCCCGCCGAGGGCATCGACCTCCTTCACCAGGTGGCCCTTGCCGATGCCGCCGATCGAGGGGTTGCAGGACATCGCGCCCAGCGTCTCGATGTTGTGGGTCAGCAGCAGCGTCGTCGCCCCGCTCCGCGCAGCCGCCAGCGCCGCCTCGGTACCGGCGTGGCCGCCGCCGATTACGATGACGTCAAAGCGAACGGGAAATAGCATGGGGGAGCGTGCGCAAAAGAGGCGCAATCATACGCTCGTCGTCAGGGAAATTAAATCCGGGTATCGCATGTTTCACGTGAAACAGGGCGATCCGGTTTCACGTGAAACATTCGGCGGGAGCCCTAGTGCTTCCCGCCCAAGCCGAGATAACTCTCGATCACGCGCGGATCATCCTCGAGGTCGTCGCTCGACCCCTCGAGCGCCACCTCCCCAGTTTCCAGCACGTATCCGTAGTCCGCGATTTGCAGCGCGGCTCGTGCATTCTGCTCAACGAGCAGAACGGCCACCCCCGTCTTCTTGAGCGCCGCGACGATGTGGAAGATCTCGCGCACGATCAGCGGCGCCAGCCCCAGACTCGGTTCGTCCAGGAGCAGCAGCTTCGGCTTGCCCATCAGGGCGCGACCGACTGCGAGCATCTGCCGCTCGCCGCCCGATAGGGTATTCGCCCGCTGGGTGCGCCGCTCGCCCAGCCGGGGGAAAGTCGCATAGACGCTTGCCATGGTTTCACGCTCGTCACGGAAACCCATGCGCCGCCGCATGAACGCGCCCAGGAGCAGATTGTCCTCCACGCTCATTTCGCCGAACAGCTCGCGCTTCTCCGGCACCAGCCCTGCCCCGGCGGCCACCATCTGCTCCACCTCGATTTGCGAGCGAGCCTCACCCATGAAGGAGATGTCACCCCGGGTGCGGGGCAGCAGTCCCATGATCGCGCTGAGCAGCGTCGTCTTGCCGGCCCCGTTCGGGCCGATGACCGTGACGATCTGCCCCGGCATCACCTTGAGCGAAACATGGTGGATGGCCTCCACCTTGCCATACGAGACACAGAGATCAGCGACTTCGAGCACCGGGTCCATCAATCGACTCCGCCGAGATAGGCCTCGATCACCGCCGGATCGCTTTGAACGTCCTCCGGCAACCCTTCCGCAATCTTCTTGCCGAACTCCATCACGGCCACGCGGTCCGCCAGACCCATGACGAAGTCCATGTCGTGTTCGACGAGCAGGATGCCCATGCCTTCCGCGCGCAGCTTGCGCAGCAGCTCGGCCAGGGCCTGCTTCTCGAGATAGCGCAGGCCCGCCGCCGGCTCGTCGAGCAGCAGCAGACTCGGATCCCCCGCCAGCGCCCGGGCGATCTCGACGATGCGCTGCTTGCCGAGCGCGAGCGAACCCGCCTGCGCGAACATGTGCTCCCCAAGCCCCACCCGCTCGATCTGGCGCGCCGCCTCGGCAAGCAGCCGCGCCTCTTCCGCACGGTCAGCGTGGAGCGCCGCCGCGACCACCCCGCGCTGGCCGCGCAAATGGGCACCGATGGCCACGTTCTCCAGCACGGTCATCGTGGGCAACAGCCGCACGTGCTGGAACGTGCGGCCCATCCCGCGCCGCGCCATCTCGCGGGCCTCGAAACCATCGACCCGCTCGCCGCAATACAGGACCTCGCCGGACGTCGGCTCCGTCACGCCGGAAACCAGGTTGAACATGGTGCTCTTGCCGGCGCCGTTGGGGCCGATCAGCGCCATGATCTCCCCCGCCTTCACGCTGATGCTCATGCGGTCATTCGCGACCAGGCCGCCGAACTTCTTGACCACATCCACCGCTTCCAGCAGTACCGTCCCCGCGACAGGTGCGGGCCGCCGCGGCAAGACCTCGGCGGAAGGAACGGAGGTCGGCGCGGCCGACGCCGGCACGAGCCGCGCCAGCAACGGCCAAAGCCCTTCGCGCGCGCGATGCAGCACGAAGATCATCAGCAGGCCGAACACGATGATCTCGAAGTTGCCCGTCGTGCCCAGCACCTGGGGCAGCCAGTCCTGCAGCCATTGCTTGAGCAGCGTGACCAGGCCCGCGCCGACGACGGCGCCCCAGACATGGGCGGCACCGCCGATCACCGCCATGAACAGATATTCGATGCCGATCTGCAGCCCGAAGGGCGTCGGATTCACGAAGCGCTGAAGGTGCGCGTACAGCCAGCCCGAGACGCAGGCGAACAGCGCCGCCACGACGAAGACCACCATCTTCGACCGCGCCGTGTCCACGCCCATGGATTCCGCCATGACGGTGCCGCCCTTGAGTGCGCGGATCGCGCGGCCCTCGCGCGAGTCGAGCAGGTTGCTGGTCAGCCAGATCGCGCCCAGCAGCACGGCCCAGATCAGGTAGTAGAAGTGACGGGTATTGGTGAGCTCGAACCCAAGGACGCCCAGCGGAGGAATCCCGGTGATGCCGGTATAGCCGCCGAGGAAACCCAGGTTGCCGAACAGGAAATAGAGCGAAATCCCCCAGGCGATCGTGCCGAGCGGCAGGTAATGGCCGGAAAGCCGCAGCGTCACGGCACCGAGCAGCCAGGCGACGGCCGCGGTGAGGACCAGACCGGCGACCAGTGCGAGCCAGGGCGAACCGCCGACCATGGCCAGGGCCGGCGACAAGTCCTGCGCCGTGGTGAGGTAGGCCGTCGTATAGGCGCCCAGCCCGACGAAGGCCGCCTGCCCGAAGGAAGTCAGCCCGCCGACGCCGGTGAGCAGCACCAACCCGAGGGCCACCAATCCATAGAGCCCGATGTAATTGAGCAGCGTGACGTAGAACTCGGGCAGGATGCCCGGCCCGAGGAGCAGGAAGGCGAGGAAGAGCCCGAGGACGACGCGAGGACCCACTTACTCCTCCTCCTCGACGTGGTGGGTCGTGAGCGACCGCCAGACGAGGACCGGGATGATCAGCGTGAAGACGATCACCTCCTTGAAGGCCGACGCCCAGAAGGACGAGAACGACTCGAGCAGTCCGACCAGCACGGCCCCTGCCGCCGCCACCGGATAGCTCGCCATGCCGCCGACGATCGCGCCGACGAAGCCTTTGAGCCCGATCAGGAAGCCGGTGTCGTAATACACGGTCGTGATCGGCGCGATCAGGATGCCGGACAGCGTGCCGATGCCGACCGCCAGCAGGAAGGAAAGCTTGCCCGCCATGGTCGTCGAAATGCCCATGAGCCGGGCGCCGGTCCGGTTGATCGCCGTCGCGCGCAGCGCCTTGCCGTACAGCGTGCGCTCGAAGAAGAAATACAGGATGCCGATCAGCGCCGCGCTGACGCCAAGCACCCAAAGCGATTGCCCGCTCACCATGAGGCCGCCGAATTCGAAGTTGGCATCCGAGAACGGCACAGTGCGCGAACCCTCGGCGCCGAAGAACAGCAAGCCGAGGCCGACCAGGGTCATGTGGATCGCCACCGAGATGATCAGCAGCACCAGCACGCTCGCCTCGGCGATCGGCTGGTAGGCGAGGCGGTAGATCATCGGACCGAGCGGAACGACGACGGCCAGCGAGGCCAGCACCTGCAGGGTGAGCGGCCACTCTTGCGGCGCGCCATATAGCACGGCGGCGCCCACCGCCAGCGGATAGGCGAGATTCCAGCCCAGCACCTGCATCATCCGATGCGGACGGCGCTGTTGCCACGCCACGAACGCGTCGATCGCCGCCACCGCAGCGCCCATGCCGAGGAGCAGCCATAGCGTTCCCGGCGTCCGGCCGGCCTGCAGGCTCGCCAAGGTCAGCGCCCCGAAAGCGACGAACTCACCCTGGGGAATGAAAATGACGCGAGTGACGGCGAACACCAGGACCAGCGCAAGGGCCAGGAGCGCGTAGACCGCCCCATTCACGATCCCATCCTGGCCCAACAACAAAGCGATCTGCAGATCCATGGCGTTTCCGATAACGAACAAGGGCGCCCGCAGGCGCCCTTTGCCCAGCGCGTGCTTCCCTTATTGCTGCAGCTTCCAGCCGGCGTTCTCGATCTTCACCATGACGCGCGCGCGCTGGTCGAAGCCCAGGTGATCCTGCGCCGACATGTTGGCGATGCCATGGGAGAGCGAAACGTTCTTGAGGCCTTCAAGCGCCTCGCGCAGCGCGAAGCGGAATTCCTTGGTGCCGGGCTGCGCCTTCTTGAGCGCCGTCGGCGCGGCCGCGGCCAGCAGCAGGCCCGCATCCCAGGCGTGGGCGCCGAAGGTCGAGGTCGAGCCCTTGCCGTAGGCCTTCTCGTACTTGCCGACGTAGTCGAGCGCGGCCTTCTTGATCGGGTTGCTGTCGGGCAACTGCGCCGCCACCAGCACGGGGCCGGCCGGCAGGAAGGTGCCTTCCACGTTCTTGCCGCCGACGCGCAGGAAGTCGTTGTTCGCCACGCCGTGGGTCTGGTAGATCTTGCCCTTGTAGCCGCGCTCGTTGAGCGCCACCTGGGGCAGCGCCGCCGGCGTGCCGGAGCCGGCGATCAGCACGGCGTCGGGCTTGGCGGCGAGGATCTTCAGCACCTGACCGGTCACCGAGGTGTCGGCGCGGTTGTAGCGCTCGTTGGCCACGACCTGCAGCTTGCGGGCTTCAGCAACCTTGGAGAACTCGTTGTACCAGCCTTCGCCGTAGGCGTCGGAGAAGCCGATGAAGGCCACCGTCTTCACGCCGTGCGTGGTCATGTGCTCGACGATGGCGGTGGACATCTGCACGTCGTTCTGCGGCGTCTTGAAGATCCACTTCACCTTCGGGTTGGCCGGATCGACGATGCGCGACGAGGCAGCCATCGAGATCATCGGCGTCTCGGCTTCGGCCGCGACGTCGATCATCGCCAGCGAGTTCGGCGTGATGGTCGAGCCGAGCACCACGTCGACCTTGTCCTCGGTGACGAGCTTGCGGATGTTCTTGACCGCCGTGGTCGTGTCCGAAGCGTCGTCGAGCACGATGTAATTGACCTTCTGGCCCCCGATGCTCGTCGGCATCAGCGCGATGGTGTTCTTCTCGGGAATGCCGAGCGACGCGGCGGGGCCGGTGGCGGAGACCACCACGCCGACGTTGATGTCCGCCTGGGCGAGCGCCGCAAAGGCAGCCGCCGTCAGCCCGACGAACAGATTCTTCATCTTCATCTGCTTCCTCCTCGTGGAATGCCCAACAATGCCGGCGTCATTTCCTGAAGCTTGCTCTTGACGGCATGAACGCGCGGCCGGATGCCCTGCAAAATCGCCATGATCAGCGGGGGGCTACTTTACCATCGTTAGCCATGTGTCGTGGCCGAATTTGGCGATCAGGACGGCCGTTGCGAGCAGGAAGACGACCCGCACGAACTGGCTGCCGCGGCGGATCGCGAGGCGCGTTCCCACCTGCGCGCCGAGCACGTTGAACGCCGCCATCGAGAGCGCGATGCTCCACAGTACATGGCCGCTCGGCACGAAGTAGCAAAGTGCCGCGAGGTTGGTGCTGCCGTTCACGATCTTTGCCGCCGCCGAGGCGCGCAGGAAGTCGAGACCGAACCAGCGCACGAAGGCGAAGATGACGAAGCTGCCCATGCCGGGCCCGAAGAAGCCGTCGTAGAAGCCGAGCACGGCGCCGACGGCCA
>JBLNBJ010000164.1:0-3528 GCA_050259835.1 Ignavibacteria bacterium | reverse complement strand
GAGTCGAAGCGCCAAAACACCAGGAGTGTCGAGCCGAGGGTGGCGGGTGGTCGTCGACGCGTAGGTAAAGGAGGAGGCGGACGATTCTAAGTTCTTGTCCGCCGGGGGACACGGAGCGCAGCAGGGCACCCTGTCGGCCCGAGCGCCACCGCCGGCTCGATACAGAGTCAGCAACACGCCTACGGCCACGACGTCTCCCCCATCGGCAGCACCATCATTTCCGGAATCACGGAATCGCCCGGAAGGCTGAGCGCCTGGACGACGGCCGCCGCCACCGCCGCCGGCGGCTGCAGCACGGCGGGGTCGAGATCGGGGAAGCGCTCGAACAGGAAGGGGGTACGCATGCCGCCGGCGATGATCGCGGTGACCTTGATGCCGTGCGGGCGCAGCTCGGCGTGCAGCGCGTGCGACAACCCGAGCAGGCCCCACTTGCTCGCGTGGTAGGCGGCGGCGTTGGGCCAGGTGCGGCGCGAGGCGGTGGAGGCAATGTTGACGATGTGGCCGCTGCGGCGCGGCTTCATGTGGGCGAGCGCGCGGCGGCTCAGCAGGAAGGGGCCTCGCAGGTTGGTGTCGAGGATGCGGTCCCACTGCTCCACCGACAGCTCGTCGATGGGAAGGGTGACATCGATGCCGGCGTTGTTCACCAGGATGTCGAGCTTGCCGAAGCGCGCCAGCACCGCCGCGACGCCGGCGTCCACCGAGGCTTCGCGCGTCACGTCGAGCGGCTGCGCGAACGCGTCGAAGCCGCGTTCCGACAAGCTGCCCGCCACCTCGTTGGCGAGCTCGGTGCGCACGTCGGCGACGGCCACCTTCGCGCCGGCTTCGGCCAGCGCCTCGCAGATCGCGGCGCCCAGGCCGCGGCCGGCGCCGGTGACCAGCGCCACCCGGTCCTTGATGGTTTCGATGGTCGTCATGCCTGTACCCTCCGTTCCAGTGCGGTCGCGAGCGGCGCCGCCGCCACCTCGCGGTAGACGCGCGCCAGTTCGGCGGCCACCAGCCGCCAGGTGAAATGCCGGCGCACTCGGCGCAGGCCGCGGCGGCCGAATTCGTGCCGCAGATCGGCATCCCGGTGAAGCCGGGCGAGACGCTCGGCGAGCGCGACGGGATCGTCGGGCGGCACCAGATAGCCGGTGCTGCCGTCGACCACGCTGTGCTGAATGCCGCCCACGGCGGCGCCGATCACCGGGCAGGCGCAGGCCATCGCCTCGAGCGGCGTGATGCCGAAGGGCTCGTACCAGGGCGTGCTGACGAACACATCGGCGGCGCTGTAAAAATCGCGCAGGCGGTTGCGCGGCTGGCGGCCGGCGAAGCGCACCTGCGCCGCCACGCCTTCGGCCGCGGCGATCGCCTGCAGGCGGCCGATCTCGGGCGTGCGCCGCGGATCGGGGCGCTCGCTCTCGCCGCCGACGACCAGCAGCGTCGCGCGGACGCCGTGGCGCCGCTTCAGTTCGGCGATCGCGCGCACGACGTTGTCGATGCCCTTGCGCGGCACCAGGCGGCCGAGCTGCAGCACCAGGAAGTCCTCGTCCGCCAGGCCCATCTCGGCGCGCAGCGTGCGCGGTGCCGGGCCCAGTTCCTCCGGGTCGAAACCGCAGGGCACGACGTCGATGCGCTCGCGGTCGGCGCCGTAGAGCTCGACCAGGTCCTCGCGGTCGCACGGGCATTCGGCGATGATGCGATCGGCGCCGGCGACGAGCCGGTCTTCGATGTCGATGCGCTCCGGCGGGAAGGCGTCGGCGCTGCCCTGGAAGCGGCGGCGCACCCGGCCGAGCGCATGGAAGGTGACGACGAAGGGAATGCCGTGCACTTCGCGCAGCCGCATCGCCGCCAGCCCCGACATGAAGAAGTTCGCATGCACGATGTCGTAATGCACGGGCGCCTCGGCGTCGCTGCAGCACGGCATGTCGAACGCCTTGCCGGCTCCGCGCGCGAGCGCCGCACTCTTGCGCACGAAGGCCGCGACGGCGTTGCAGAAAGCCGGCATCAGGGGCAGCAGCGACTCCTTCGGCACGAAGCGCGCCGGCCCGGCCGGCACATGGATGACGCGCATGCAGGGCGGCAGTCCCGCCGCGTCGGCGACGACGGCCGGCTGCGCCGGATCGTCGCGCCGCGTGAAGACGTCGACGCGGTGACCGCTGCGCGCGAGTTCCGCCGCCACGTGGGCGACGTAGACGTTCTGCCCGCCGCAGTCGATGCCGCCCGGCGTGGCGAGCGGCGAAGCGTGTTCGCTGATAAGGGCAATGTTCATCGGGGACGGCCGTTGGTTTGCCGCCTGCCTCTGCAATCGGCATGCCGGTGGGCGCGCGTGCGGCGTAGTCCTTTGTGCAAGGCGCGCCCGCCGCGGTGAACCCCGGCGCCCTCCGCCGCCCCTCCCCGGCGCATGGATGCGGCCGATGCGCGCGCCATCCGCCGGTAATTCTTTCGAGCAGCGGACGAACTTACTGGCACGAGTTGCCAAGACGAGGCGCGTTTCGGCACGCCGATGCGGCGCTGCGCCGCGACATGGCGGCGAACGCGCGGGCACGCCGCTTGCGTTGCGAGGTCGTTCGCCGAAGTCCCGAACACTCACGCCACGCGAAAGGAGTCGCAAATGGAAAAGACCTCCCCTGAACAGCTCGCCAAGGAGACGACCGAAAGGGCGAGCGCGCGCATCGAGCAAGCTTCGGCCGGCGCGCACGAGATGCTCGACCGGGCCGCCGACACCGCCCTGTCCGCCACGCAGCGCATGAGCGCGGCCGGCGCGGAATTCGCGGCCAGCGCGAATCGCTGGACGGACGCCACGCGCGAGCGCGTGCGGCGCAATCCGATCGCTTCGCTCGGCGTGGCCGTGGGTGCCGCCATCGGCATGGTGCTTGCCGCCGGTTTCCTGTTCCAGCGTCGCGAACGCTGGACCGATCGCCACACGCACGCGCACTGAGCTGACGCGCCCGTCGACATGACCCAGTCGCGCAGCCGCGCCGGTGCACTGGCCGGCGCCGGTGCGGTACTGGTCGTCTCTCCCCACCTCGACGACGCCGTGTTCGCCTGCGGCTGCCTCATCGCGGGGTTGGCGCGCCGCCGGCGGCGCGTGGCGGTCGCCACCGTGTTCGCGGGACGACCGCGGGCCGCGCCGGCCGGGCTCAGCGCCTGGGACCATGCCGCGGGCTTCGCCGACGGCACGGACGTCGTCGGCGCGCGGCGCGCGGAGGATCGCGCCGCCCTCGGGATACTGAAGGCGCGTCATCACTGGCTGCCCTTCCGCGACAGCCAGTACGGGCCTTCGCCGCCGCCGCCGGCGATCGCGCGCCGCCTGGCCGCGCTGGCGCCGCCGGGCACGGCGGTGCTGTTCCCGCTCGGGCTGTTCCATTCGGACCACCGGCTGACGCGCGAAGCCGTACTCGAGTTGCTGCGCCGGCGTCCGCAGCCGCTCTGCCTCGCCTATGAAGACGCGCTCTACCGCACCCTGCCCGGACTCGCGCAGGCCGCGGTGGCGCGCCTGCGCCGTGCCGGCCTCGCGCCGCGCGCGCTGCGCCTTGCGGTCGATGCCGA
>JBLNBJ010000163.1:0-50501 GCA_050259835.1 Ignavibacteria bacterium | reverse complement strand
CGGGGGACACGAAGCGGCGACGACCACCCGTCGCCCTCGGCGGGTCGAAGGCATCGGTTTGGAACGAGCTGCCCGCTAAGAGCGGTTCTTCCCTACGCAGGAAATCAGCCGATCGTTGCCTTCGGGATATCCGGCATCGTCCCGTCGATCTCGGCCTTCGCCGCATCGATCTGCAGATCGAGCTGGGTCGCCATTTCCCTCAGCAGGTCGCGGCCCTTGCGGCGCGCGACGTTGGCGGCAGCGAAGAGTTCGTAGAGGCGCGAACCGTACAGCGTGTTGAGTTCGGCTTCGATCTCGGCGACGCGGCGGCGCACGCCGGCGACCTGGGCCATGAGATCTGACGAGGGGGCGTCGGAGGCCTGACGCGAAGGTTCGCGCCCCTGGCCTTCCTGCCACAGGGAGAGGATTTCCCGCAGGCCGGCTTCGTCGCCGCTGCGGTAGGCGCGGTTGGCCTCGGCCATCAGCTGGGTGCGCCAGGCGCGCTCCTGCTCGGTCTTGGCGCGATCCGGGTGGATCTTCTGCGCGACATGGCGATAGAGCTTCTTGACGTCGGCCGTCGGCTTGAAGGCCGGGGTTTCGTCGCGGCCGAGGCCGGCGAAACGCTCCTTCTCGCGGCGCGATTGTTCGGCCTGCGCCTGGGCTTGTTCGGCGCGCTGCTTCGCCTCGGCGTTGTCGGGCTCGCGCTCGGCGCGGCGCCGGGCGAGCAGCGCCTGGAGGCGATCGAGTTCGGCCATGCGGTCGCCGACCACTTCCGCGTAGCGGCGGGTGAACTCGGCGATTTCAGCCTGCGCGGTGGCGAGCTCGAGCTCGAGCTCGGAGAGCTCCTGGGTCAGCAGCTCGAGCTCTGCGCGCAGACGCGCTGTGGCGTCGAGTACTGTCAGCGCGCCGTGGCCCGCGGGGACGGCAGTGCCGCCAAGCAGCAGGGTACGCAGCGCGCCGGGCCAGGCGGCGCGGGCGTCTTCGGGCAGGCGCTCGGGCTGGACCAACGCGGCCCAGTCGGTGGGCGTCGCGAGTTGGCGCGCCATGGCGAGCGGCAGGATGCGCACCGGGAACAGGCGCTCGATCTCCGTGGGCCAGGCTTCGCGTGCCAGCCCGCGCGTGCCCCAGGCGAGCGCGGCTTGCCACAGAGCGGCCTCGTCCTCGAGCAGTCGGCGCTGGGCGGTCCAGGCCGGGCCCTCCTCGTCGTGGCGCGCGAGCCGGCTCTTCAACAGCGAGAGCGTCGCGCGCAGGGCGATGCGCACCGCATAGTCGGCGGCGGGCAGCACGAGGCAGAGCGGGCGCAGGCCGAGGTCGAGCGCGTTGGAAATGTCGGGCAGCGGTTCATCGTCGGGGACGACGATGGTCAGGCTGTGTCCGCGCGCCAGCGCTTCAGCGGCGAGGGCGGCCAGCGCGGCGGCGGGAGCGGCCGGCAGTTCGGCCTGGCACAGCGGCGGAGAGGCCGGCGCCGCAAGGCGCGCGAGCCACGCTTGCACTACGCCAGCCGCATCGGTGCCCTCGTTCATCATGCAACCGATTGTAGCGCGCGCCCCGGCGCCGAAAGCCGGAATGGCGGGGCCAAAACCGGCTATCTCTCCTTGCCGAATGACCCCCATGACGCTAAAGTGCGCGCTGATCCGTTTTAGACGCGCGAGAGGCTCGACCGTGTTCTCCATCATCCAGGCCGCAGGCTGGCCGATCTGGTTCCTGCTGGCGGCTTCCATCCTTGCCGTGGCCCTCATCATCGAACGCGCCGGCGCCCTGCGTCGCGCCAAGATCGTCCCGCCCGGCTTGCTGCAGCGCGTGGTGTCCGACTACAAGCAGGGCGGCGTGAACGAGGAGATGATCAAGCGCCTCGACGCGCATTCGCCGCTCGGGCGCGTGTTCGCCGCCGGCCTGCGCAACGTGAAGGCTTCGCGCGAGGTGATGAAGGAGGCGATCGAGGAGTCCGGCCGCGGCGTCGCGCACGACCTCGAGCACTTCCTCACCAGCCTCGGCACCATCGCCTCGATCAGCCCGCTGATGGGCCTGTTCGGCACGGTGGTCGGCATGATCGAGATCTTCGGCTCGCCCACGGCGGCCGGCAACAATCCGCAGGCGCTGGCGCACGGCATTTCGGTGGCGCTCTACAACACCGGCTTCGGCCTCATCATCGCCATTCCCAGCATGATCTTCTACCGCCACTTCCGCGCGCAGGTCGACAGCCTGGTCATCGAGATGGAGCAGCAGGCGGTGAAGCTGGTGGAACTGGTGCACGGCGATCGCGCCGCCTGATCTCCCCGAGACGCCGGCATGAACTTCCAGCGTGGCCGCTCCCGCGAGGAGCCCGAGATCAACCTGATCCCGATGATCGACGTGCTGCTGGTGATCCTGATCTTCCTCATGATCACCACGACCTACTCGAAGTTCGCGGGCCTCGAGATCAATCTCCCCACGGCCGACACGCAGGCCGCGCAGGAGCAGCCGACGCAGCTCGACGTCGTGGTCACGGCGCAAGGCGACGTGCTGGTCAACAAGACGCCGGTCGGCAGCCGCGACGTAGAGGCGATCACGGCCGCGCTGCAGCGCGTGGCGGCGGGGGCCAAGGATCCCGTCGTCGTCATCAATGCCGACGCCAAGGCGGCGCACCAGAGCGTCATCGACGTCATGCAGGCCGCGCAGCACGCCGGCCTCACGCACATCTCCTTCGCGATCCAGCAGAAGCAGTGATATCCGTCTGGCAAAAGCGCGGGCTCGCGGCATGGTCGCTGCTGCCGGCCGCGGCGCTGTTTGCCGTCGTCGTGGCGGCGCGCCGCCGCGCCTATCGCGCGGGATGGCTGCGGAGCGAGCGCGTGTCCGTGCCGGTGGTGGTCGTCGGCAACATCGCGGCGGGCGGCTCGGGCAAGACACCGGTGGTGCTCGCGCTCGTGCGCGAACTGGCGGCGCGCGGACGCCGGCCCGGCATCGTGAGCCGCGGCTACGGCGGCAGCGTCGCCGGGGTGCGCGAGGTGCAGGACGACGACGATGCCGCGCTGGTGGGCGACGAACCCTTGCTGCTCAAGCGGCGCGGCGGCTGCGCGGTGGTCGTTGGCCGCAACCGCGTGGCTGCGGCGCGGGCCTTGCTCGCGGCGCATCCCGATTGCGACGTGATCGTCAGCGACGACGGCCTGCAGCACTACCGCCTGGCGCGCGACGTGGAGATTGCGGTCATCGATCGGCGTCTGTTGTCGAACCACTGGATGCAGCCGGCGGGGCCTTGCCGGGAACCGCCGGCGAGGTTGTCCAAGGTCGACGCGGTGGTGAAGAACGGCGACGGCGAGATCGTCGTGCATGGCGTGCCGACCTTCGAGATGCGGCTGGCCGGCGAGCGCTTCGTGCTGCTCGACACCGGCGAGGTGCGTGGAGCGGGCGATTTCGCGGGGCAGCGGCTGCACGCGGTCGCCGGCATCGGGGTGCCCGAGCGCTTCTTCGGGCACCTTCGCGCACTTGGGCTGAACTGTGAAACGCACGCCTTTCCCGACCATCATCGCTATGCGGCTTCCGACGTCCATTTCGAGGGCGATGCGATCCTGGCCACGGAAAAGGATGCGGTAAAATTGCGCGGTCTGTCCCCGCTGCCCGTCTGGGTGCTGCCGGTGGACGCGCAGATCGAACCCGATCTCGCCACATTTGTGATGGAGAAACTCGATGGACGTCCGCCTGCTTGAGATCCTGGTCTGCCCGGTCTGCAAGGGACCGCTCGACTACCGCAAGGCGGCTGCTGAACTCGTCTGCAAGCCGTGCCGCCTCGCCTATCCGATCAAGGACGACATCCCGGTGATGCTCGAGGAAGAGGCGCGCCAGGTGCCGGCCGAGGAAGTCTGATCCTGTGACGGCGTTCCGCGTCGTCGTTCCCGCCCGCTACGCTTCCACGCGCCTGCCGGGCAAGCCGCTGGCCGACATCGCCGGCAAGCCGATGGTGGTGCGCGTCGCGGAAGCGGCGCTGGCGTCGAACCCGCTCGGTGTGTGGATCGCGACCGACGATGCGCGCGTTGCCGAAGCCGTCGCCGCGCACGGCCATCAGGCCGTCATGACGTCGGCCGATCATGCGAGCGGCACCGACCGGATCGCCGAGGTGGCGCAGCAACTCGGCTGGGCCGAAACCGACATCGTGGTGAACGTTCAGGGCGACGAGCCGCTCATCGATCCGCGCCTCATCGCCGCAACCGCGCTCGCGCTCGGCGAGGACCGCGAAGCGGCGATTGCGACCGCCGCGCATCCCATCGAGACGGCGGAGGAGTTCTTCAATCCCAACGTGGTCAAGGTCGTCACGGCCGCCTCGGGCCGCGCGCTCTACTTCTCGCGCGCGCCGATCGCCTGGCACCGCGACGGGTTCGCCGTCTCGCGCGAGACGCTGCCGGCCGGTTTCTTCGGCTTGCGGCACATCGGGCTCTACGCCTACCGCGTAGGCTTCCTGCGGCAATACGGCAGCCTGACGCCGGCACGATGCGAGCAATGGGAATCGCTCGAGCAATTGCGCGCCCTGTGGCACGGCCACGCCATCCGCGTCATCGAATGGGAAGAGGCGCCGGCGCCGGGGGTGGATACCGAAGAGGATCTGGAGCGCGTGCGGCGCTGTTTCGAAGCCGAGGAGGGGCCGGCAGCGCGATAAGACGCGGGTATAGATTCATCCATACATCCGTTCCTGCCTGGCGGCGTTTCGGATTAAGGTTGAACGGATGGGAGTGGATCAAAATAAATACATATAATCCTTCCATTAGCAAAACACCAAAGGAACAGAAGACGATGAGACTCATCCTGTTGGGGCCCCCCGGCGCCGGAAAAGGTACGCAAGCCAACTACATCAAGGAAAAGTTCGGCATCCCCCAGATTTCCACGGGCGACATGCTGCGCGCGGCCGTCAAGGCCGGCACGCCGCTGGGCCTGGAAGCCAAGAAGATCATGGATGCCGGCGGCCTGGTCCGCGACGACATCATCATCGGGCTGGTCAAGGACCGCCTGAAGGAGCCGGATTGCGCCAAGGGCTACATGTTCGACGGCTTTCCGCGCACCATTCCGCAGGCCGAGGCGATGAAGGAGGCCGGCGTGCCGATCGACTACGTGCTCGAGATCGACGTCCCCGACAGCGAGATCATCACGCGCATGAGCGGTCGCAGGGTTCACGTGGCGTCCGGCCGCACCTACCATGTGAAGTTCAATCCGCCGAAGGCCGAGGGCAAGGACGACGTCACCGGCGAACCCCTGATCCAGCGCGATGACGACAAGGAAGAAACGGTCAAGAAGCGCCTCGAGGTCTATCATTCCCAGACCAAGCCGCTCGTCGAGTACTACTCGAAGTGGGCAGCGCAGGGCGACGCCAAGGCCCCGAAGTACCGCCGCATCGCCGGCCAGGGCAAGGTCGAAGCCATTCGGGATGCGGCTTTCGCCGCGTTGGGTTCTTAATTTGGAGTACGGAGCGTCGCCATGAGCCACCAGATTCGTCGCATCGCGATTTGCACTGGTGGCGGCGACGCCCCGGGTCTTAACGCCGTCATCCGCTCGGTCGTCATCGCGGCCTGCAATCGCGGCTGGGAGTGCTACGGCATTCATGACGGCTTCAACGGCATTCTCTTCCCCGAGCGCTATCCGGAAGGCGGGGTTTACCGCCTGACGCGGGAAAAGGTGCGCGGCATCGCGCATCTGGGGGGCACCATCCTCGGCACGACGAACAAGGGCAATCCGCTGCATTTCCCGGTCGAGATGCCCGACGGCAGCGTGCAGGACGTCGATCGTACCGACGAGATCCTGCGCTTCTTCGCCATGAAGCAGATCGACGCGCTGGTTTCGATCGGCGGCGACGGCTCGCTGACCATCGCGAATGCGCTGCACCAGAAGGGCCTGCGCGTGGTCGGCGTGCCCAAGACCATCGACAACGACCTCGACAAGACGATGACCACGTTCGGCTTCGATTCCGCCGTGGCCTTCGCGACCGAATGCCTCGATCGCCTGCACAGCACGGCGGAGAGCCACCAGCGCGTGATGGTGGTCGAGGTGATGGGCCGCTACGCCGGCTGGATTGCCCTGCATGCGGGTATTTCCGGCAGCGCGCACGCGATCCTGATCCCCGAGATCCCGTTCGATCTCGACAAGGTCGCGGCCAAGATCCACGCACGCGACGCCGAAGGCCGCTTGTATACGCTGGTGGTGGTGGCCGAAGGCGCGGAAGCCGTGCATGGCCAGCGCGCGATCCTCGAGCCGGCGGAGGTCGGCCACGCCGAACGTCTCGGCGGCGTCGGCGAGCGCGTTGCCAAGGCGCTGCACGAGCGCACCGGCAAGGACACGCGCGTCGTGGTGCTCGGCCACCTGCTGCGCGGCGGCAGCCCGACGTCGTTCGACCGCCTGGCGGCGATGCGTTTCGGCACCGCGGCCGTGCGCGCGCTGGAGGAAGGTCAGACGGGCATCATGGTCGCGCTCGGCTTCCCCGGCGTCGACTACGTCCCGCTGGAGGAAGTCGCGGGTCGCATGAAGGCCGTGCCGACCGACTGCGATACCGTGCGGACCGCGCGCGACCTGGGCATTTGCCTGGGAGACTGAAGGCACGCGCGCCGCAGCGCGCGTGCGGACTGGGCGCTACTACTTGCCCGGATTCAGGATCTTCGGCACCTTGTTGAGCCGCAGCCGGTAGGCGTCGGGCATGCCGGAACCGAGCAGCGGGCGCAGATAGAGCCGGAAGGCGTCCGTGATGTCGGTGCCGTTGGCGGCGATGAACTCGTCTTCCATCACGCGCGTCTTGCCGGCCACCGCTTCCAGCGGCATCAGCTGGTAGTCGACCGAATAGAAGCCGGTGCGCTTGATGGCCACAGAGCCGTCGCGGTCGCCCCACATGGCGAACTGCACGGCCTTCTCGCCGACTTCGCGCGCCTCGCGCTGGTCGACGTCGGAGACGCAGCCCATGAAGGAACGCTGCAGGTAGCCGAAGGTGTCGCCGCGCACGCGCTTGATCTTGAGCTTGTTCTTGATCTCTTCGCACAGCAGGTCGGCCAGCGCGCCCGTGCCCGAAAGCTGGACGTTGCCGTGGGCGTCCTTCTCGACTTCCGTGGCGAGCTTGGTGATGATCGGCACGCCGTTTTCGTCGTGGATGCCTTCCGAGGCGGCGATCACGCAGCGGCCGTATTTCTCGTAGGTCGACTTGACGTCGCCGAGGAACTTGTCGATGTTGAAGGTCCGTTCCGGCAGGTAGATCAGGTGCGGGCCGTCGTCGGGGAACTTCTTGCCCAGCGCCGAGGCGGCGGTCAGGAAGCCGGCGTGGCGGCCCATGACGACCGCGAGATAGACGCCGGTCAGCGCCGCGTTGTCCAGGTTGGCGCCCATGAAGGCCTGCGCGACGAAGCGCGCGGCGGAGGGGAAGCCCGGGGTGTGGTCGTTGCCGACCAGGTCGTTGTCGATCGTCTTCGGGATATGGATGCAGCGCAGCGGATAGCCGGCGCGCTGGGCTTCCTCGCTGACGATGCGAACGGTGTCGGAGGAGTCGTTGCCGCCGATGTAGAAGAAGTAGCCGATGCCGTGCGCCTTCAAGACCTTGAAGATCTCCTGGCAGTACTTGAGATCCGGCTTGTCGCGGGTCGATCCGAGCGCCGAAGCGGGCGTGCAGGCCACCATCTCGAGGTTGTGACTGGTTTCCTGCGTCAGGTCGAGGAACTCTTCGTTCACGATGCCCGAGACGCCGTGGTAGGCGCCATAGACGAGTTCGACGTTGCGGAACTTGCGGGCCTCGAGCACAACGCCGGCCATCGACTGGTTGATCACCGCGGTGGGGCCGCCGCCTTGGGCGACGAGAACTTTTCCTTGGGGCATGCTCGTTCTCCGTTCAGATGGCTTTAGTTTGCTGCTACACACATAAACAATATATGTGTTGGCGGTGGGCGTTACCCGCTAGACTCTCGCGCGCCGTGCTCGGGCCCGAGAGAGGCCGATGCCGGACTTTACCTGCGCCGAACTATAAGGGGAATTCACTTTTTCTTATCGTTGAAATAAGTCTAATCCGGGAGTGGATTGCGGTTGCGCGTGACGGCGGGCCTGCTGCGTTTGACCTGCGGAAGCCAGTTTTCGTGCGTCAACTACAAGACCTTATAGGGATAGCATGGTAGAGTTATATGCCTAGTTTATTAACTAAAGGGGGAAATCTATGTCAGCGGGCTTGGTATTTGCGCTGGTATGCGCCGTAGCAGCCATCGTCTACGGATTCGTATCCAGCCAGTGGATCCTTTCGCAGCCGGCGGGTAACGACCGCATGCGCGCGATTTCGGCCGCCGTCCAGGAAGGGGCGCAAGCCTACCTGGCGCGCCAATACACGACGATCGGCATCGTCGGCGTCGTGCTTGCCGTGGTCATTGGCATCTTCCTCGGCATGTCCACTGCGGTCGGCTTCGTCATCGGCGCCATCCTCTCGGGCGCGGCGGGCTTCATCGGCATGAACGTGTCGGTGCGCGCCAACGTCCGTACCGCCGAAGCTGCGCGTACTGGCCTGAATGAAGCGCTGAACGTCGCCTTCCGCGGCGGCGCCATCACCGGCATGCTGGTGGTTGGCCTCGGCCTCCTGGGCGTTGCTGGCTACTTCGCGGTGCTGAAGGTGATGAGCGGCGCGGATGTCGGCATCGACGCCATCATCCACCCGCTGGTCGGCCTGGGCTTCGGTTCCTCGCTGATTTCCATCTTCGCCCGTCTCGGCGGCGGCATCTTCACCAAGGGTGCCGACGTCGGCGCCGACCTGGTGGGCAAGGTCGAAGCCGGCATCCCCGAGGATGACCCGCGCAACCCGGCCGTTATCGCCGACAACGTCGGCGACAACGTCGGCGACTGCGCCGGCATGGCCGCCGACCTGTTCGAGACCTACGCGGTCACGACGGTCGCCACCATGCTGCTGGGCGCGCTGCTGATGAAGGCCAATCCCGCCTTCGCCGAGCAGGCCGTCGTCTATCCGCTGGCCCTGGGCGGCTTCTCGATCATTGCCTCGATCATCGGCGTGATGTTCGTCAAGACCTCGCCGGGCGCGAAGATCATGAACGCCCTCTACAAGGGCCTGATCGTCGCCGGCGTGCTGGCCTTGATCGCGTTCTACCCGATGACCGCCTACTTCATCGACGACCATCTGCTCGACGCTGTGCTGCAGATCAGCGGCGGCTCTCAGATGCGCCTCTACGGCGCCGCGGTGGTCGGCCTGGTGCTGACCGGTCTGATGGTGTACATCACCGAGTATTACACCGGCACCGAGTTCAAGCCGGTGCAGCACGTCGCTCAGGCTTCCACCACGGGCCATGGCACCAACATCATCGCCGGTCTCGGCGTTTCGATGAAGTCCACCGCCTGGCCGGTCCTGTCGGTGTGCGCAGCCATCTGGGCCTCCTACACCCTCGGCGGCCTTTACGGCATCGCGATCGCTGCCACGTCCATGCTGTCGATGGCGGGCATCATCGTGGCGCTCGACGCCTACGGCCCGATCACCGACAACGCCGGCGGCATCGCCGAAATGGCCGAACTGCCGGACAGCGTGCGCGCGATCACCGATCCGCTCGACGCCGTCGGCAACACGACCAAGGCGGTGACCAAGGGCTACGCGATCGGTTCCGCCGGCCTCGCCGCGCTGGTGCTGTTCGCCGACTTCACGCACGGCCTTGAAGGCCTCGGCAAGCACTTCATGTTCGACCTGTCCGATCCGGCCGTCATCATCGGCCTGTTCATCGGCGGCATGGTGCCTTACCTGTTCGCTGCCATGGGCATGGAAGCGGTCGGCCGCGCTGCCGGTTCCGTGGTCGTGGAAGTGCGCCGCCAGTTCAAGGAAATCAAGGGCATCATGGAAGGCACGGCCAAGCCCGAATACGGCACCTGCGTCGACATGCTGACCAAGGCGGCCATCAAGGAAATGATGATCCCGTCGCTCCTGCCCGTTCTGGTTCCGCTCGTCACCGCGGTGGCCATGAATTTCCTGATGGGCTCCGGCGCCGGCGTGCGCGCCCTCGGCGGCGTGCTGATGGGCACGATCGTGACCGGCATCTTCGTCGCGATCTCCATGACCACCGGCGGCGGCTGCTGGGACAACGCCAAGAAGTACATCGAGGACGGCCACTTCGGCGGCAAGGGTTCCGAGGCTCACAAGGCCGCGGTGACCGGCGACACCGTGGGCGACCCGTACAAGGATACGGCCGGCCCGGCGGTCAACCCGCTGATCAAGATCATCAACATCGTCGCGCTGCTGATTCTGCCGCTCGTGGCTTGATGATTCTTTCGCTTCACCTCAAAACGGGCAGCCTGCGGGCTGCCCGTTTTGTTTCGGCGTAACCTGCCATGCAGCCATCAGCCTTCACGAAATTCGGCTTTGCGGGATTTTGCCTACTGTGGTCGCTGGCTTGGGCGCAGTCGCCGGCGCAGCCCGAGGCGGCGAGTGGCTTTGTCCCGCAACCCCCGGTGGTGGCCCAGCGCTACCTGGCTGTGACGTCGAACGAGCATGCGACGCGCGCGGCGCTCGAGATGCTTCGTCTTGGCGGGAGCGCCGTGGATGCGGCGATCGCCACCCAACTGGCCCTCACTGTCGTCGAGCCGCAGTCTTCGGGCATCGGCGGCGGCGCCTTCCTGCTCCACTGGGACGCTGCCCGGCGGCAGGCGACCGCGTTCGACGGGCGCGAGACGGCGCCGCGCGCCGCGACGCCGGTGCGCTTTGCCGGCGCGAAGTTCCGCGACGTCGTGGCGACAGGAAAGTCGATCGGCACGCCCGGCGTGGTGGCCCTCCTGGCCGAGGCGCACGCCCGCTACGGCAGGCTGCCTTGGTCGCGCCTGTTCGAGCCGGCCATGCGTCTGGCCGAATTCGGCTTCCCCGTCTCGCCGCGGCTGCATCAGTTGCTGCGCGATGACGCCTTCCTGCGCGGCGATCCGGGCGCCCGGCGGCTCTATTACCATGCCGACGGAACCGCGCTGGCCGCCGGTCAGGTGCTGAAGAATCCTGCGCTCGCCGCAACCCTGAGGCAGATCGCGCTCGGAGGCGCGGACGCCTTCTACCGCGGTCCGCTTGCCGTCGACATTGCGGCAGCGGCGCGCGCCAGGGGCGGCGACCTCGACGTCGCCGATCTTGCCGATTACCGCGCCAAACAGCGGGAGCCGGTCTGCGCGCAGTACCGGGCGTGGCGCATCTGCGGCATGCCGCCGCCGTCGTCGGGTGGCGTCACGGTCTTGCAGATGCTGGGACTCCTTCAGCGTGCGCCGTTCGACAGGGCCGCGCCGATGTCGGCGCAGGCCGTCCATTGGTTCGGCGAAGCGGGCCGCCTGGCTTTCGCCGACCGCAAGCGTTATCTCGGCGATCCCGATTTCTTCGCCGTGCCGCAGCGCGAACTTCTCGCGCCCGATTACCTCGACGGGCGCGCCAAGCTGATGCGGCCTGAGAAGTCGCTCGGCGTCGCCCCGCCCGGGCACTTGCCGCAGCGCGATGCGCTGTCCGACGATCGGGCCCCAGAAATTCCCGCGACGGCCCACTTGTCGATCGTCGACGCGCAGGGCAATGCGGTGGCCATGACGACCTCGGTCGAAGATGCCTTCGGCAGCCGCACGCTCGTCGACGGCTTCCTGCTCAACAACCAGCTCACCGATTTCTCGTTCAGTCCTTCGGACGATGGCCGTCCGGCGGCAAATCGCGTCCAGCCGGGCAAACGTCCGCTGTCGTCAATGGCGCCGACGATGGTGTTCGATAGGCATGGCCGGCTCGTCGCCGTGCTCGGCTCGCCGGGCGGACAGCGCATCATCAACTACGTTGCGCAGGCGCTGGTGGCGCTGCTGGATTGGAAGATGGCGCCCGAGGCCGCTGTCGCGCTGCCGCACTTCGGTAGCCGCAACGGACCGACGGAACTCGAGCAGGGCGAATTCGCCGACCGCATCGGCCCGGCACTGCAGAGGCTCGGCGAGGCGACGGCGAGTGACGAAATGACGAGCGGGCTCGAAATGATCGTGCGCCGCGGCAAGGCCTGGGTCGGTGCGGTCGATCCGCGCCGCGAGGGTCTGGCGGGCGGGGAGTGATCAGGCGGCCGTGCGGTGCCGGAAGTGCGCGAGACGGAATCCGAGCAAGGCCAGCGTGCCGAAGTAGGCGAGAACGCCCGCACCGATCACCGCGGCGAGCCGCAATACCTTCTGGCTGCCCGTCATCGCGAGCCATGCCGCGTCCTCTCCGGCCGCAAACCATAGCGTGGCAGCCATCACCAGCAGCGCCGCGCCGAGCTTGAGCGCAAAGGCGAGCCAGCCGGCCTTCGGCTGATAAGCGCCGCGCTGGCGCAGGCCGCGGTAGAGCAGGGCTGCGTTGAAGCAGGAGGCCAGTCCGATGGACAGGGCGAGCCCGGCGTGGCGCAGCCAGCCGATGAAGGCGAGGTTCATGAGTTGCGTTGCAGTCAGCGTGACGAGCGCGATCTTCACCGGTGTCTTGATGTCCTGCCGCGCGTAGAACCCGGGCGCCAGGATCTTCACCAGGATCAGGCCGGAAAGGCCGATGCTGTACGCCATCAGCGCGGTGCGCGACTGCATCACGTCGTTGGCCGAGAACGCGCCGTAGTGGAACAACGTCGCGAGCAGCGGCACGGCCAGCATGGCAAGCCCCAGTGCGGCAGGCAGCGTGAGCAGCAGCGTTAGGCGCAGGCCCCAGTCGAGCAGTGCGGAAAAGTCTTCGCCGCGGTCGGCGGCATGCGCCTTCGCCAGACTGGGCAAGAGGATCGTGCCGAGGGCGGCGCCGAGCAGCCCCGTGGGGAATTCCATCAGGCGGTCGGCGTAATAGAGCCATGAGACGCTGCCAGACGGCAGGAAGGACGCGAACACCGTGTTGATCAGCAGCGAGATCTGCGATACCGAAACGCCGATCACGGCCGGGCCCATCAGCGTCAGCACGCGGCGCACGCCTGGATCGCCCGGGGCGAACTCGAAGCGCGGCAGCATGCCGATGCGCTTGAGGGCCGGCAGCTGTAGGGCGAGCTGAAGGGCGCCGCCGAGAAAGACCGCCCAGGCGAGCACGAGAACCGGCGGATCGAAGTACGGCGCTGCCAGCAAGGCCATGCCGATGAACGAAAGATTCAGCAGCACCGGCGTGAACGCCGGCAGCGCGAACTTGCTCCAGGTATTCAGGATGCCGGCGGCGAGCGCCACCAGGGCCATGAACAGGATGTAGGGAAAGGTGATGCGGGTGAGCTGAACCGTCAGGTCGAATTTCGCCGCGTCGGCCGCGAAGCCCGGCGCCGTGACGTAGATCAGCGCGGGCGACGCGACGATCCCGACCAGGGTCACCAGCATGACGGCGAGGAACAGCGTGGTGGCGACGCGGTCGACCAGCCGCTTGGTTTCGGCTTCGCCGCGCCGGCTGTGATACTCGGCCAAGAGCGGCACGAAGGCTTGCGAAAAGGCGCCTTCGGCGAACAGCCGCCGCAGCAGGTTCGGCAGTCGGAAGGCGACGAAGAAGGCGTCGGTGGCGAAGCCCGCGCCGAAGGCGCGGGCGATGACGAAGTCGCGTACGAAACCGAGGATGCGGGACAGCAGCGTCATGCTGCTGACGGTCGCCAGCGCTCTGAGCAGATTCATGGGCCGGGATGCTACCGGCTTTTCCGGTTTCGGGCGTCTTGCATTGCGGGAAGGAAGTCCCTATAATCCGCGGCTTTCTCGAACACCCACCCGGATTCCATTCCATGGCCAATTCCGCACAAGCCCGCAAGCGCGCCCGTCAAGCCGTCCAGCAGCGCGCCCACAATATGAGCCTGCGCTCGACCCTGCGCACCGCGATCAAGAAGGTGCAAAAGGCCGTCGATGCCGGTGACAAGGCCGCCGCCCAGGCCGTCTTCAAGGAATCGCAAGGCGTCATCGATTCCATCGCCGACAAGAAGATCATCCACAAGAACAAGGCTGCTCGCCACAAGAGCCGCCTGTCGGCCGCCATCAAGGCGCTCTGACCCGACGGTAGTCGTTTGCTGTCGCCCGCCGGCCCCTGGTCGGCGGGCGATTTTCATTTGTGGCGCCGCCTCGCGTTGTCGACGAACCTTCGTACTAAAGGCAAACGGTTTGGACCAAAAACCAAGCTACATGAACATGCTAGCTTGATTTGTAAGAATTTACTCGATATAGTGTCATGAGATTGTTGACACGGAAGGGGAATTCTTATGCAAGCCCCCGTAATGACCAAGTACGGGTTTCGCATTCGCACCCGCGACGGCTTGACGGTCGAGAATCTTCAGATCTACGGACGCGACGGCGGCGATGCCGAGCGCAAGCTCCGGCAGATGTATCACGAATGCGAAATCATCGAATGCCTGCCGCTGTTCGGCGTCGTGCGCAGCCCGGCCGCGAGCTTCGAAGACGTGGCCCGTCTGATCGCTACGCGTTGAAGAAGCCCGCGGCGACCAGTTCGTCGCGCAGGCTTTCGTAGTCCTTGGCACCGCGGCTGTCCGCATCGTGCGAGAAGACGTCGCGGTTCAATGCCGGCGCTTCCGCCACGGCTACATTCTCTGAAATCGTCGTTTCGCACACGTCGTCGCCGAACTGTTCCTTCAGGCGCGCCATCACCTCGAAACTCATGTTCCGCCGCCGATCGAAGCGGGTCAGCAGGTAGCGGCGGTCCACCCGTTTCTTGAGCACCGGTTCAATGGCCTTCAGCGTGCGCTCGATCTGCACCGCGCCGCGCATCGACAGGTAATCCGAAGATATCGGCACCAGCACCTTGTCGGCTGCAAAGACGGCATTCAACGACAGCACGCCGAGGAACGGGCAGCAGTCGACGATGACCGTCCTTCCATTCTCGCATTCCGAAAGGCCGCGGTTCAGCTTGTTGAGGATGTTGGGCCCCTTGCCGAACAGGGAGTCGACCTTGATCAGTTCCGTGTGCGCGGGGATCAGTCGGCCGATGCCGGGCCAGTCGATTTCCAACTGGGGCAGCGGACGGTTGTCCTGGTAGAAGGCGAAGACGCTGTTGCCAACCTCTCCGAGCGCGCTGCCGTGGATGGCGGACAGGTGCGCCTGCGGATCGAGGTCGACGAGCAGTACCGGATGCTCCTTGCGTGCCAGCGCGGCGGCCAGGTTGATGGCGGTCGTCGTCTTCCCGACGCCCCCCTTCTGGTTGAAGATGACGATGCGCATTGACCGAAGGTACTTCCTATAGAGGCCGCACTTAAGATACACTCTTTTGCAAGCACGGCGGCCGCATGGCGGGTCCGCCGTGTCTTTTTTAATGCGGAGCAAGTATCCCATGTCTCACGTGATGAATACCTATACGCGGTTGCCGTTGGCGTTTACGCACGGCGAGGGCTGCCACGTGTATGACGAGCAGGGGCGCCGTTATCTCGACGCGCTCGCCGGTATCGCGGTCAATACGCTGGGCCACAATCATCCGCGCCTGGTGCGCGCGCTCTCCGAGCAGGCCGGCCGCTTGATCCACACGTCGAACATCTACCGCATTCGCGAGCAGGAAGTGCTGGCCCATCGGCTGGCGGCGATCTCGCACATGGACGAGGTCTTCTTCTGCAATTCCGGTTGCGAGGCGAACGAGGCGGCGATCAAGCTGGCGCGCCTCTACGGCCACCAGAAGGACATCGAGAGCCCGGCCATCATCGTGATGGAGAAGGCCTTCCACGGCCGCACCATGGCCACGCTGTCGGCAACCGGCAACCGCAAGGTGCAGGCCGGGTTCGAACCGCTCGTTTCCGGTTTCGTGCGCGTGCCCTTCGACGACCTGCCGGCCGTCGAGCAGGTGGCCGCGAACAATCCGAGCGTGGTCGCCGTGCTGTTCGAGCCGATCCAGGGCGAAGGCGGCGTGAACATTGCGCACCAGGATTACATCCGGGCGCTGCGCCGCATTTGCGACGACAAGGGCTGGCTGTTCATGGTGGACGAGGTTCAGTGCGGCATTGGCCGTACCGGCGCCTGGTTCGCGCACCAGCACGCCGGCATCAAGCCGGACGTCATGACGTTCGTCAAGGGTTTCGGTTCTGGCGTGCCGATCGGCGCCTGCCTGGCGGCCGGAAAGGCCGCGGGTGTTTTCCAGCCCGGCAAGCACGGTTCGACTTTCGGCGGCAATCCGCTCGCCTGCGTGGCGGCGCTGACGACGCTCGACGTCATCGTCGCCGATGGCCTCATGGACCGCGCGGCGCGCCTGGGGGCCACCATCCGCGCCGGTTTCCAGGATCGCTTCGACGGCGTCCCGGGCGTATTGGAAGTGCGTGGCGACGGCCTGATGGTCGGCATCGAACTCGATCGTCCGTGCGGAGAACTGGTCAAGATCGCGCTGGGCGCCGACCTGCTGATCAACGTGACGGCCGACAACGTCATCCGCCTGCTGCCGCCGCTCGTATTCTCGGATGCCGAGGCCCAGCAGTTGGTGGACACGCTGGCGCCGCTGGTGAAGAAATTCCTCGGGGCCTGACATGAGCTCCATCAGGCATTTCCTCCAGCTCAACGACTTCACGCGCGAAGAACTCAATTACGTGTTCGACCGCACGCGCTGGATCAAGCAGCAGTTCAAGTCGTACAAGAAGTACTGGCCGCTGCAGGACCGCACGCTGGTGATGATCTTCGAGAAGGCCAGCACCCGCACGCGCCTGTCGTTCGAGGCCGGAATGCAGCAACTCGGCGGCTCCGCCATCTACCTCAACACGCGCGATTCGCAACTCGGCCGCGGTGAGCCGGTGGAGGATGCCGCGCAGGTGATCTCGCGCATGAGCGACATCGTGATGATCCGCACCTTCGAGCAGGACATCATCGAACGCTTCGCCGCGAATTCGCGTGTGCCGGTCATCAACGGCCTGACCAACGAATACCACCCGTGCCAGATCCTGGCCGACATCTATACCTACATCGAGCATCGAGGCTCGATCGAGGGCAAGACGGTGGCGTGGATCGGCGATTCCAACAACGTCTGCAACACCTGGCTGCAGGCGGCCGAGGTGTTCGGCTTCAACGTCCACGTGTCGACGCCCCCCGGCTACGAGGTCGAGCCCGAGCGCGCCAATCTCTACGGCACCGACCACTACGAGGAATTCGCGGACCCGATGGACGCCGTGCGCGGCGCGCACCTGGTGACCACCGACGTGTGGACCAGCATGGGCTTCGAGGCCGAGAACGAGGAGCGTCTGCGCGACTTCGCCGATTGGCAGGTCGACGCCGACATGATGAAGGTCGCGAACGCAGATGCGGTGTTCATGCACTGCCTGCCTGCGCATCGCGGCGAGGAAGTCGCGGCCGAAGTCATCGACGGGCCGCAAAGCGTGGTGTGGGACGAGGCGGAGAACCGCCTCCACGTGCAGAAGGCGCTCATGGAGTACCTGCTGCTCGGCCGAATCGAAACCAAGTAAATCAAAGAGTGGAACCATGAGCGACGTGAAGAAAGCGGTGCTCGCCTATTCGGGCGGCCTCGATACCTCCGTGATCCTGAAGTGGCTGCAGGACACCTACAACTGCGAAGTGGTGACCTTCACCGCCGACCTCGGCCAGGGCGAGGAACTGGAGCCGGCGCGCGCCAAGGCCATCCAACTGGGCATCAAGAAGAAGAACATCTTTATCGACGACCTGCGCGAGGAGTTCGTGCGCGACTTCGTCTTCCCGATGTTCCGCTGCAACACCATCTACGAAGGCGAATACCTGCTCGGCACCTCGATCGCGCGTCCGCTGATCGCCAAGCGCCTCGTTGAGATCGCGCAGAAGACCGGCGCCGAAGCCATCTCCCACGGCGCCACCGGCAAGGGCAACGACCAGGTGCGCTTCGAGCTCGGCGCCTACGCGCTGATGCCGAACGTCAAGATCATCGCGCCGTGGCGCGAGTGGGACCTGCTGTCGCGCGAGAAGCTGATGGCGTACGCTGAGAAGCACGGCATCCCGATCGACATGAAGCACAAGAAGGGCGGTTCGCCCTACTCGATGGACGCCAACCTGCTGCACATCTCCTACGAAGGCCGCCACCTGGAAAACCCGGGCGCCGAGGCCGAGGAGAGCATGTGGCGCTGGACCGTCTCGCCAGAGAAGGCGCCGGACAAGGCACAGTACATCGACCTCGAGTTCAAGCAGGGCGACCTTGTCTCGATCGACGGCAAGAAGATGAAGGCCCACCAGCTGCTGGCCAAGCTCAACGAACTCGGCGGCAAGCATGGCATCGGTCGCCTTGACCTCGTCGAGAACCGCTACGTCGGCATGAAGTCGCGCGGCTGCTACGAAACGCCCGGGGGCACGATCCTGCTGCGCGCGCACCGTGCCATCGAATCGGTCTGCCTCGACCGCGAAGTCGCGCATCTGAAGGACGACCTGATGCCGCGCTACGCCAGCCTGATCTACAACGGCTACTGGTGGAGCCCCGAGCGCCGCGCCCTGCAGGCGCTGATCGACCACACGCAGCAGACGGTCAATGGCTGGGTGCGCCTCAAGCTCTACAAGGGCAACGTGATCGTCGTCAGCCGCGACTCGAAGACCGACTCGCTGTTCGACCCGACCATCGCCACCTTCGAGGACGACGCCGGCGCATACGACCAGCGCGACGCCGCGGGCTTCATCAAGCTCAACGCCCTGCGCATGCGCATCGCCGCCAACGCCCAGCAGAAGCGCGCTAAGGGCGCGAAGAAGTAAGCATGTTCGGCTTCACCGAAGAGCAGGTCTCGCAGTGGGGCGTGACGTGGGGCCTCGGCCTGTTCATGGCCTACATGCTCTTCATCATCGGCGAGCTCGCGTACAAATCGAAGGCCGGCAAAACGGGCACGTTCGTGCTGTTCTTCGTGCTGGCCTTCGGCATGCTGGGGTTCGTCGCGAAATCCGTCATCCAGAAAATGTGGGGAATCTGATCCATGTCGCAGTTCGATAACGTTTCCGTCGTCAAGAAGGCCAACGTCTATTTCGACGGCAAGTGCGTAAGCCACACCGTTCAGTTTGCCGACGGCACGAAGAAGAGCGTCGGCGTCATCCTGCCGGCGACCCTCACCTTCAACACCGGCGTGCCGGAGATCATGGAAGGCGTGGCCGGTTCGTGCCGCGTGCGCCTCAAGAACGAAACCGAGTGGAAGACCTACGGCGCCGGCCAGAGCTTCAACGTGCCCGGCAATTCGAGCTTCGACATCGAAGTCAGCGGCGAGCCCTATCACTACGTCTGCCATTTTGGCTGAATGACCGCGCCGCCCGGGAAGCCGGATCACCAGCGCCCCGAACTGCCCGAATTCTGGGACAAGCGCTTCCGGGACGGCACCACTCCCTGGGATGCCGGGCGCGTCCCGGCGGCGCTGCAGGCCTTTGCAGCCGGCGAGATGTCGGCCGACGCTTCCGGTCAGGCGCGCCGCGCGCTCGTTCCCGGTTGCGGCAGCGCCTACGAGGCGGCCTTCCTCGACCGCCTCGGCTGGGCGGTGACGGCGCTGGATTTCTCTGCGGCTGCCATCGATGCGGCTCGCAGGAACCTCGGCGACTGGAACGGAGCGCTGCTGCATGACGACTTCTTCACGCACCAGCCGGCGCGTCCCTATGGCCTGGTCTATGAGCGCGCCTTCCTGTGCGCCTTGCCGCGCAAGTTGTGGTCCGATTACGGCCCGCGCATGGCGGAACTGGTCGATGCGGGCGGGCTCCTAGCCGGCTTCTATTTCTTCGGCGAGGACCCGAAGGGGCCGCCGTTCGGCGTCGCGCGCGAGGCGCTGGACGCCATGCTTGACCCGTACTTCACCCTGGAAGCCGAAGCGGGCGTGGCCGATTCGATCGGCCCGTTCGCCGGGCGCGAAAGATGGATGGTGTGGCGGCGGCGCTGACCGGCGGCGGCCGATTTGAGATAATCGCGCGCTGACGCCATTGCCATCCGGGAGACACCCATGCCATCTTTCGACATCACCTCAGAAGCCGACATGGTCGCTCTGAAGAATGCCGTCGACGTCGCCGGCCGCCATATCGGCAACCGCTACGACTTCAAGGGCACCAGCGCGAAGGTCGAGTTCAACGAGAAGGACAAGCTCATCACCATCTTCGGCGATTCCGAGTTCCAGCTGGGCCAGGTCAAGGACATCCTGTTCCCCGAGATGGAGAAGAAGGAGCGCGAGAGCACCAAGCGCCTCGACATCGGCAAGGTCGAGGTGGTCTCCGGCAACAAGGCGAAGCAGGAACTGAAGATCAAGCTCGGCATCGAGCAGGAACTGGCCAAGAAGATCGTGAAGATGATCAAGGACAGCAAGCTAAAGGTCCAGGCGAACATTCAGGGCGACGCCGTGCGCGTGACCGGCGCCAAGCGCGACATCCTGCAGGAGACGATCGCGCTGGTAAAGAAGTCGGTGACCGACTTTCCGCTGCAGTACGGGAATTTCCGCGACTGAATTCGGTACCGCCGTCTAAATGTCGTCGAGCCCCGTAAACTTCTGCCTCACAAGGCGGTTGCCGAGCTGCTGCACGACCATCTTGGGTTGATTCTTGGGATTGTTCTTGACGGTCGCGGGCGGTTTGTTCTTGGCGGCCGATTTGGGGCTGTTGGAGGACTGCTGAGACTTCAGCTGTCGCGCCGCCATGGTGCGCTGAGCATTCGTGAGATTGCCGGTGACCTGCTTCGAGGCGCGCATGGCGAGCTTGCCTTGGTTGATGCCGTGGTCGCTGGCGCTCTTTCCGCCGCCCTTCTGGCCGGCACCCCGCTGGTGGCCGCCCTTTCGCCCGCCGGTTCCCGGTCCGTTGCCGGTACTTTGCATCCGCAGGATCGCCGCCGCGCTCATGCTGGCTCCGAACTGCACCTGCTTTTTCCGTCCGCTCATGGCTCCCCTCCTCTTTGCCGTTCAATGTCAATGGCATCGAGTATATATGAGCAAGAGCGGCTGCAAGCGCTCAGGTCTTCAGTTGCCTGATCCACTTCGCATACATTGAATCGGCAGCCCTGCGCATGGCGGCGATGCGTTCATCGATGCGTTCGTACATCTGCTCGGGCGTTTGCACGGACGCGCTCGGCACCGCACTCTCTGCCGCCCACTGGCGGTTCCACAGGCGGATCAGCGCTTCAGTCATCTCGACGTGGCATTGCATGCCGAGGTGCGGTCCCATGACGAAGGCCTGGTTCTGGCAGAAGGGGCTGCCGAGGATGCGCGTGGCGCCGTCGGGAATCGTGAAGGTCTCGCCATGCCAGTGGAAGGCGTCGAAGGAAGCAATGTCGCCGAGCCAGGCGCGTGCCTCCTCGCTCGTTGCGTTCACCGTGCCCCAGCCGATTTCCTTCACCGCGTTCTTGCCGACACTGCCGCCGAGCGCCTTCGACATCAACTGGCCGCCGAGGCAATGGCCGATGACCGGGATGTCGCGCGCGACCGCTGCGCGAATGAGCGCCAGCGTGGGCCCGATCCAGGGCAGGTCGTCGTTGACGCTCATCGGACCGCCCATGAAGCACAGCCCCGAAAAGGCCGAGGGATCGGCCGGCACGGCCTCGCCTTCATCGCTCCTGTGGAGTTCCCACGGCACCGAGTTGGCTTCGAGGAATGTGGCAAAATACCCCGGACCTTCACCCGGGCTGTGACGAAAAATGGCGACGGGCTTCATGCGGATTCCCCTGGCAGGACTGGTTCGGCATTCTATCCTGGCGTCCCTTGCGTCGTTCTCCATGTCGTCGGCATGGTGTGCCGACGTCGCTCTCGCCGGACTGTTGCCGGGCCGAGCCGTCGTCGTGGTGAACGGCGGCAGTCCGCGCACCGTTTCAGTCGGCGGCAAGGCGGCCGACGGCGTGAAGCTCCTCGCGGTTGAAAGCGATGCCGCGGTCTTCGAGATCGAAGGCAAGCGGCAACGGCTGGTTCTGGGCGAACAGAGCGCGTCGAGCGGCGGATCGGGCGGCGGTTCGACCGTTACCTTGACCGCGGACGGCGGCGGGCACTTCATCTCCGCCGGCAGCGTCAACGGTGCCGCGATGCGCTTCATTGTCGACACCGGCGCCAGCTATGTCTCGCTGAATGCCGCGGATGCGGCGCGTGCCGGCATTGACTACCGCAGGGGGCAAATGGGTGCCACCTCGACGGCCAACGGGCTGGTGCGCGCGTGGCGCGTGCCGGGTGCCACGGTGCGGCTGGGCGATATTACGCTGCACGAGGTCGAGGTATCGGTGATCGAGACCAGCATGCCGGTGGCACTGCTCGGCATGAGCTTCCTCAACCGCGTCGAGATGAAGCGCGATGGCGACACGATGACCTTGCGGAAGCGCTATTGATGCTTTCGCCCGCCCGCCTGCGTGAACGTTTCGCAACTGCGGATGCCGTTGCCGACGAAGTGGTGGAGCCCGGCGCGCCGCAGGAGGCGCTGATGCCCGCGGCCGTGCTGATCCCCATCGTCGACCGCGACAGCGGCCTTACCGTGCTTCTCACTCAGCGCACCGCGCACCTGCGCGATCACGCCGGCCAGGTGAGCTTTCCCGGCGGCCGTTGCGAAACCATTGACGCGACGCCGGTCGACACGGCGCTGCGCGAGGCCTACGAGGAAGTCGGCATCGACCCGGCGCAGGTGGAAGTGCTCGGCCGGTTGCCCGATTACGTCACTGGCACCGGCTTTCGCGTCACGCCCGTGGTCGGGCTGGTGCAGCCGCCGCTCGACCTGCGCCTGGACGACTTCGAGGTGGCGGACGTGTTCGAGCCGCCGCTCGCCTTCCTGCTCGACGCCGCGAATCACCAGCGCCATCGCATCGAGGTGCGAGGGGCGCTGCGCGAGTACTGGGCAGTGCCCTGGAACGATCGCTACATCTGGGGCGCCACGGCCGGAATGCTGGTCAGCCTCCACCGATTCCTGCATCCCGAACGTGCCTAATGCGTGGACTGCCGCGCTGCGGACAACGCGGTAAGCTGTGGTATCTTTCTCGTTGCAACGCAACAAATCCCCATGACCCTTTTCGCAATCGTTCTTGCTCTCCTTTTGGATCAGGCGAGGCCCGCGCCCGTTACGCGGATCGAAGCCTTGCTGCGAGGCTACGGCGACTTTCTCGAGCGGCATTTCAACGCCGGCGAACGCCGTCAGGGCTTGGCGGCATGGATGGCCGGCGTGGCGCTTCCTGCGGCGACGGTCTTCGTCCTGCAACTGGTGCTCGGCTATTTCGGTCACCCCGTCTTCAGCTTGGCGCTGGGCGTCGGCGTGCTCTACCTGACCGCCGGCTTCAGGCAGTTCAGCCACTCGTTCACCGAGATCCATCTGGCTCTGCGCGCGGGTGAACTGGATCGCGCGCGCCAGCTGCTCGCCGCATGGCGGGGCAGCAGTTCGGACCACATGGGATCGAGCGAGATCGCCCGGCTGTCGATCGAGCAGGCGCTCGTGTGCTCGCATCGGCACGTCTTCGCACCCTTCTTCTGGTTCGTCGTGCTGGGCCCTGCCGGTGCGCTGCTCTATCGCCTGTCGCTGGCGTTCCACCGGCAATGGGGCGAACCGCGCGAGGCGGAGTTCGGGCAATTCGGCCATTTCGCCGTGCAGGCCTTCGAGGCGATCGACTGGCTGCCGGTGCGGCTGACGGCGGCATCGTTTGCGGTGGTCGGCGACTTCGAGGACGCCGTCTACTGCTGGCGCAACCAGGCGCAGCGCTGGCCGGAGCCAAGCGCCGGCATCCTGCTCGCGAGCGGAGCCGGTGCCCTCGGCGTCAAGCTCGGCATGCCGCTGCGGCAGGACAACTTCATGGCGGATCGCCCCGAACTCGGTCTGGACGACGAGGCGGACGCCGACTTCATGCAAAGCACCATAGGCCTGGTCTGGCGGACCTTGGTGATGGCCTTGATGCTGCTGGCCTTGCTCTGGATCGCAAGCTGGGTCGGCAACTGATTTTTTACAGGAGACGAAAATGGCAGACAGAGAGATCGTCGTACTGAGCGCGGCGCGCAGCGCCGTCGGAGCCTTCAACGGTTCGCTCAAGGATATGGAGCCGGCCGAACTGGGCGGCGTGGTCGTCAAGGAAACCATCGCGCGCTCGGGCGTCGATCCCAAGCAGATCACCTTCGCCACCGTCGGCAACTGCATTCCCACCGAATCCCGCTATCCGTATGTGGCGCGCGTCGCCACCATCCAGGGCGGCATGACCATGGATTCCGTCGCCTTCGCGGTGAACCGCCTGTGCGGCTCGTCGCAGCAGGCCATCGTCAGCTCGGCGCAGGCCATCATGCTCGGCGATGCCGACTTCGCCCTCGCGGGCGGCGTCGAAGTGATGTCGCGCGGCGCCTACCTGCTGCCGGCGCTGCGTTCCGGCGCCCGCATGGGCGATACCAAGGCGATCGACGCGATGGTGGCCGTGCTGACCGACCCGTTCGGCGTCGGCCACATGGGCATCACCGCCGAGAACCTGGCGACGAAGTGGGGCATCACGCGCGAGCAGCAGGATGCCTTCGCGGTCGAATCGCAGAAGCGCGCGGCGGCGGCCATCGCCGACGGCCGCTTCAAGTCGCAGATCGTGCCGATCACCTTCCAGACCCGCAAGGGCGACGTGGTGTTCGACACCGACGAGCATCCGAAGGCGGGCACGACCATGGAATCGCTCGCCAAGATGAAGCCGGCCTTCAAGAAGGACGGCACCGTCACCGCCGGCAACGCGTCCGGCATCAACGACGCTGCCGCGTTCCTGGTGCTGGCCGATGCGGCGAAGGCTTCCGCCGCCGGCTACAAGCCGATGGCGCGCCTGGTCGCTTACGCGATCGCCGGTGTGCCGAACGACGTCATGGGCGAAGGCCCGATCCCCTCCACCAAGGTCGCCCTCAAGAAGGCGGGCCTCACGCTGGACCAGATGGACGTCATCGAATCGAACGAGGCTTTTGCGGCGCAGTCCATCGCCGTCTCGCGCGGACTCGAGCTGGATGCGGCCAAGACCAACCCGAACGGCGGCGCCATTGCCCTGGGCCACCCCGTCGGCGCCACCGGCGCGGTGATCGTAACCAAGCTGCTGCATGAGCTGCATCGCACGGGCGGCCGCTATGGCCTTGCCACGATGTGCATCGGCGGCGGCCAGGGCATCACGACGATCTACGAGCGCCTGTAAGTTCGGCAGGCAGGTACAAGGCGGGCGCGGAGAGCGATCTCCGCGCCCGTTTTCTTTTCAGGTTCTTTGCGAAGGCAGCCGTAGTCCTCCTACGGCCGCCGTCAGCCAGCCGAGGATGAAGGCCGCGCCGCCGAAGGGCGTCACCGCATGGAGGGCGTGCACGCCGGCAAGGCTGCGCAGATACAGGCTGCCGGAAAACAGAACGATGCCCGCCAGCAGCAGCCAGCCGGCCAGCGTGAACCAGCGCGACGCGGGGAAGAGCGCCGCAGCGAGGCCGACCGCGATCAGGCCGCCGGCATGCCAGCGATGGTATTCGGGCGCGACGGCAAACCAGCCGGCCGGGTCGTTCGCGGCGAGAAGGGGACGCAAGGCGTGGCTCGCCGCCGCGCCTAGCGCGACGGCAACCGCCGCGAGCAGGGCGCCCGATGCCAGGAACCAGCGGGCATGGACGGAAACCGGCGTCACCCGGTCCTCGCCGTGATGCTGCGGAAATGCTCGTAGCGCCGTGGATCGATCTTGCCCGAGGCCACCAGGGCCTTCACTGCGCAGTCCGGCTCCGCCGCATGGCGGCAATCGTGGAAACGGCAGCGGCCGAGCGTCGCGCGGAACTCGGGGAAGCCGTCCTCGACGTCGCCGAAAGCCAGGTGGGCCAGCCCGAATTCCTGCAGGCCCGGCGAGTCGATGACGGCGCTTTCGGCGTCGAGGCGATAGAACCGCGCATACGTGGTCGTGTGCTTGCCCGAATCGAGCGCGGTGGATATTTCGCGCGTCGCGGCGTCGGCGCCGGGAACGAGCGCGTTGATGATGGTCGACTTGCCCATGCCGGATTGCCCGACCAGCACCGAGGCCTGGCCATGCAGATGCGGCCGCAGCGGACCGACGTCCTGACGCGCGCACAGTTCGAGCACGGGATAGCCGAGTGCCTCGAACGGGGCCAACTGCGCCCGTGCCGCCGCCAGGCGGTCGGCCAGATCGGATTTGTTGAGCACGATCACGGCACGCAGGCGGTCATGCTCCGCGGCCACCAGCGCGCGCGACAGCAACTCGTCGGAGAAGGCCGGCTCGCAGGCGGTCACCAGCACGATCTGCGTCGCGTTGGCGGCGATCAGCTTCTGCTTCCATTCGTCGCTGCGGTAAAGCAGCGAGGTTCGCGGCAGGGCCTCGAGGATGCGTGCCTGGCCGGCCGGCGCCGGGTCCAGCGCGACGCGGTCGCCGCAGGCATAGACGCTGCGTTTGGCGCGCGGCGTCGCCTGCCAGCTGCGGCCGTCGTCCGATTCGACTTCGTAATGCCGCCCGAAGACGGCCACGACCCGGCCGTGCAGGCTCAAAGCGCGAACAGCGCGTCCAGCTTCGCCGCGCAGATGAAGTCGTTCTCGCTGAGGCCGCCGATCGCGTGGGTGGTGTAGGTCGCCGTGCACTTGTTGAAGCCGACGGCGAGGTCGGGATGGTGGTCCTCACGATGCGAGATCCAGGCGGTCGCATTCACGAACGCCATGGTCTCGTGGTAGTTCTTGAAATGCCAGGTCTTGACGATGGCGTGGCCGACCAGCGACCAGCCATCGAGCTGTCCGAGCCGTTCCGACACCTCGGCCTCGTGCAGCGGCGGCACGCCGCCTTCGCAGGGCTTGCACTTCCCCTTGGCAAGATCGCAGACGCCTTCCATCACGGCCTCCTCACTTGAACTTGTAGAACTGCTGGTTGAGGTAGGCGACCACATGCTCCTCCTCTTCCGGGAACCACTTGGCGCCGGTCTGCGACGCGCACATCGCGACGCGCTGCGCCAGTGAGGTCTTGTCATTGATCAGGCGCGGTGAGCGCGTATAGACCTTGGAGCCGTCGCCGCCGAACAGGCGCGCGTGGCAGCTGATGCATTGCTTGTCGTGCAGCGTCTTGCCGACCTTGGGATCGCCGGCGGCTGCGGCCACCGTCGTCGCTGCGAGCAGGGACATGAAGACCAGGATGCGCATGATCACTCCTTTCAACGGGCCCGCAGCCGGGCGATGCGGGAACTGGCGGGCGGATGCGAGTCGTGGAACAGCGAGTGCAGCGGGTCGGGCGTCAGCGTTGCCGCGTTATCCCGGTAAAGTTTGACCAGCGCACTGCAAAGATCGTTCGCGCTGGCCTGCCGCGCGGCATACCCGTCCGCTTCGTATTCGCGGCGCCGCGACAGCAGCGAGGTCAGCGGCGCGAGCGGAAACAGCAGCACCGGCACGACGAGCGAGAACAGGATCAGGGCCATCGCCGTGCCGGGGGCCGCCACGCCGAGGCCATGGTAGAAGTCGGGATTGCCTATCACCAGGCCGAGCAGCCACAGCAGCGCCAAGGCCATGGCGGCCTGCATGCCGATTGCCTTCCAGACGTGGCGGCACTTGAAGTGGCCCAGTTCGTGCGCGAGCACGGCCTCGATTTCCTCCGGCATGAGCTTCGCCAGCAGGGTATCGAAGAAGACGATCCGCCGCGCCTTGCCGAAGCCCATGAAATACGCATTGCCATGCGCGGAGCGGCGCGAGCCGTCCATGACGAATAGGCCCGACGCATGGAAGCCGCAGCGTTCGAGCAGCGCTTCGACGCGTGCCTTCAGGGTCTCGTCCGTCAGCGGCGAAAACTTGTTGAACATCGGCGCGATCAGCGTGGGGTAGAGCAGCAGGGCGAGGACGTTGAAGCCGAGCCAGAACAGCCAGACATACAGCCACCAGCGCTCGCCCATCGCCGCCATCAGCCAAAGCACGGCGAACAGGACGGGGCCGCCGATCACGACCGCCAGCACGGCGCTCTTCGCGATGTCGCCGACGAATATCTGCGGCGTGGTCTTGTTGAAGCCGAAGCGCGACTCGAGCCGAAAGGTGCGGTAGAGCGAAAACGGCAGCCCGACAAGGAAGCCGACCACGGCATAGAGCGCGAATAGCGCGAGGCCGTGGAGGTAGCCCGTTGCGCCGAAGCCGGCGACGAGATCCGACAGCCACTGCAGCAGGCCGCCGAAGGTGAACGCGAGCAGCAGGATCGTCTCGGCGGCAAGTTCGGCGAGGAACAGCCGCATCTTGGCGACGCTGTAGTCGGCCGCCTTCTGATGGGCATCGAGCGGGATGCTGGCGGCGAAGTCGGCCGGCACTTCGCCGCGGTGCGCCGCCACGTGGCGAATCTGGCGCAGGGCCAGCCACGCGCGCAATGCGGTGCTGACGACGAGCGCGACGAGGAAGAGGGCGGCGAAAGCCTGGGCTGACACGAGACTCGCGGGGAACTGTGAGAAAATGCGGCCATTGTAAATGACGGCATCTTCGGGTCGGACGATTATGGCACAGGATCAAAACGCGCTTGTTTGGCTCGATATGGAGATGACCGGGCTCGATCCCGACGGCGACAGGATCATCGAACTGGCCGTCGTCGTGACCAACAGCCAGCTCGAAGTCGTCGCCGAGAGTGCCGTCTGGGTCGTGCACCAGGACGACGCGGTGCTCGACGCCATGGACGACTGGAACCAGAAGACGCACGGCAAGTCGGGGCTCATCGCCAAGGTGAAGTCATCGCCGCTGGTTGAGGCCGACGTCGAGTCGCAGTGCCTCGAATTCCTCAAGCGTCACGTGCCTGCGGGCAAGTCGCCGATGTGCGGGAATTCGATCTGCCAGGACCGCCGTTTCATGGCGCGCTACATGCCCAAGCTCGAGGCGTATTTCCACTACCGCAACCTCGACGTCTCGACCCTGAAGGAACTATGCAAGCGCTGGACGCCCGAAATCGCCAAGGGCGTGAAGAAGGGCGGCAAGCACGAGGCGCTGGCCGACATCTACGAGTCGATCGAGGAACTCAAGTACTACCGCGAGCACTTCCTGAAGGTCTAGTCCTGCCGGCGATAGAGCCGCAGCCGCTCGCTGCGGTCACCCGGGCGGTGGCCCTCCCAGACCTTCCTCCAGCCTTCGCCGGCTGAACCCAGCGACAGCATCCAGCGGCAGGCATGCGCGCCTTCCGGCTGCGTGCGCAGCCCCGCGTGGTAGTCGAGCACGGCGCGCTGGGCGAGACCGAGATTGCCGCGCTCGATGCAGCCGTGCCCCTTCGGCAGCGCGCGCTCGAGCGACTCGGCGACCGAGCGATAGCTCTTGCCGTAATCGATCCACGGGAACCACATCGCCACCAGCAATCCCCACATCGCGACGATGCCGGCGGTCCAATGGACCGCAGCGCGCCATGGCGAGCGCGGCATCATGGCGAGCGAAACGATCCAGGCGGCGGTGAAGGCGAGCGCGATGCCGAGCGCGACGAAGGAGAACTCCGCTTCGAAGCCCGGCTGCAGCTTGGCGAAGTTGCGCGCGACTTGCGCGGGGGCGCCCGTCCACAGCGCGATGCCGCCGAGCCAGACCAGTCCGATCACCAGCGTAAAGGTCATGGTGCTGAACCAGTCGAAGGCGTTGGCGGCGCCCCGACGAAGGCGGTGGGCGCCCATGGCGGCGAGGAGGATGAGCGGTGTCAGCAGGGGCAGGGCGAGCAGCGGGCGCGCGTCGTGGGAAAAGAACCAGCCCAGCGCCACCAGTGACCCGAACAGCGGCAGGACCAGCGCGCGGTTGCGCCACTGGCGACGCTCGGCCCAGGCCGCCCAGAGGCCGTAGGGCAGGATGGGCCAGGTGAACCAGGCAAGCAGTTCGAGGTGGTCGCGGCCGAAGGCTGCCTTCTGCGGTGAAGCGGCCGCGAGTTCCTCGTTCCACCATGCGGCAAGATGTGCCGGGTGCTGCTCGAGCAGGAGAGCCGGCCAGATGCCTGCGACGGCCACGGCGACGCCGAGGCCGATCGCGAGCGCGATGAAGCGTTTCTGCAGCAACGGCACCAGCAGCAGCGGCAGGAGCGGCAGCGAGCCGCCCAAGCCGTTGCACAGGAAGGAAATTCCACCGCCGAGTCCGAGCCAGACGGCCCCGGCAAGGCTCGGCAGGCGCGCAAGCCCGTAATACGCCATGGCGGCGCCGGCAAGGGCCGCGGCCGCCGGTTGTGCATCGTGGATCGGGACGAGCAGTCCGAGCGTGCCGATGGCCAGCAGGGGGGCAGCCAGGCCCGCTTCGCGGCCATGCAGCTCGATGGCAGCGCGGCAGAGGAAGAACAGGAAGAGGGCGCCGAAGACGACGCTGGCCAGGCGTGCGCCGTCGTGGAACGGAAGAACCGCATTAGCCAGCCATGCCGTGGCCGCAGCAACCCAATGGAACAGCGGCGTCGTTCCGGTCCAGGCTTCCCCCGCAACGCGGGGCAGCAGCCAGTCGCCGCCGCGGGCGAACCCGAAGGCGACGTCGAGATGGATCGCGTCGTCCGCCTTCCACGGGTCGTGGCCAAGGCTGCCGAGGACGAGATAGAGCGCGCAAAGCAGCGCGACGGCGGCCACCGGCAGGGGGAACTTCGCCTCGCGCGCGGCCAGGATCTTGATCATTTCTGCGCGCGAATTAAAAAAGGCAGCCGAAGCTGCCTTTCTTTTTGGAAGCTTGCGCTATCAGGCAGCACGCTTGCCGTACTTCTGGCGGAAGCGCTCGACGCGACCGGCGGTGTCGACGATCTTCTGCTTGCCCGTGTAGAACGGGTGGCAGGACGAGCAGACTTCGATGTGCAGCGGCTTGACGCTGGTGGACTTCGTCTTGAAGACGGTGCCGCAGCTGCACGTCACCTCGATCTCTTCGTACTTCGGGTGGATGCCTTCTTTCATGTTCGTATCCTCGGTCAGTAGCGGCCCGTGAATTTGGCGAGCCTTAAAGGGGCAGCATTATGCCGGATTCCGCCTTGCGGATCAATGGCCGGGTCAGCCCCGGCGCATCGCGTCGAAGAACTCGGCGTTGTTCTTCGTCGCCTTGACCTTGTCGAGCAGGAATTCCATGGCCTCGAGGTCGTCCAGGCCGTAGAGCAGCTTGCGCAGGATCCAGACCTTCTGGAGGACGTCGGCCTTGAGCAGCAGTTCCTCGCGGCGCGTGCCGGAGCGATTGACGTTGATTGCGGGATAGACGCGCTTCTCGGCCATGCGGCGGTCGAGATGGATTTCCATGTTGCCGGTGCCCTTGAACTCCTCGTAGATCACGTCGTCCATGCGGCTGCCGGTGTCGATCAGGGCGGTGGCGATGATGGTCAGCGAGCCGCCTTCCTCGAGGTTGCGCGCGGCGCCGAAGAAGCGCTTGGGCTTTTGCAGCGCGTTGGCGTCCACGCCGCCGGTCAGCACCTTGCCGGAAGCCGGCTGTACGGTGTTGTAGGCGCGGGCCAGGCGGGTGATGGAGTCGAGCAGGATGACCACGTCCTTCTTGTGCTCGGTGAGGCGCTTGGCCTTCTCGATGACCATTTCGGCGACCTGCACATGGCGCGTGGCCGGCTCGTCGAAGGTCGAGGCGACGACCTCACCCTTCACCGTGCGGCTCATTTCGGTCACTTCCTCGGGACGCTCGTCGATCAGCAGCACGATCAGGACGACGTCCGGGTGGTTCGTGGTGATGGCGTGGGCGATATGCTGCATCATCACGGTCTTGCCGGACTTCGGGCTGGAGACCAGCAGGCCGCGCTGGCCCTTGCCGATCGGCGCGATGATGTCGATGATGCGGCTGGTGGTGTTCTCTTCGGCGCGGATGTCGCGCTCGAGACGCAGATGCTCGGTCGGATGCAGCGGCGTCAGGTTCTCGAACAGAATCTTGTTCTTGCAGTTCTCGGGCGGCTCGCCGTTGACCTTGTCCAGCTTGACCAGCGCGAAGTAGCGCTCGCCTTCCTTCGGCGTGCGGATTTCGCCTTCGATGGTGTCGCCGGTGCGCAGGTTGAAGCGGCGGATCTGCGAGGGCGAAACGTAGATGTCGTCGGTGCCCGCGAGATAGGAGATGTCGGGCGAGCGCAGGAAGCCGAAGCCGTCGGGCAGCACTTCCATGACGCCGTCGCCGAAAATCGGTTCGCCCTTGCGCGCCTCGTTCTTGAGCAGCGCGAAGATCAGTTCCTGCTTGCGCAGACGGTTGGCGCCTTCGATGCCGGCGGCGTTGGCCATGTCGAGCAATTGGCTGACGTGGTGGGCTTTGAGCTCCGATAGATGCATGAGGGGGACCTGCGAGGTGACGCGGACGTGGGACGGCCCGGTGATTAATGGAACAGGGAAGGTGTTCTTGGGCGCCGGAGGAAGCGGCGCAGCCTGAAGTCCGTGGCGGGAGTCGGTGTTCTTCTTACGCGGTACTCAACCGCGGGACTTCAGGGGCGGACTTTATCGATATCAGAGATTGCTGTCAATGAACGAGGTCAGCTGCGACTTCGACAGGGCGCCGACCTTGGTGGCCTCGACGTTGCCGCCCTTGAAGAGGATCAGCGTGGGAATGCCGCGGATGCCGTATTCACCCGGCGTCTTGGGATTGTCGTCGATGTTCAGCTTGGCGACCTTAAGCTTGCCGGCGTATTCCTTGCCCACTTCGTCGAGGATCGGGGCGATCATCTTGCAGGGGCCGCACCATTCGGCCCAGTAGTCGACCAGCACGGGAATCGGGGATTCGAGCACCTCGCTCTTGAAGCTGGCGTCGGTGACGTGGTGGATATGCTCGCTCATGAACCTTCCTCTGTGTTTGTACTTGGAGTGGGATGGGCCAGGCCGGTCGGCCAGGCGCCGGAAATGGCACGCGACTGATACGAATGCTAGCAAAAAAAATGCACCGCTTGGCAACCGCACTGTCAGAGGCGATGCGTCGGCGCCTATACTTGTGCGCCGGATTCAGGAAGATAGCGCCATGGCCTACGTAGTCACCGAAAACTGCATCAAGTGCAAGTACACGGACTGTGTCGACGTCTGTCCCGTCGATTGCTTCCGCGAGGGTCCCAACTTCCTGGTGATCGATCCCGACGAGTGCATCGACTGCACGCTGTGCGTGCCGGAATGCCCGGCCGAGGCGATCTTCGCCGAGGACGACGTGCCCGCCTCGCAGCAGGTCTTCATCGCCTTGAATGCGGAGCTGTCCAAGACCTGGCCTGCCATCGTCGAGCGCAAGGACGCACCGGCTGATGCGGATGCCTGGAACAAGCGGCCCGACAAGGCGAAGCTGCTGGAGCGCTAGACGTAGGAATCGCCCTACTATCCCTGCAGCCGAGCTTCGCATAACATACGGCAAGGTATGGTGGGTCCGCCGCAGACGGACGAAACAACCAGACGGGGGAGGGGCAGGTGGACAAGGTTTGGCTTGAGAGCTATCCGCAGGGCGTGCCGGCCGACATAGACGTCGACGAATTCGGTTCCATCGGCGCGTTGTTCGAACGCAGCGTCGCGGCATACGGGCCGAAATCGGCCTACACCAACATGGGCAAGTCGATCAGCTATGCCGAACTCGATCGGCTGACGCGCGACTTCGCCGCCTATTGCCAGAAGGTGCTCCAGTTGCCGCGCGGGGCGCGCATCGCGCTGATGATGCCCAACGTGCTGCAGTATCCCATCGCGATGTTCGGGGCATTGCGCGCCGGCTACGTGGTGGTCAACTGCAATCCGCTCTACACGGCGCGCGAACTTGAGCACCAGTTGAAGGACTCGGGCGCCGAGGCGATCGTGATCGTCGAGAACTTCGCCCACGTCCTCCAGCAGGTGCTGCCAAGGACGTCCATCCGCCACGTCATCACGACGGCGCTCGGCGACATGCTGGACTTCCCCAAGCGGCCGCTGGTGAACATGGTGGTCAAGCACGTCAAGAAGATGGTGCCCGACTGGAGCATCACCCACGCCGTGCCGTTCCGCGTCGCCCTCGAGCAGGGCGCCCGCGCGGCGTTCGACCCGGTCGAGGTGGGCCATGACGACATCGCCTTCCTGCAATACACGGGAGGTACTACGGGCGTTTCCAAGGGCGCCATGCTCACCCATCGCAACATCGTGGCCAATCTCCAGCAGGCCCATGCCTGGATCGCGCCGGCCGTGGCCAGCGGCCAGGAACTCATCGTTACCGCGCTGCCCCTCTATCACATCTTCGCACTGACCGCGAATTGCCTCACCTTCCTCAAGATCGGCGCGACGAACCTGCTCATCACCAATCCGCGCGACATCCCGGGCTTCGTCAAGGAACTGGGCAAGTACCCGTTCTCGGTCATCACCGGCGTCAACACGCTCTTCAACGCCCTGCTGAACAACCCGGATTTCGCCAAGCTCGATTTCTCGAAGCTCAAGGTCACGCTCGGCGGCGGCATGGCCGTGCAGAAGAGCGTGGCGGAGAAGTGGAAGCAGGTGACCGGCACGCCGCTGCTCGAGGCCTATGGGCTGACGGAGACCTCGCCGGCGGTGACGATCAATCCGCTCAACCTGCCCGAATACAACGGCTCGATCGGGCTTCCCGTGTCGTCGACGGAAGTCGCCATCCGCGACCCGGAAGGACGCGACGTGCCGCTCGGCCAATCCGGTGAGCTTTGCGTGCGCGGACCGCAGGTGATGAAGGGCTATTGGAACCGGCCCGAGGAAACCTCGAACGTCATCATGCGCGACGGCTTCCTGCGCACCGGCGATGTTGCCGTCATGGACGAAAAGGGCTTCGTGCGCATCGTGGACCGGCAGAAGGACATGATCCTCGTCTCGGGATTCAACGTCTATCCGAACGAGGTGGAAGCCGTGGTTGCGATGCATCCGGGCGTGCTCGAGGTCGCGGCGGTCGGCGTGTCGGACGAGCGTTCCGGCGAGGCGGTGAAGATCTTCGTGGTGCGCAAGGATCCGGCGCTTACCGCCGAGGCGCTCATCGCGCATTGCCGCGAAAACCTGACGGGCTACAAGGTGCCGCATCGGGTCGAGTTCCGCAACGAATTGCCGAAGACGAACGTCGGCAAGATCCTGCGGCGAGCCCTGCGCGACGAGGAACTGGCGCGCTGAGTGCGGCCGGCGGGCCTGGGAGCCCATGCTAAACTCGGTGCGAATCATCCCCCAGCACGACGCGCCATGTCAGGCAACACCATCGGCAAGCTGTTCTGCGTTTCATCCTTCGGCGAGTCCCATGGGCCGGCCATCGGCTGCGTCGTCGACGGCTGCCCGCCCGGGCTCGAAATCAGCGAGGCATACATCCAGGCGGAACTCGACAGGCGCAAGCCCGGCACTTCGCGCCATGTCACGCAGCGCCGCGAGCCGGATCGCGTGGAAATCCTTTCGGGTGTCTTCGAAGGCCGTACCACCGGCACGCCGATCGCGCTGCTGATCCGCAACGAGGACCAGCGCAGCAAGGACTACGGCAGCATCGCCCAGACCTTCCGGCCCGGTCATGCCGACTACACCTACTGGCAGAAATACGGCATCCGCGACTACCGCGGCGGCGGCCGCTCGTCGGCACGCGAGACGGCCGCGCGCGTTGCGGCGGGCGCGATCGCGAAGAAATGGCTGGCCGAGCGCTACGGGGTCGTGGTGCGCGGCTACATGAGCAAGCTGGGTCCCATCGACATCCCGTTCACGGATTGGGCCGTCGTTTCCGCGAATCCCTTCTTTGCGCCCGACATGGAGATCGTGCCGCGCCTCGAGGCCTACATGGACGAATTGCGCAAGTCCGGGGATTCGATCGGCGCGCAGGTCACGGTTGTCGCCGAGAACGTTCCGGTGGGCCTCGGCGAGCCGGTGTTCGACCGTCTCGACGCCGAGATCGCCTATGCGCTGATGAGCATCAACGCGGTCAAGGGCGTCGAAATCGGCGCCGGCTTCGGGTCCGTCACGCAACGCGGCAGCGAGCACGGCGACGAGCTGCTGCCATCCGGGTTCGCGTCCAACAACGCCGGCGGCATCCTGGGGGGCATCTCGACCGGTCAGGACATCGTCGCCAACCTCGCCATCAAGCCCACTTCGAGCATTCGCCTGCCGCGCCGCTCAATCGATCTCGCCGGCAACGCCACGACGGTGTCCACCGAGGGCCGTCATGACCCGTGCGTCGGCATCCGCGCCACGCCGATCGCCGAAGCGATGCTGGCTCTGGTGCTTGCCGACGCCGCGCTGCGCCACCGCGCACAATGCGGCGACGTCGCTTGCGCCACGCCGAAGATTCCGGGCAGAATGGCTTAGAAGATTTTCCAGGGAGGAAGTCCATGCAAGTCGATCATCACGATCTCCACCAAGAATTCCCCGACATGCACGACGCGATTGCGGGCCTCAAGGGCGCAAACGCGCATTTCGCCACCCTGTTCGCCCGCTACAACCGCCTCACCGGCAAGGTGGAAGACCTCGAAGAGCACGACATGCCGGTCGCCGACTTCACCCTCGAGGACATGAAGAAGCAGCGCGTGAAGCTCAAGGACGAGATCTACTACCTGCTGCTGGCCTTCCGCGCCGGACAATCGCACAAGAGCTGAACCAACCGGGGGCCTAGCGCCCCGCCTCGCGGATGCCTGCAGTCTCCAATTGGCGGCTTTCCGCCTGGTATTTCTTTTACTTCGCCTACGTCGGTGCGTTCGCGCCGTATTTCACCCTTTATCTGCAGTCCCTCGGGTTCTCGGGCTGGGACATCGGCCTCCTCATGGCCGTCGGCCCCGTCATGCGTGCGCTGGCGCCGACGTTCTGGGGGGCGCTGTCCGACCGCTCCGGCAAGCGGGTACCCATCATCCGGTTCTCGGCTGCCGCTACGGCCGCCGGCTTCGCGGTGTTCTTCTTCGCCACCGGATTCTGGGGCGTGCTGCTCGGCATCGTGCTGAGCTTCTTCTTCTGGTCTGCCGCGCATCCCCTGGTGGAAGCGCTGACGCTCGACCGGCTGGTGGACCGCACGGAGGATTACGGCCGCATCCGCATGTGGGGTTCGGTCGGCTTCATCGTCACCGTGCTCGGCCTCGGCGCATTGCTGGACGCGGCGCCGGTGAACGTCGTGCTTTGGGTCTGCCTGGGACTGTTGCTCGGCGTGGCGGCAAGCGCCGTCGGCCTCGAGGAGTCGCCGCATGCGCGGCCGCCGGAAGGCGGCACGTCGCTGCGCGCCGGCTTGCTGCGCCCGACCGTGGTCGCCTTGATGGCCGCCTGCTTCTTCATGTCGGCAGCGCACGGTCCGCTCTACGTGTTCTTCTCGATCCATCTGGTCGACTACGGTTACGGCAAGACGGCGGTCGGCGCGCTGTGGTCGCTTGGCGTCATCGCGGAGATCGGCGTTTTCGCCTTCCTGCCGCGGCTGATGGCCCGGTATTCGGTGCGCGCCATCCTGCTGGCGAGCTTCGCGCTGGCGGTGCTGCGCTTCCTGCTGATCGGCTGGGAGGTGGAATCGACGGCGCTGATCTTCGTCGCGCAACTGATGCACGGCGCCACCTTCGGCGCCTACCACGCGGCGGCAGTCACTGCGCTGAACCGCTGGTTCCCGACCCGCCAACAGGGCCGCGTGCAGGCCATCTACGGCAGCATTTCCTTCGGCGCCGGCGGCATGCTGGGCAACTTCGTCAGCGGCATCGCCTGGGGGCCTTGGGGGGCGGGTTGGACCTACACGCTGGGCGCCGCGTTCGCGCTGGTCGGCTGGGCGCTCGTGTGGCGCGGCGTGCGGGCGGGGCCCGGGCTCGAGCTATGACATAATTCCGGCATTATCGGAATGGGAAGGTGCAATGAAAAAGGTAGGTCTGGTTGGCTGGCGCGGCATGGTGGGCTCGGTCCTGATGCAGCGCATGCGGGAAGAGAAGGATTTCGCCCTGATCGAGCCGGTGTTCTTCACGACGTCGAACGTCGGCGGCAAGGGACCGGCAGAGAGCGGCGGCGCGCCCCTCAAGGACGGGCAGTCGGTCGACGAGCTCAAGGCGATGGATATCATCATCACCTGCCAGGGCGGCGACTACACGAACGAGGTCTTTCCCAAGCTGCGAGCCGCCGGGTGGAAAGGCCACTGGATCGACGCCGCCTCCGCCCTGCGCATGAAGGACGACGCGGTCATCATCCTGGATCCGGTGAACCTGCACGTCATCAAGGATTCGCTGGCGAAGGGCGGCAACAATTGGATTGGCGGCAACTGCACGGTCTCGCTGATGCTGATGGCGCTCGGCGGGCTGTTCAAGGCGGATCTCGTGGAGTGGATGACCTCGATGACGTATCAAGCCGCTTCCGGTGCCGGCGCGCAGAACATGCGCGAATTGCTGCAGCAGATGGGCGAAGCGCACAAGGTGGCGAAGAGCCTGCTCGACGATCCGGCCTCGGCGATCCTCGACATCGACCGCGAAGTCGCCGGCGTGCTGCGCGACGAGTCCTTCCCGACGGCGAACTTCGGTGTCCCGCTGGCCGGTTCACTGATTCCGTGGATCGACAAGGATCTCGGCAACGGCCAGAGCCGCGAGGAGTGGAAGGGCCAGGCCGAAACGAACAAGATCCTTGGCCTTGGCGACAAGCCGGTTCCCGTCGACGGGCTGTGCGTGCGCATCGGCGCCATGCGCTGCCATTCGCAGGCCCTCACCATCAAGCTGAAGAAGGACGTGCCGCTGGCGGACATTGAATCCATGCTGGCTGCGCACAATCCATGGGCGAAAGTGGTTCCGAATACCCGCGAGGCCTCGATGCGCGACCTGACGCCGGCGGCGGTGACCGGAACGCTCACGACGCCGGTCGGGCGCCTGCGCAAGCTCAACATGGGTGGGGAATATCTGTCGGCCTTCACGGTCGGCGACCAGTTGCTCTGGGGCGCTGCCGAACCGCTGCGCCGCATGCTGCGCATCCTGCTCGAATGACATTATCGCCACAGCCGGCAACAGATGAGTCAGAGGTTGAGCTTGCGGGCTTAAGGCCATGATGTTATTTTAATTCGCCAAATTTCATATCCCCTCGGGGAGGCACTGTGCGGAAAACCGACAATCCAAGACCCTTCAAGTTGTCCATGCTTGCCATGGCCCTGGCGCTGTTGCCGCTCGGGGCCGAGGCGGCGGGCCTTGGCCGGTTGACCGTGACTTCGGCGCTGGGCCAGCCGCTGCGGGCCGAGATCGAAGTCAGCGCCACACGCGACGAGGTCTCTTCGCTGAGCGCGCGCATGGCCCCGGCCGACGCGTTCAAGAACGCGGGGATCGAATACACCCCGGCGTTGTCCGGCATCCGCTTTGCGGTGGACAAGCGGCCGAATGGCCAGGTGGTCGTCGTTGCCACTTCGGATCGCCCGTTCAACGAGCCCTTCGTCGACATGCTGGTGGAGATGAACTGGGCCTCCGGCCGCCTGGTGCGCGAATACACCTTCCTGCTCGATCCGCCGCCGGAAGTGGTCAAGAAGACCGAAGCGCCGGCCGCCGTCGCCGTGCCGGAAGTCAAGAAGCCCGTTCCGTCCGCGCCTGCCGCGGCGTCGTCCGAAGCGGCTCCGGCCGCCCAGGCCCCGGCGCCGGCCGCGCCCGCCGCTGCCGCGCCGTCCGAGCCGAAGGCGCCTTCCGCGGCGGTCCCGGCGCAGCCCGCGCCTGCCGCCAAACCCGCTGCCGGCGGCACGACGCGCCAAGTGGCCAAGGGCGATACGCTGGCGAAGATCGCCAATGAGGTGAAACCCGCCGGCGTGAACCTCGACCAGATGCTGGCCGCGCTGTTCCTCGGCAACAAGGAAGTGTTCGACGGCGGCAACATGAACCGGCTGCGTGCCGGCAAGATTCTGCGCATCCCCGACAAGGAGTCGGTTGCGGCCGTTGAGGCGGCCGAGGCGCACAAGATGGTGATCGCGCAAGCGGCCGACTTCAATGCCTACCGCAAGAAGCTGGCCGCTGCGGCCGTTGCGGAACCGGCCAGGGAAGAAGCCCCGAAACAGGCGGTCTCCGGAAAGATCGCGCCCAAGGTCGAGGAAAAGGCGCCGTCCGCATCCGCCGGGAAAGACAAGCTGGAAATCTCGCGCACCGAGGCCGGCAAGGGTGCCAAGGGGCGCGGCGGTGCCAGCGAGGAAGACCTGATCGCACGCGACAAGGAACTCAAGGACGCCAACGCTCGCATCGCGGCGCTGGAGAAGAACCTCGCGGACATGAAGAAGCTGGCCGACATGAAGGCGGCTGCTACTGCCAAGCCCGCGGAGCCTGTCGCCAAGCCGGCCGAGCCGAAGAAACCCGAGCCTGCCTTCGCGGTTCCGGCCAAGCCCGTGGAAGCCCAAAAACCGGCCGAGCCGCCCAAGCTCGCCGAACCGCCCAAGCCGGTCGAACCGCCGAAGCCCGTCCAGCCGGCCGCGCCGAAGGCGCCGCCCAAGCCTGCAACGCCTCCGCCCCCGCCGCCCAGCTTCACGGATGAGCATCCGGAAATCGTCTTCGGCGGTGCGGGACTCGTCGCGTTGTTGCTCGGCTACCTTGGCTACAACGCCTGGCGGCGCAAGCGCGCTGCCGCCGGAGCCGTCCCCGCCGAGGAAGTCGCCGCCAGTTCCGTGTTCGGCACCGCAGGCGGCCAGACGGTCGACACGGGCGCCGGCCTGCCCACCGACTTCAGCCAGCAACCGGATGCCGGTGGCGACGAAGGCGTCGACCCGGTGGCGGAAGCGGACGTCTACATCGCCTACGGCCGCGATACACAGGCCGAGGAAATCCTGCTGGAGGCGCTCAAGACCGACCCGACGCGCACGGCGATCCACGTCAAGCTGCTCGAGATCTATGCGGCGCGCAAGGACCTCGCCTCGTTCGAATCCGTGGCGCGCGAACTCTTTGGATTGACGGGCGGCGCGGGTCCCGACTGGGAACGTGCGCAACTGCTGGGCCGCTCCATCGATCCCACGAACCCGCTCTACGGCGGCACTGCCGCCGCCGCAGCCGTCGAGGCGGAGCCCGCGGGGCTCGACATGACCTCCACCGTGGTGACGTCCGCCGCTGCGCTCCAGCCGGCCGCCGCCGAGCCGCCTGCTGCCGAAGCTCCGCCCGAGGAAGCGCCGGGTACGCTGGACTTTGACCTTGATCTTGGCGCCACGCCAGCCGCCGCCGAGGAACCGGCTGCGGCCGCAGCGCCAGCCGAAGAAGCCGCGAGCCTGGACTTCGACCTGGGCTCCGCGCCCGAGGCTGCACCGGTCTCGGCCAGCGAGCCAGAAGCGCCGGCCGCGCTGGATTTCGATCTCGATATGCCGGCGGCGGAAACGCCGGTCACGGCCGAGGCGTCGGCTCCCCAGGCGCCCGCCGATGAATCCGGCGGCCTCGATTTCGATTTCGACCTCAGCGAGGCGGCGCCTGCCGCCGCACCCGAGCCGGCCGCCGAATTGCAGATGCCGGCTCTCGACATCCCGCTCGCGGCCGAGCCCGACCTCCCGCCGGTGGCGAATGAGCCCGCACCCGCCGTGGCAGCGACCGAACCGGAAATGCCGCCGCTCGATCTTTCGGGCATCGACCTCGAACTCGATGAGCCGGCCCTGGCTGCCGAGCAGCCAGCTGCTGCCGCGCAACCGGCCGTACCGGAAACGACCGTGATCCTCGACGATCCCGAAGTCGCCACGAAGCTGGAACTCGCGCAAGCCTACGAAGAAATGGGCGACAAGGAAGGGGCGCGCGAGTTGCTCAACGAAGTCCTCAATGAAGGCAGTCCGGCGCAGCAGGAAGCGGCTCGCCAGAAGCTCGCTGCCTTGGCCTGATCGCCTCTCGTCGCGGCGCCGGTGACGGCGCCGCGCACCGGCTCCCCGGATGTTCCATCCCGCCACCCTGCTGTTCGCCTGGGCCGCATTCGCGCTCGTCCTCTCCGGACTTCCGCTCGACGTCCTGGCCTGGTTGTTGATCCCGGTGCTGATTCTGACGGCCGCGGGCGCCCGGACACGGGCCCTTGCCCTGTTGCGCCGCGCGCGTTGGCTGTTGCTCTCCATCGCCTGCTTGTTTGCTTTCGCCACGCCGGGGCTGCTGGTTCCCGGCCTGCCCGGCCGGTTGGGAATGACGCAGGACGGGCTCGTGCTGGCCGGCGAACATGTTTCGCGTCTGCTCGTGCTGCTCACCACGCTGGCGCTGATGCACGAACGTCTCGGAACCCGGGGATTCGTCGGCGGACTTTACGGCCTGCTCCTGCCCTTGTCCCGCTGGCACGGGCTGCGCGAACGCATTGTCGTCCGCTTGATGCTCGTCATCGAATTCGTCGAGAGCGGCAACGGGGGAGGCTGGCGCCACTGGCTCGACGAGAAGTCCGACGACGGGCCGGACTGGCTTGCGCTGGATGTCCGTCCGGCGCGGTGGACCGACCGGGTCGCCGTTGCGGCCGTCGTGGGCGCGCTCGCGGTGATCCTGTGGTGAGGATCGCACTGGGCATCGAGTATGACGGCTCCGGCTTCGCCGGTTGGCAGTCGCAGGCGCATGGCAATACCGTGCAGGACGCCGTCGAGAAGGCGCTCGCGGCCGTCGCCGGCACGGATTTGCGTGTCGTCTGCTCGGGACGCACCGACGCCGGCGTTCACGCCCTTTGCCAGGTCGTGCATTTCGACTGCGAGGTGACCCGTCCCGAGACTGCCTGGGTTCGCGGCGTGAACGCCCACTTGCCCGCCAAGGTCGCCGTACGCTGGGCGAAGGAGGTCGGCGACGGATTCCACGCGCGCTTCCTCGCGCGCTCTCGCAGCTACCGCTATCTGCTGCTCAATCGCGCCGTCCGTCCGGCGCTGCTGGCCGGGCGCGTGGGCTGGTTCCATCAGCCGCTCGATGTACAGGCCATGCGCCTCGCCGCACGGTGCCTGCTTGGGGAGCACGACTTCTCGGCGTTCCGTGCGGCCGAGTGCCAGGCCAAGTCGCCCGTAAAGCGTCTCTATCGCGCCGACATTTCCGTCCAAGACGATTGCATCGTGTTCGACTTCCGCGCCAATGCCTTCCTGCATCACATGATCCGGAACATCGTCGGCAGCCTCGTCTACATCGGCAAGGGCAAGCACCCGCCCGAATGGATGGCAGAACTGCTCGCCGCGCGCGAGCGCACCCGCGCTGCCCCCACCTTTGCCGCCGACGGCCTCTATTTCGCGGGAGCCGAGTACGACGCGGCCTGGCAACTGCCGGAACCCGGCCTTATCATGGGGATCGATCCCCTCCTGCCCGTCACGCCATGAGCCGAACCCGCATCAAGATCTGCGGCATCACCCGCGAACAGGACCTCGAGGCGGCGGTGGCCGCAGGCGCCGATGCCCTTGGCTTCGTCTTCTATCCGCTGAGCCCGCGCCACCTCGAGATTGAACGCGCCGCCGCCCTGGTCCGCCGAGTGCCACCCTTCGTCACGCGGGTGGGCCTGTTCGTCAATCCGGACCCGCAAGTGCTCGCCGACACCCTGGCCGCCGTGCCGCTGGACGTCGTGCAGTACCAGGGCGACGAGTCCCCCGAATTCTGCGAGCACTTCGGCCATCCCTACGTCAAGGTGGCCCGGATGAGGCCGGGGATCGATCTGGTAGAATTCGCGCGTTCCTACCCGTCCGCCAGGGGTTTGCTGCTCGACGCTTATGTCGAAAGCTATGGCGGAGCCGGGCAGATGTTCGACTGGTCCCTGGTGCCAAAAGGCCTGCCGTTGCCGGTCGTCGTTGCCGGCGGCCTGACGGCCGCAAACGTGGGCAATGCGATCCGCCAACTGCGTCCCTGGGGTGTCGATGTCAGCAGCGGCGTCGAAGCTTCCAAGGGCATCAAGGACGCCGAAAAAATCAATGCCTTCGTGGCAGCCGTGAAAGATGCAGACTCCTGAATACAACTTGCCCGACGATAGTGGCCATTTTGGCAAGTTTGGCGGCATTTTTGTCGCCGAGACCCTGATTCCCGCACTGGAGGAACTTCGCCTCGCCTACGAGGCGGCCAAGGCCGATCCTGCCTTCAAGGCCGAACTCGCGTACGACCTCAAGCATTACGTCGGCCGCCCCAGCCCGATCTACCACGCCAAGCGCTGGTCCGAGCAACTGGGCGGCGCGCAGATCTACCTCAAGCGCGAGGACCTCAACCACACCGGCGCCCACAAGGTGAACAACTGCATCGGCCAGGCGCTGCTCGCCCGCCGCATGGGCAAGCCGCGCGTGATCGCCGAGACGGGCGCCGGCATGCACGGGGTCGCCACCGCGACCGTGGCCGCCCGCTACGGCATGGAATGCGTGGTGTACATGGGCGCCGAGGACATCCGGCGCCAGGCCGCCAACGTCTATCGCATGAAGCTGCTGGGCGCCAAGGTGGTGCCCGTCGAGTCGGGCTCCAAGACGCTCAAGGATGCGCTGAACGAGGCGATGCGCGACTGGGTCACCAACATCGCCAACACTTTCTACATCATCGGCACTGTCGCCGGCCCGCATCCGTATCCGATGATGGTGCGCGACTTCCAGGCCGTGATCGGCGCCGAGTGCAAGCAGCAGATGCCCGAAATCACCGGCCGCCAGCCCGACGCCGTGATCGCCTGCGTCGGCGGCGGCTCCAACGCCATGGGCATCTTCTACGAATACATTCCCATCAAGGACGTGCGCCTGATCGGCGTCGAAGCCGCGGGCAGCGGCATCGAAACCGGCAAGCACGCCGCCTCCATTACCGCCGGCACGCCGGGCGTGCTGCACGGCAACCGCACCTACCTGCTGCAGGACAAGAACGGCCAGATCATCGAAACGCATTCGGTGTCCGCCGGTCTCGACTACCCGGGTGTCGGCCCCGAGCATGCCTGGCTGCACGATTCCGGCCGCGCCGAATACGTGACGGTGACCGACGACGAGGCCTTGAAGGCGTTCAGCGACCTGTGCCACGTCGAGGGCATCATCCCGGCGCTGGAGTCCAGCCACGCCATCGCCTACGCGGCGAAACTCGCGCCGCAGATGGCGAAGGACAAGGTTCTGTTGGTGAACCTCTCCGGCCGCGGCGACAAGGACATGCATACCGTGGCCGAAAAGGCGGGGATACAACTCTGATGTCGCGCATCACTGCCACCTTCGAGCGGCTGGCTGCCGCCAAGCGCCGCGCGCTGATCCCCTTCATCACCGCCGGCGATCCCGAGCCGGGACTCACCGTTTCGCTTATGCAGGCGCTGGTCGTGGGCGGTGCCGATGTCATCGAACTCGGCGTGCCGTTCTCCGACCCGATGGCGGACGGCCCGACGATCCAGCGCGCCTCCGAGCGCGCGCTCGCCTACGGCGTCTCCCTGCGCATCGTGCTCGGCATGGTGAAGGAATTCCGCAAGCAGGACGCGGCGACCCCGGTCGTTTTGATGGGATACGCGAATCCGATCGAGGCCTACGGGACCGAGGCCTTCGTCGCCGATGCCGCCGCTGCGGGTGTCGACGGCGTGCTGGTCGTCGACTACCCGCCGGAGGAATGCGCGGCCTTCGCAGGCCAACTGAAGGCCGCGGGGCTCGATCCGATCTTCCTGCTCGCGCCGACCTCGTCCGATGCGCGCTTCGCCGAGGTCGCGGAGATCGGCAGCGGCTACATCTACTACGTCTCGTTGAAGGGTGTCACCGGTTCGGCGGCGCTCGACCTCGATGCGGTCACCCAGCGCATCCCCGCGATCCGCGAGAAGGTGCGCATGCCCGTCGGCGTCGGTTTCGGCATCCGCGACGGCGCCGCCGCCGCGCGCATCGCCACGGTGGCGGACGCGGTGGTTATAGGCAGCCGCATCATCGAGGAAATCGAAAACTCGCCGCGCGAACAAGCGGCGTCTCGCGTCACGGCTTTCGTCCGTGGCATCCGCGAAGCCATGGACAAAGGAGTCAGCTAATGGCCCCCACGCTCACTAGGTTCGCTGCCCCCACGGGGGGCGTTGCCTCCCTCGAGGCGGCTCATCAGGAGGCATCATGAGCTGGTTGCAGAAACTGCTTCCCCCGAAGATCAAGCGCTCCGAAGGCGCCCGCAAGTCGATTCCCGAGGGCTTGTGGAGCAAGTGCCCGGCCTGCGAGGCGGTGCTCTACAGCACGGACCTGGAGAACAACCAGAACGTCTGCCCGAAGTGCAATCATCACCATCGCATCCGGGCGCGGGCGCGGCTCGACCTGCTGCTCGATCCCGAAGGCCGCTTCGAGATCGGCTCGGAAGTGATCCCGGTCGATACGCTCAAGTTCAGGGACAGCAAGAAATACCCGGACCGCCTCGCTGCCGCCAACGAGGACACCGGCGAAGCCGACGCGCTCGTCGTGATGCAGGGCGCGGTGAAGACCGTGCCGGTCGTCGTCGCGGCTTTTGAATTCGAGTTCATGGGCGGCTCGATGGGCTCGGTCGTCGGTGAGCGCTTCGTGCGCGGCGTCAAGTCGGCCATCGAGCAGCAGATGCCGTTCATCTGCATCACCGCCAGCGGCGGCGCCCGCATGCAGGAAGGCCTGTTCTCCTTGATGCAGATGGCCAAGACCACCGCCGCCGTGACCCAGTTGTCGCGCCACCAACTGCCCTTCATCACGCTGCTGACCGACCCGACGATGGGCGGCGTATCGGCGAGCTTCGCCTTCATGGGCGACATCGTGATCGCCGAACCGGGCGCGCTGATCGGCTTCGCCGGCCCGCGCGTCATCGAGCAGACGGTGCGCGAGACGCTGCCGGAAGGCTTCCAGCGCGCCGAGTTCCTGCTCGAGAAGGGCGCGATCGACATGATCGTCGACCGCCGCGAACTGCGGGATCGTCTCGCCGCTCTGTTGACCTTGATGCAACGAGTTCCGGCAGTTCAATGACGCTTGAAGACTGGCTGGCGCACATCGAGCGCCAGCACGCCCAGCCCATCGCACTCGGGCTGGACCGCGTTCGCGCGGTGAAGGACGCCCTCGGCCAGCGGCAGAACTGCCCCGTGATCATCGTAGGCGGCACCAACGGCAAGGGCTCGACCTGCGCGATGCTCGAAACCATCCTGCTGCGCGCCGGCTATCGCGTGGGCCTCTACACCTCCCCGCACCTGCTGGACTACAACGAACGCGTGCGCATCGACGGCCGGCCGGTGAGCGACGACGCGCTCTGCGCCGGCTTCGCCAAGGTCGAGGCGGCGCGCGGGACGGTGCCCCTCACCTATTTCGAGTTCGGCACGCTGGCGGCGTGGGAGGCCTTCGCCGCGCAGCCGCTCGACGCGGTCATCCTCGAAGTCGGCCTCGGGGGGCGGCTAGACGCCACGAACATCTACGAGCCCGACTGCGCCATCGTCACCACGGTAGACCTCGATCACATGGATTATCTCGGGCCGACGCGCGAGGACATCGGCTTCGAGAAGGCCGGCATCTTCCGCGCCGCGCGCCCAGCCGTGTGCGGCGACGCGAACCCGCCGCAGCGCCTTCTCGAGCGCGCGCAAGAGATCGGCGCCGACCTGCAGCTGTTCGGGCGCGATTTCGGCGCCGTCCGCCAGGAGGGCCAGTGGCAGTACTGGGGGAGGGCAGGGCGCAAGAGCGGCCTGGCCTTCCCGGCGCTGCGCGGCGCCAACCAGCTGGCCAACGCCTCCTGCGTGCTGGCGGCGCTCGACGCCCTTCACGAGGCGCTGCCCGTTGCCATGCAGGACATCCGGCGCGGTCTGCTCGAGGTCGAGATCGCCGGCCGCTTCCAGGTCCTGCCGGGACGGCCGACGGTGGTGCTCGACGTCGCCCACAACCCGCAGGCGGCCCGCGCGCTGGCCGACAATCTCGGCAGCATGGCTTTCCATCCGACGACCTGGGCGGTGTTCGGCATGCTCCGCGACAAGGACATCCCGGCCGTCGTGCGCGCCATGCGCCATCGCATCGATCGCTGGCTGCCGTGCACGCTTGCGGGACCGCGGGCGGCGGGGGCCGACGAACTCGCCGGAATCCTTGCCGCAGAAGGCGTGACCGAGCCGCTGCCGCGCTTCGACAGCCCTGCCGCGGCTATCGCTTTCGCCCAAGAGAACGCCGGCGAGAATGATAGAATCGTGGCCTTCGGGTCTTTCCTGACGGTTGCCGACGTGATGCGTTTCCTCGGTCGCAAGGCGTGAATTCCATGGCAGAAAGCGAAGCGTCGATCGACGAACAGCTGGCACTGAAAAAGCGCGCGCGACGTCGCCTCGTCGGTGCCGGCGCTTTGGCTTTGCTCGCCGCCATCGTGCTGCCGATGGTCATGGATCACGAGCCCCGTCCCGCCAACCAGGACATCCAGGTCCGCATTCCCAGCCAGGACGCGCCGAGCGGCATCGCCGCCAAGCTGTCGACCAAGCCCGCGGCGACGCCGCTGCCGCCGGTGGCCGACGCTGCGCCGGCCGAGGCGAAGCCTGAGCCGAAGGCCGAGCCGGTCGCCGAGGTCAAGCCCGAGGCCGCAAAGCCCGAAGCCAAGGCCGAAGCGGCTCCCGCCAAGCCCGCTGCCCCGAGCGCCGACAAGCCGGTCGCGAAGCCCGCCGAGAAGCCTGTTGCCGCCGAGAAGCCTGCCGCCAAGCCCGCGGACAAGCCGGCCGAGAAGGCCGCCGCCAAGCCGGCGGACAAACCCGCCGACAAGGCCAAAGCCGAGGAAGCCCGCGCCGCCACGGCGCTGGCAGGCGATTCCGATCAATGGGTGATCCAACTGGGCGCCTACAAGGAAGCCGGCAACGTCAAGCTGCTGATGTCCAAGCTCAAGGGCATGGGCGTGCCTGCTTACACCGAGAAGTTCGATTCGCCGCAGGGGCCGCGGACGCGCGTGCGCGCCGGCCCGTTCCCGAGCAAGGAAGCGGCGGAGAAGGCGAAGGTCAAGGTCAAGGTCATCGGCGTCGACGGACCGATCGCGCCGAAGTAGAGTAGCAAGTGACGGCGTTCGATTTTGCGCTGCTGGCGATCGTGGGCGCGTCGGTGCTGCTGGGCCTGTGGCGCGGCGTGGCGAGCGAACTGCTGGCGCTGGCGGCGTGGGTGGCGGCATTCTTCGCGGCGCGGTATTTCGGCACCGATGTGGGCCGGATGCTGTCGAAATGGATCGCGGACCCGGCGCTGGCGCTGGCCGCGGGATACGCGGCGGTGTTCGTCGCCGTGCTGCTGGCTTTTGCGATGGGCCGCATCGTCATTTCGCTGATGCTGCGGGCGGTGGGACTGGGACTGATTGATCGGCTGCTGGGCGCGGCGTTCGGCGTGGTGCGCGGTGTCTTCATCGCGCTGGCGGCGGTGCTGGTGGGCGGCATGACGGCATTGCCGAAGGAAGCTTGGTGGCGCGACGCGATGTTCGCGCCGCCGCTGGAGACGGCGGTGATCGCGGCAAAGCCGTGGTTGCCGGCCGAAGTGGCGAAACGGATTCGATACAGATAGCGGGTACGACATGTGCGGCATATTGGGCGTCGTCGCGAACACGCCGGTAAACCAACTGCTCTACGACGGACTGCAGGTGCTCCAGCACCGCGGCCAGGACGCGGCCGGCATTGCCACGGCAGAAGGCGGGCGCTTCCACATGCACAAGGGCCCCGGCCTCGTGCGCGACGTCTTCCGCACCCGCAACATGCGCGACCTCGTCGGCAACTGGGGCATCGGCCATTGCCGCTACCCGACGGCGGGCTCCGCTTACAACGCCGCCGAGGCGCAGCCGTTCTACGTCAATTCGCCCTTCGGCCTGATGCTGGCGCACAACGGCAACCTCACCAACTCCGAGGAACTCAGGCACGACATGTTCCTGCAGGACCTGCGCCACATGAACACCAACTCCGACTCGGAGGTGCTGCTCAACGTCTTCGCGCATGAGTTGCAGGTCGCCTCGCAGAACCGCTACCAGGTCGACCCCGAGACCATCTTCAAGGCCGTCGCCGGCGTGCATCGCCGCGTGCGCGGCGCCTATGCGGTGATCGCCATGATCGCCGGCTACGGGCTGGTCGCCTTCCGCGACCCCTACGGCATCCGCCCGCTGGTCATCGGCCGCAACGAAACGCCCTCGGGCACCGAGTACCTGGTGGCCTCCGAGAGCGTCGCCATCGACACGCTGGGCTTCAAGATGTTGCGCGACGTCGAGCCCGGCGAAGCCGTGCTGATCGACGTGCATGGGCGCTTCCAGAGCCGCCAGTGCGCCGAACGGACGGTGCAGGCGCCGTGCATGTTCGAGTACGTCTATCTGGCGCGCCCGGATTCGCTGATGGACGGCATCTCGGTGTACGAGGCGCGCGTCAAGATGGGCGAGTTCCTCGCCGACAAGATCCGCCGCACCCTGCCGCATCTCGAGATCGACGCCATCATCCCGATTCCGGACTCCAGCCGCCATGCGGCGATGGAGCTCGCGAGCCATCTGGAGCGGCCTTACCGCGAGGGCTTCGTCAAGAACCGCTACATCGGCCGCACCTTCATCATGCCGGGGCAGGGCACGCGCCGGAAGTCGGTGCGCCAGAAGCTCAACGCCATCGCGCAGGAATTCCGCGGCAAGAACGTCCTGCTGGTCGACGACTCGATCGTGCGCGGCACCACGAGCCGCGAGATCATCACCATGGCGCGCGAGGCCGGCGCCAAGCGCGTCTATTTCGCCTCGGCCAGCCCGCCGGTGCGCTTCGCCAACGTCTACGGCATCGACATGCCGTCGCGCGGCGAACTGATCGCAGCCTTCCGCAGCGACGACGAGATCCGCCGCGAGATCGGCGCCGACGCCCTGATCTACCAGGATCTGGAGGCGCTGCGCGCCGCGTTGCGCGCGGTGAATCCGAGCGTCACGCAGTTCGAGACCTCGTGCTTCGACGGCCACTACGTGACCGGCGACGTCACGCAGTCGTATCTCGAGGCGATCGAGCGGGCGCGCGGCCGCACTTCCAAGACGGCATCGGACGACGACGGCGGCCAGCTCGACCTGCAACTGGTCGCCTGACGTGGCCGACAAGCCCTACCACCCCGATACGCTGGCCGTCCGGGCCGGCCAGGAAAGAAGCCAGTTCGGCGAGCATTCCGAAGCGCTCTACCTGACCTCCAGCTTCGTCTTCAAGAGCGCGGCCCAGGCGGCC
>JBLNBJ010000162.1:0-5991 GCA_050259835.1 Ignavibacteria bacterium | reverse complement strand
GGGCAGCCATTTTTGTTTGCGCCGGGCCGGGCCCGGCTGACGAACCTCAGCGCAGGCCGGCGACGTAGTCGGCGACGGCCTTGATCTCGGCGTCGGTCATCTTGAGGGCGACGGTCCGCATCATCTTGTTGGGATCGTTGGCGCGCGTGCCGTCGCGGAAGCCCTTCAGCTGGGCTTCGACGTAGTCGGCGAGCTGGCCGCCGATGCGCGGGAACTGAGCCGGGATGCCGGCGCCGCTGGGGCCGTGGCAGCCGGCGCAGGCGGGCAGGCCCTTGGCGGTATTGCCGGCGCGGAACAGCTTCTGGCCGAGGTCCATCGCTTCCTTGGTCTTGGCCTGGTCGCCGTTCAGCTTCTGCGAGCCGAAATAGGCGGCGATATCGCGCATCTGGTTCTCATCGAAGGCGGCGATCATGCCGTTCATGATCGGGTTGCTGCGTTCCGGCGCATTGCCGTCGAGACCCTTGAAGTTGCGCATCTGCTTGAACAGATACTCGGGATGCTGGCCCGCGAGCTTCGGGTTGGGCGCGCCAATGCTATTGCCGTCAGCACCGTGACAGGCGGCGCAAACCGTCGTCGCAATGGGCTGACCTTTGGCCGCGTCGCCCTTCTGAACAGCGGGGGCGTGGTCGGCCGCAAACGCCGGCGTCAGCGAGCCGGCGAGCAGCAGGGAAAAGAGCACTTGGCGCTTCATTGGGGATCCTCGGCAAGTCGGATTCATAAACGTGCTATTCTACATTAACTTATCGAGTCGCTGCATGCCCCCTGCCCATCTGTTCCGCCACGCGGTTTTCGAGACCTCCGTGGCCCATCCCGATCAGTTGCCGGCGCCGCTCGCTCCCGAAATTGCCTTCGCCGGCCGCTCCAACGCGGGCAAGTCGTCGGCGATCAACACGCTGGTCGGCCACACGCGGCTGGCGTTCGTTTCGAAGACGCCGGGCCGCACCCAACTGATCAACCTGTTCCGCATGAAGAACGGCGCCGCGCTTGTCGACCTGCCGGGCTACGGCTATGCGGACGTGCCGGAAAGCGTCCGCCGGCAGTGGCAGGGTCTGCTCGAGCGCTACCTGACGCAGCGCGAGAACCTGGTCGGGCTGGTCCTCATCATGGATGCGCGACGGCCGTTCACGGACCTCGACCGGCAGATGGTGGGTTGGTTCGCCACGACGGGCCGCCCGATCCATTGCCTGCTGACCAAGGCCGACAAGCTGACCCGCAGCGAGCAGGCCAGGGCGCTGAAGTCGGCGAAGGACGAAGCCGCCGCCATGCTGGGCGCCATCACGCTTCAGCTTTTTTCGAGTCTCAAGAAAACCGGCATCGAACAGGCGGAAGCCGCGATCGCTCCCTGGCTCGAAGCCGCGCCCGAGAGCGCCTCCACGCCAGCTGCCTGACGTTCCCAACTTGTAAGAAAGTTTGAATTGCGCGGCCTGCCGCGGGTCACATATCGGCCCGGGCCTCGCGATAGGGTCCGAACCAGCAGGAACCCGCACGCGTCACCCAGGCCCGAGCGAAGTCATTTCCTGGAGGCGCGATGAGACCGCTGCATTCCACCAAGACCCGCTTGCAGCGCCGGGGTGCCCGGCCGCAGACCTCGGCGCGGCTGGGCGGGGCGGCGAACGACGCGTCCGCGGAGCGGGGCCCGAATGCCGCCATGGCGGCCTACGAGTGGCCCGCCGTGCTGGACCACCTGCGGGAGCCGGCGTTCGTGCACGATCGCGACTGCCGCATTCTCCGCTGCAACGCCGCCTATGCGGAACATGCGGGGCAGCCCATGTCGCAGATCGTCGGCGAGCCCTATTGGCAGGTCTTTCCAAAACTTCCGTCGGCGCCGGCCGCCTGCGAGGTCGATCACCCGCATGAGGGGCGCGACGCGTGCGTCTTCACGACGCAGGAGGGCCGGACCTTTGCCGTCCACGAGGTGGCCGCGCCCTGCTCGGCCGGCAACTTCTGGTATTGCCGGCACCTGCTGGAGGACGTGACCGAGCGCACCCGGCTGGAGAACGAACTGAAGCGGGAAAAGGCCATCTCGGACGCGATCATCGAGTGCGCGCCCAACGCCTTCTTCCTGATCGACGAGGCAGGCGGGCTGGTGCGCTGGAACAGCTATCTGAAGGAGCGCACCGGTCTTCCGGACGACCAGTTGCGCGGACGTTCGGCCCTGCTGCTCCTCCATCCGGACGACCGCGTGATGGCTTCGGCCAAGCTGCTGACGGCACTCGCGACGGGCTCGGTACGCATGGAGGTGCGCGTCGGCGACGGCGCGCGCTACTTCCTCACCACCGCCCGCCGCGTCGTCATCGACGGCCAGCCGCACATCGCCGGCTTCTGCGTGGACATCACCGACCGCAGGCGCGCGGAGGAACTGCTCGAGGATCAGAAGGCCTTCCTGGATGCGCTCGTCGAGAACATCCCCGGGGTCTTCTGCGTGCTGGACGGCGAGGGCAGCTACGTGCGCTGGAACAGCAATCTCAACAAGCTCACCGGCCTGGGCGACGAGGAGCTCTACAAGCAGAGCTCATTGCTGACCATCGCGGAGGAGGATCGTCCGCTGGCGGCGCTCAAGCTTCGGGAGGCGTTCGAGCTCGGCTACGTGAAGGCCGTGCTGCACGTGAACTCCAAGGATCGCGGCGTGCGTGCCTTTCTCATGACCGGACGCCGCTTCGACGTGGGCGGCGTGCCCTACGTCATCGGCGTCGGGATCGACACCACCGACCAGCTCGCCATGATTTGCGCGCTGGAGCGCGAGGCGCGCACGGACCCGCTCACCCAGATCGCCAATCGCAGCCACTTCCTGCACCGCGCCGTCGACGAGTTCGCGCGCTGCCGGCGCTACGGGCACCCGCTGTCGGTCTGGATGCTCGACCTGGACAAGTTCAAGTCGGTCAACGACGTGCATGGGCACCAGGCAGGCGATGCGGTGCTGCGCGCATTCGTGGACATCAGCCGGGATGCGCTGCGCGATTGGGACGCCATCGGCCGCATGGGCGGCGAGGAATTCGGCGTGCTGCTGCCGGAGACGGACGCCGAACAGGCGCTGTTGGCCGCGGAGCGGCTGCGGCAGGCCGTGGCGAATACGCCGGTGGCCGTGGGCAGCGGGAACCCGATCTCGGTCACCGTATCGATCGGCATCGCCGCCATGCGCGCCGAGGACCTGGATGTCCATGCGCTGTTCGCCCGGGCCGACGGGGCGCTCTACGAAGCCAAGAACACCGGTCGGGACAAGGTCCACATGGGATGAGGCCGTCTAGGGCTGCGCGCGCCGGGCCTCTCCGGCGTAGCTTTGCGCGCACGCGAGATCCGTACAGTCGGTGGCCAGCATCCGCAACAGGATGGGACCGGCATAGTCGCGGGCGCCGAAATGGCCGATGCCGCCGAGATCGTTGGGAAAGAGCGAAGCCACCTCCGGCTTGACGCGGCCGGTCCAGGGCGGCAGCGGCGAGGCGGGGGCGGCGCCGATGTCGAGTTGGGCCCGCACGTTGGCCGCGGGTGCGAACAGCGGGCCGCGGCGGCAGTCCACCGGGGTCGGCCAAAACATGAACATGCTTGGACAGTGGATGTCGTCCTGGTTGCCGGCCTCGATCGTGTAGAAGAGGACGTTCGGATGACGTTGCGGCGCGTGCCGCATGCTGCTCGGTCCTTCCGCTGCGGTCCAGCGGTTGGATCGCCAGAACAGGGCGTGGTCCGGGAAGAATCCGAATTCGTAGTAGGCCTCACCGGTGCCGCCATGATCCGCCTGGCATGCCGCCGCGGTGAACGTCGCCGGGACGCAGGAATTCAGCCCGCGGATGCCGCCCGCGATATTGGCGAAGCGGCGCACGGATTCCCAGGCCTTCTCGCCATGATCCGCGTAGTAATCGAGCGCCGCCATGGCCATCGAGACGCCCAGCGAATGGCCGACGACGTCGACCCGCGGGCTGCCGGTATAGGCCTTCACCGCCTGGATGAATTCCCACACCAGCTGATACTTGCGCGGTTCATGGAAGTTCTGGCCGGTATGGTCGAGCTTCTGTTCGTCGCGGTCGAGGTAGGTGATCCCGAACAGCTCGCAATCGTTGTAGCCGTGGGCCTTGAATTCCTCGTAGACGGAAGGCCCGGCGGCCCGGGTTCCGCGCGCCGGGGCCGGCGAATCCCAGCCGATGGCGCTGTCGCCGTTGCCATGCACGAATACCACCGGCGTGTGCCGGATATTGCCGCGGCAACCTGCGCCGCCGCCGAAGCCCCCGTTCGGCGCGTGAGGGGCGAAACCACCTGCGAACTGGTCGGGCCGGCCGGCGGCATTCTTGCAGAAGGGAAAGTCGAAACCGCCGCATTCGAGCGCACTTGCGCTGCCGGCGAACAGCGCTGCCAGGAGGCAGAGCGTGCGAGATGCGGATCGGATCACGGCCAAGGCCTCCGGACACTGACGGGAGCCCGAAAAATATTCCATGTGCAAGGCCCAGGTCAACAATAGCTGCATCCGAGTAGCCGGCTCGGCGCCGACGGCCGTGCGCGCCATCAAGTAGAATTCGGGCAGCAAAAAAGAAAACCCCCGGCCAAAGGGGAGAAGACCGGGGGTCAAATGCCTTAAATGAGGTTAAGGCACCCGCTCAGGGAGGTGAAGCGGGAGATGGCTCGCACCATCTGCGTCGTATGATTTCGATGTACCAGGAAAGTTCCAACCGTCTGCCGAGATGACCGCCATGAACCCCAAGGGCCTTTTCCCCGCCACCCGCATGCGCCGCATGCGCCGCGACGACTTCTCCCGCCGCCTGATGCGCGAGAACGTTCTGACGCCGAACGACTTCATCTACCCCGTTTTCGTTCTCGAAGGCGCCAACCGGACCGAGGCGGTCGCCTCGATGCCGGGCGTCGAGCGCGTGACCCTGGATCGGCTGCTGCCCGTCGCCGAGCGCTGCCTGAAGCTCGGCGTGCCGGCCATGGCCTTGTTCCCCGTCATCGGTGCGGCCAAGAAGAGCGATGGTGCCGAAGAGGCCTGGAATCCGGACGGCCTGGTGCCCACCGTGGTGGCCCGGTTGAAGAAGGAATTCCCGGAACTCGGCATCGTCACGGACGTCGCGCTCGATCCCTACACGAGCCACGGTCAGGACGGGCTGATCGACCCGGCGGATCCCCGCGGCTACGTCCTCAACGACGAGACGCTAGAAGCGCTGACCAAGCAGGCGCTCTGCCATGCCCGTGCCGGCGCCGACGTGGTGGCCCCCTCCGACATGATGGACGGCCGCATCGGCCGCATCCGCAACGCACTGGATGCCGAGAAACTGATCTACACGCGCATCCTTGCCTACTCGGCAAAGTACGCCTCGAGCTTCTACGGGCCGTTCCGCGACGCCGTCGGTTCGGCCGGCAACCTCGGCAAGGGCAACAAGTACACCTACCAGATGGACCCGGCCAACTCCGACGAGGCCCTGCGCGAAGTGGCCCTCGACATCGAGGAGGGCGCCGACATGGTCATGGTGAAGCCCGGCATGCCCTACCTCGACATCGTGCGCCGCGTGAAGGACGAGTTTGGTGTGCCAACCTACGCCTACCAGGTCAGCGGCGAATACGCGATGCTGAAGGCTGCTGCCGCCAACGGCTGGCTCGACCACGACGCCTGCATGCTGGAGGCGCTGCTGTCGTTCAAGCGGGCGGGGGCGGATGGCATTCTGACTTACTTCGCGTTGGACGCTGCGGAGCTTCTGCGCAAAGGGTGACGCCCCGCGTTGGTGTAGTTCGCGGTTAGAAACCGGTGCCTTCGGCCCGCCGAGGGCGACAGGTGGTCGTCGCCGCTTCGTGTCCCCCGGCGCGGAAAGTCAAAAGGCCCGCGCCTCCTCCTTTACCTACGCGTCGACGACCACCCGCCACCCTCGGCTCGACGCTACTGGGTGTCTTGGCGTTTCGTCTCTCGTACGGGTTGCTCGCCGGGCCGACGGGGTGCCCTGCTGCGCTCCGTGTCCCCCGGCCGACAAGAGCGATAAATCGTCGGCCTCCTCCTTTACCTACGCGCAGCAGGGC
>JBLNBJ010000161.1:0-9386 GCA_050259835.1 Ignavibacteria bacterium | reverse complement strand
GACGCGTAGGTAAAGGAGGAGGCGGACGCCTTATCGATCTTGTCCGCCGGGGGACACGGAGCGGCGACGACCACCCGTCGCCCTCGGCGGGTCGGAGCTACGGGTGTAGACACTAGAGACTATCCGTTGGCTTGGGTCCGCCGCTCCGATTCGGAGTACCATGCCACGCGTTCCGCACGACATATCGAAACAGCATGATCCGTCTGCTCCGCCTCGCCTGCTGTCTCGCCGCCGCCGCATTGGTCACCGGCTGCGCCACCAACACCATGACGGGCCGTAGCCAATTGATGCTCGTCTCCGAGCAGTCCGCGATTGCGCAATCGACCTCAGCCTACCAGGGCCTGATGGGATCGCTCGAGAAGGACGGCAAGCTCAACGAGGACGAGGGGATCAACGTGCGCGTCGAGGCGATCACCAATCGGCTGATCGCCCAGGCCATCCGCTATCGGCCGGAGACCAAGGACTGGCACTGGACCATCAAGGTGATCGACGATCCGAAGACCGTCAACGCCTTCTGCATGCCGGGCGGCAAGATGGCTGTGTATACAGGGCTGGTCGAGAAGCTCGAGCCTACCGACGACGAACTGGCGCAGGTGCTCGGGCACGAGATTTCGCATGCGCTGGCGAATCACGGCGCCGAGAAGATGTCGGTGCAGATGGCTTCCAACATCGCGGTCATCGCCGTCGGGGCGGCGGCGAGTCGCGACAGCCGCAACCAGCGGGCGGCGGTCAATACCGCGCAGTTCGCCGCGCTGGCCTTCATCAACCTGCCCAACAGCCGCACGGCGGAGGAGGAGGCCGACAAGCTCGGCATCGAGCTCGCCGCGCGCGCCGGCTACCATCCGCATGCCGCCGTGACGCTGTGGGAGAAGATGATGGCCGAAAACGGCAGCAAGTCGCGCTTCGACTTCCTCAGCACCCACCCGGCGCCGCCGAAGCGCATCGAGAGCCTGGCGGCGCTCGAGGAGCCGATGCTGAAGCTCTACGATCCGGCAGCGCGCTTGAAGCCTGTGCCGTGTTTCCTGCAAAGCGAGCAGCCGTCGAATGAGAAGGTCGTGGCGCCCGGCGGTTCTGCGGCGCTGGCGCCCGAGGCCGCGCCCGCCGCCCCGGCCTCCGAGCGGCTCTACTTCTTCTCGGAAACCTTCGACAAGTTCAGGAAGGGCGAAGCCGATCTCGCCTGCGACGGCTGCGCGGCCGAATTCGTCCTGCGGCAGGGGACGCTGCGTGAGGAATACGCCAAGGCATCGTGGCGCGAGCTGGCGCTCGACACGATGAAGATCGGCTACGGCATCGACCTGGCCTGGTACTACCTCGGTATTGCCGCCGAGAAGCTCGGCTTTCCCGAGGCGGCGGCGAAGTACCTTGCCGAGGCCTCGAAGCGCGCCGCCAATCGGGATACGGCGTGCGCCGGCGGCTTTCTGATCGGCTGCGGCGGCATCGACGTGGCGGAAGCCGCCAAGCGATAGGCGCCGCCGCGAGCAACGCTCAGGACTTCTTGCCCAACCCTCCCAGCAGCGCGGCGACGGGCCGCAGCGGGCGCTTCGGCGGCGCCGGCGGCTTGGTGGACGCTTCGCCGGCCGGGGCGGTCGGCTCGTAGGGCTTGCTGGCGTCGAAGCCGTCGGCCGAAACGGGAACGTGCGCGGCGGGCGCGGGCATGCGCACCGGCGCCTTGGGGGCGTGGCGCTCGCGTTCGCGGTCGCGTTCGCGATGCGAATGGCCGTGCCCGCGGCCGCGGCTTTCGCGCTCGGGTTCCGTGGGGCCGCTCGAGCCCGGCTCGAAGCCCGGCACGATCACCTGCTCGATCTTGAACTTGGTGAGCTTCTCGATATCGACCAGGCGCGGCTTTTCCTCGGGCGCCACCAGCGAGGTGGCGTCGCCGTGCTTGCCGGCGCGGCCGGTGCGGCCGATGCGGTGCACGTAGTCTTCCGCGACGTGCGGCAGCTCGTAGTTGATCACGTGCGGCAGGTCGTCGATGTCCAGCCCGCGGGCGGCGACGTCGGTGGCGACCAGCACGCGGGTCTTGCCGCTCTTGAAGCCTTCGAGGGCTTCGGTGCGCTGCACCTGGCTCTTGTCGCCGTGGATGGCGTCGGCGCTGATGCCCTGGCGGTCCAGCCAGGCGGCGAGCCGCGCGGTGCCGAACTTGGTGCCGACGAACACCAGCACCTGGGTCATCTTGGGGTCTTCGAGCAGCTTGAGCAGCAGGTAGCGCTTGCGGTCGGAGGACACCGGATGGACGCGGTGGGTGATGGTCTCGGACACCTGGTTGCGCCGCGCGACTTCGATCAGTTGCGGCGAGCGCAGCATGTTGTCGGCGAGCTTCTTGATCTCCTCGGAGAAGGTCGCCGAGAACAGCAGGCTCTGGCGCTCCTTGGGCAGCAGCGCGAGGATGCGCTTGATGTCCGGGATGAAGCCCATGTCCAGCATGCGGTCGGCCTCGTCCAGCACGAGGAACTCGACGAAGTTGAAGCTGACCGTCTTCTGCTGCACGTGGTCGAGCAGCCGGCCCGGCGTGGCGACCACGATCTCGCGGCCTTCCTTCATCTCGGCGATCTGCGGCTTGATGTCGACGCCGCCGTAGATGCAGGTCGACTTGAGCGGTAGGTACTTGCTGTAGGCCTTGACGTTGTCGTGCACCTGCATCGCGAGTTCGCGCGTGGGGCAGAGGATCAGGGCGCGGATCGGATGCCGCGCCGGCGAGGAACTGGTGTTGGCGTGGCGCGAGAGCTTTTGCAGCAGCGGCAGCGTGAATCCGGCGGTCTTGCCGGTGCCCGTCTGGGCGCCGCCCATCATGTCCTTGCCGGCCAGCACGACCGGAATGGCCTGGGCCTGGATGGGGGTGGGTTCGGTGTAGCCGGAATCGGCGACGGCGCGCAACAATTCGGGCATCAGCCCGAGGTCTTCGAAAGACATGCGATCTCCTGAATCGGCCCGCCCCTTGCGGGGTACCGGTTCAGGCTTCGTGAGGCTGGGTGGGGGATTCGCGGGATTCCGCGGCGCGTCAACCGGCAGGACGCTGGCGCATTATAGCGGAACCGGGGGAAATGCCCCCCGTGCTACTTGAACAGGCCCTTGAGCGCCTGGCCGGCGCTTTCCAGGCCTTGCGAGACCGACTTCGCCAGGCGGTCGAAGCTGATCGAGGCGGACAGGCGCTGCTTCATCGCCGCGACGATCTCCTGCCCCAGCTCTCCGGGCGTCTCGCCGCCCTTGCTCTTGCCCAGGTCGTGCAGGACGAGGTCCGGCAGCGACACGGTCACCGTCTTGCCGCCCATGAAGGCCGCGCTGGCCTGCGCCTGGGCGCCGCGCATGGCGAATTCGCTCAGGATCAGCTTCTTGCCGCCTTCATTCTTCGAAGGCCCGACATAGGCGGCGACGTTCTTCTGGAGGGCGTCGAAGTTGGTCCCGGCGTCGCCCTTTTCGTAGATGACGTCGGGCGAAGCGACGATCACGTGGTCGATGGTCACCACGCTGCCGGCAACGGTGGAAAGGTCGATGGCCACGTCGATCTGGTTCACCTTGACGGCGTAGGGCGTCTTGAACCCGGGCGGGTTGCCGACGAAAAGGCCCCGGATGACGCCGCGCCCGTCGGTGGGGCTGATTTCCACCGCCGCGACCCGCACGGTGGCGCCCGTCATGGCGCTGCCGTACCTTTCGATGGCGTCCTTGACCAGCCCGTCTAGATTGCCGTGCAGCCAGTAGAGCGCGCCTGCCGCGGCGACGGCGAGCAGCACGACAACGGCGATGGCCTTCTTCATGTTTCCCCTGCCTTCGTGGAATCGCCGCGCAGCGGCGTCAGATCATGCGCTTGAGCGGCGGGCGGGCTTCCATGCCCTGGGGCCCGAGCGTCCGCTTGGGCGCGGCGCCGGCGGCCGGAGCCGCATCGGCGGCCTTGGGCGCCTCGGGCGGCGCGGCTTCGCTGCTCTTGGGCTTCGCCTCGTCGGCTTCGCTCTTCTTCGCGGCGTCGGCGCTTTCGGGCGATCCGGCGGCGGCGATGTTGTTCTCGCGCATGTAGGCGTCCATTTCGCGCCAGCCGTTGAGGATGGCGGCCTTGGACGTCTTCGGATTCATGGTGTAGCACTCCTCGAGCGGCCGGCTCGAGTAGCGGCAGCCGCTGCCGACCGCCATGCCCTCGGCCTGGCGCTTGGCTTCGATCTTGGCCTCCTCGTCGCTGAGGAACGGCAGATCGCACGCGGCGAGAAGCAGCGTGGAAGAGAGGAGCAGGACTAGCCTGCGTGGGCGTTGGTCGATGATCACTGTGCCGGCCTTGGATCGCAATGGGATTCTACGGCAGAACATCAAAAAACTTTAAGTTTCAATGTACGAGGAATCGTGACGCCGTGGCGTTGCGCAGACGTCGCGTCCCGACACTTGCGCGGCCGTTCGGCCCGGCTACACTACGTCCTTCTTTTTCGATTGCCGGGGTTCGTCGTGATGATTCGTGCTGCCTTCCTGTCCAGCCTCGCCTTGTTCGCCGCATCCGCGGGAGCGCAGGAAGTGACCCTGCGCCACGCCCTCGACGGGCGCTCGCTCGATGCGTTGGCGACCCTGGTGCTCAAGTTCAACGACGAGCAGAAGGGCAAGGCGAAGGTGGTGCTGGAGGACGTGGCCGCGGTTGCCGACAAGCAGCGCCTGCCCGACATGGCGCTGCTCGACGCCGACGATGGCATGGCCTTCTTCGGCACCCTGCCGCGCTATCGACCGCTGCTGCAGGTGATGAAGGAGGGCGGCGAGAAGTTCGACGCCGCGCGCATCTACCCGCAGGTTGCCGGCGCCGTCGACGACCTGACCGGCAAGGTCGAAGGCCTGCCGCTGGCGCTCGGCCTGCCGGTGCTGTTCTACGACCGCGACGCCTTCCGCAAGGCGGGGATGGACCCCGACCAGCCGCCCAAGACTTGGTGGGAGGTGCAGAAGGCCGCCGGCGCGCTGGCGGACGCCGGCTACAAGTGCCCGCTGACGACCTCGCGCTTCTCGTGGGTGCATGTCGAGAACCTTTCGTCGCAGGCCGGCGAGCCCATCGCAGCGAAGAGCGGCAAGGGCGAGAAGCTGATGGTCAACGCCATGGTGAACGTCAAGCACATCGCGCTGCTGTCGTCCTGGTACAAGAGCTTCTATTTCCGCTACTTCGGCCCGGGCAACGAAGGCAACGCCAAGTTCGTCGCCGGCGAGTGCAAGATGCTGACCGGCGATTCGGGCGCCTATGGCGGGTTCGCGCAGGCCGCCAAGTTCGAGGTCGGCGTGGCGCCGCTGCCGCACTACGACGACGTCTGGGGCGCCAAGCCCAACGACGTGCTGCCCGACGGCGCGGCGCTGTGGGTGCTGCCGGGCAAGAAGAAGCCCGAGTACAAGGTGGTCGCCCGCTTCGTTTCCTTCCTCATGCGCCCCGAGATCCAGAAGCAGTGGGTGCGCGAAACCGGCTACCTGCCGATGACGCCGGCGGCGATGGAATCGCTGCGCGCAGGAGGCAGCCCGGCCGGCATCGTGGCCGCCGCCGAGAAGCGCCTGAGCAGCCCGCGCCAGGGCGGACGTCCGGCGGCCGGCGAGCGCAACCGCATCCGCGCCATCGTGAACGAAGAGATCGGCTACGTGTGGGAGAACGCCAAGCCCGCGAAGCAGGCGCTCGATGATGCCGTCAGCCGCGCCAACCTCTTCCTTTCTCCGGCGGTCGCTGCGCAGAGCAAGAAGTAAGCATGCGCTATCCGCGCGTCATCGCCCATCGCTGCGGTGGCGCGCTGGCCCCGGAAAACACCCTGGCCGGGTTGCGTGCCGCGGCCCGGCTCGGTTGCCGGGGCGTGGAATTCGACGTCATGCTGAGCGCTGACGGCGAGCCCGTGCTGATCCACGACGAAACCCTGGAGCGCACCACGGATGGCCGCGGGCCGGTCGCGGCGCAGCCTCTGGCGGCCCTGCGGTTGCTCGATGCCGGTGTGCGGCATGGCGCGCCCTTCCGGGGCGAACCGATCCCGACGCTCGACGATGCCCTTGCGCTCTGCGCAACCCTCGGGCTGTGGGCGAACGTCGAGATCAAGCCGTCGACCGGCCGCGAGGCTGAAACCGGCGCGGTCGTCGGGCGCCGGCTGGCGCAGCGCTGGGACGGCAACGGCGTCGTCTCTTCCTTCTCCGTCGAGGCGCTCGCTGCGGCCCGGCGCGAGGCCCCGTCACTCGCCTATGCCCTGCTTTCCGACGGGATTCCCGCCGACTGGCGCGGAAGGCTGGCCGCAGCTGCCTGCCAGGCCTGGCATTGCGCGGCAGACGCCGATCCCGCGGCCATCGCCGCGCTTGCCGGCACCGGCGTTCCCGTCGCCTGCTACACGGTCAATTCGCGCGAACGGGCCGACCGGCTGTTCGCAGCCGGCGCCGTCGCCGTGTTCACGGACCGGCCGGGTCTCTGGACCGCCGCGGAGATGTAGCCGCCAAACCGCGGAAAGCGCCGCTGTGAGGCGTTCCCGCGTGTCCCGCGCTGCTGCAATCGCGTAGAATCGCAGGCTTCGCCAGAAATCCCGTATTGCCGCCATGAAAAGCGCCGAAATCCGCCAGAAATTCCTCGACTTCTTCGCCTCGAAGGGGCACCAGATCGTCGCCTCCAGCTCGCTGGTGCCGGGCGATGATCCGACGCTGCTGTTCACCAACGCGGGGATGAACCAGTTCAAGGACGTCTTCCTCGGTTTCGACAAGCGTCCCTACAGCCGCGCCACCACGTCGCAGAAGTGCGTGCGCGCCGGCGGCAAGCACAACGACCTCGAGAACGTCGGCTACACGGCGCGCCACCACACCTTCTTCGAGATGCTCGGCAACTTCTCGTTCGGCGACTACTTCAAGCGCGACGCGCTGCACTACGCGTGGGAACTGCTGACCGAAGTCTTCAAGCTGCCCAAGGACAAGCTCTGGACCACGGTGTACGCCGAGGACGACGAGGCCTACGACATCTGGACCAAGGAAATCGGCGTGCCGCCCGAGCGCTGCATCCGCATCGGCGACAACAAGGGCGCGCGCTACGCCTCGGACAACTTCTGGATGATGGGCGACACGGGCCCCTGCGGTCCCTGCAGCGAGATCTTCTACGATCACGGCCCCGAAATCCCCGGCGGTCCCCCGGGCTCGCCCGATGAGGATGGCGACCGCTACATCGAGATCTGGAACAACGTGTTCATGCAGTTCAACCGCGACGAGAAGGGCGTGATGCACAAGCTGCCCAAGCCCTCCGTCGATACCGGCATGGGCCTGGAACGCGTCAGCGCGGTGCTGCAGCACGTGCACAGCAACTACGAGATCGACCTGTTCGTCAATCTGATCAAGGCGGCGGCACGCGAAACCTCGAGCGCCGACATGGATTCGCCCTCGCTCAAGGTGTTGGCCGACCACATCCGCGCGTGCTCGTTCCTGCTCGCCGATGGCGTGATTCCCGGCAACGAGGGCCGCGGCTTCGTGCTGCGCCGGATCATCCGCCGCGCCATCCGCCACGGCTACAAGCTCGGCGCCCGCGCGCCCTTCTTCAACCGCATGGTGCCGGACCTGGTGGCCGAGATGGGCGAGGCCTACCCGGAACTGAAGAGCGGCCAGGCGAAGATCATGGACATGCTGAAACTCGAGGAGGAGCGTTTCTTCTCGACCATCGAGCACGGCATGGCGATCCTCGAGGCCGAACTGGCCGAGATGGAAAAGACCGGCGCCAAGGTCTTCAACGGTGAGACGGCGTTCAAGCTGCACGATACCTACGGCTTCCCGCTCGACCTCACCGCCGACGTCTGCCGCGAGCGCGGCGTGACGGTCGACGCCGCCGCCTTCGACAAGGCGATGGCGCGTCAGAAGGAACAGGCGCGCGCGGCCGGCAAGTTCAAGATGGCGACGGCGCTCGAGTACAGCGGCGCGCCGACGACCTTCCACGGTTACGACAAGCTCGAAGAGAAGGGCAAGGTGCTGGCGCTCTACAAGGACGGCACGCCGGTCCAGAAGCTCGAGGAAGGCGACCTCGGCGTCGTGGTGCTCGACCACACGCCGTTCTACGCCGAGTCCGGCGGCCAGGTCGGCGACCAGGGCGTTCTGCAATCGACGGCCGGCATCTTCGCCGTCGAAGACACGCAGAAGATCCAGGCGGCGGTGTTCGGTCACCATGGCGTCCTCAAGACCGGCGCGCTGTCGGTCGGCGATGCGGTGACCGCCAAGGTGGATACCCAGGCGCGCGGTCGCACCATGCGCAACCACTCGGTCACGCACATCATGCACAAGGCGCTGCGCGAAGTGCTCGGGCCGCACGTGCAGCAGAAGGGCTCGCTGGTCGATCCCGACAAGACGCGCTTCGACTTTGCCCACAACCAGCCGATGACGGACGACGAAATCCGCCGCGTTGAGAAGCTGGTCAACGACGAGATCGTGCTCAACACAGCGACCGAAGCGAAGGTGATGCCGATCGCCGATGCTCAGAAGTCCGGCGCCATGATGCTGTTCGGCGAGAAGTACGGCGACGAGGTGCGCGTGCTGTCGATCGGCTCCTCCAAGGAGTTCTGCGGCGGTACGCACGTCGCGCGCACCGGCGACATCGGTTTCTTCAAGATCGTGGCCGAATCGGGCGTCGCAGCCGGCGTGCGGCGCGTCGAGGCGCTGACGGGCGACAACGCGGTCGGCTACGTGCAGGCGCTGCAGATCGAGCTCGACTCGGTCGCCTATGAACTCGGCTTCAGCTCGGCTTCCGGCGATCTCATGGTGCAGAAGGTGCGCGCGCTGCAGGAGCAATTGCGCAACGAGCGCCGCGAGAAGGCGCAACTGATGGCGAAGTTCGCCGCCAACCAGGGCGACGATCTGGTCTCCGGCGCGGCCGACGTCAAGGGCGTCAAGGTGGTCGCGGCCAAGCTCGAAGGCGCCGACGCCAAGGCGCTGCGCGAGACGCTGGACAAGCTCAAGGACAAGCTCAAGAGCGCGGCCATCGTGCTGGGTTCTGCCGCCGACGGCAAGGTGACGCTGATCGCGGGCGTGACGGCCGATCTGACGGCCAAGGTCAAGGCCGGCGAGTTGGTGAATTCGGTTGCCCAGCAGGTCGGCGGCAAAGGTGGTGGCCGGCCTGACATGGCCCAAGCTGGCGGCACGCAGCCCGAGCATCTCGATGCCGCGCTGGCGTCGGTGCGGGGGTGGGTGGAGCAGCGGCTGGGTTAGCGTTCGCGGCGTTCGTCTGCTGAAAGCAAGGGTGAAACCCCTTGCCTTCGACCCGCCGAGGGCGACGGGTGGTCGTCGCCGCTCCGTGTCCCCTGGCGGACAAAAGCGATAAATCGTCCGCCTCCTCCTTTACCTACGCGTCGACGACCACCCGCCACCCTCGGCTCGACCCAGCGTGTTTTGGCGCTTCGTCTTTCGTACGGTAGCTCGCCGGGCTGATGGGGTGCCCTGCTGCGCGTAGGTAA
>JBLNBJ010000160.1:0-8388 GCA_050259835.1 Ignavibacteria bacterium | reverse complement strand
AGCGACATGAAAGCCTTGCCCGAGCGGTTGCGCGAGACGAGGTCGGCGAGCGTGGCGACGAAGCCGTAGCCGCCGGAGCCCGCGAACAGGTATTGCGCCTCGGGCGCGTCGGTCAGCGCGTGCGCGAGCTTGGCGCCGTCCTGGAACTCGACCAGCGTCGTCACCGGCACGCCGTCGCCGCGGCCGCCGGGAAGGTCGGCGACGCGGATGCTGTAGGCGCGTCCGCTCGTGTCGAGCAGCACCAGCGGCCAGATCGTGCGCGATTCCGCGACGAGATAGGCGTAGTCGCCGGTCTTGTAGCCGATGGCGTTCGGATCGATGCCGTGGCCCTGGCGCGTGCGCACCCAGCCGTTCTGCGACAGGATCACCGTCACCGGCTCGTCGGGAATCGCCACTTCGGCGGCGGCCACCGGCGCGACGGCTTCGATCAGCGTGCGGCGGTCGTCGCCGTATTTCTTGGCGTCTTCGGTGATTTCGCGCACGACCAGCTTGGTCAGTTCCTTGCGGTCGTCGAGCACGGTGCGCAGCGACTTCTGTTCGCCGCGCAGTTCGGCCTGCTCCTGCTCGATCTTGATGCCTTCGAGGCGCGCGAGCTGGCGCAGGCGGATTTCGAGGATGTCCTCGGCCTGGATCTCGGACAGCTTGAACTTCGCCATCAGCTCGGCCTTCGGCTCGTCGGCGTTGCGGATGACGCGGATCACCTTGTCGATCGAGAGGAAGGCTGTCAGGCGGCCTTCGAGGATGTGCAGACGGCGTTCCACCTCGGCGAGACGATGGCGGCTGCGGCGTTCGACCGTGACGTGGCGGAAGTCGATCCATTCGTGCAGCATCGTCAGCAGCGGTTTCTGCCGCGGCCGACCGTCGCGGCCCATCATGGTGAGGTTCACCGACACGCTGGCCTCTAGGCTGGTGTGCGCCAGCAGCACCGCCATGAACTCGTCCTGCGGAACCTTCGACGTGCGCGGCTCCAGAATGATGCGCACGGGTTCCTTCTCGCTCGACTCGTCGCGCACGGTGTCGAGCACGCCGAGCATCACCTGCTTGAGGTTCTTCTGCTCCTGCGAGACGTCCTTCTTGCCCGCGCGCGGCTGCGGGTTGGTGATGGCCTCGATCTCGGACAGCACCTGCGCGGTTGAAACGCCGTGCGGCAGCTGGTTCACGATGATGCGCCATTGGCCGCGGGCGAGGTCTTCGACGCGCCAGCGGGCGCGCATGCGCAGGCTGCCGCGTCCCGTGGCGTAGGCGTCGCGGATGTCCTGCGACGCCGAGATCAATTGCCCGCCGCCGGGAAAGTCGGGGCCGGGCAGCAGCGCCAGGACTTCTTCGAGGCTCGCGGTCGGCTTGCGGATGACCAGCTTCACCGCCTCGGCCACTTCGCGCAGGTTGTGCGGCGGGATTTCGGTCGCCATGCCGACGGCGATGCCGGAGGCGCCGTTGAGCAGCACGAAGGGAAGGCGCGCGGGCAGGAGTTGCGGCTCCTCGAGCGTGCCGTCGTAGTTGGGCTGGAAGTCCACCGTGCCGCGGTCGATCTCGGACAGCAGCAATTCGGCGATCGGCGACAAGCGGCATTCGGTGTAGCGCATCGCCGCGGCGCCGTCGCCGTCGCGCGAGCCGAAGTTGCCCTGGCCGTCGACCAGCGGATAGCGCAGCGAGAAGTCCTGCGCCACGCGCACCATGGCGTCGTAGACGCTGGCGTCGCCGTGCGGGTGGAACTTGCCGATGACGTCGCCGACGACGCGGGCGCTCTTGACGTGCTTGGCGGAAGCCGCCAGCCGCATCTCGTTCATCGCATGCAGGATGCGCCGCTGCACGGGCTTCAGGCCGTCCTCGACCTGCGGCAGCGCGCGCGACTTCACCACGCTCATCGCATAGGAGAGATAGGCGCGCTCGGCGTAGCGGTCGAGCGGCAGGGTCGTGCCGTCGTCGAACTCGGGCGCCGGCGGTTCGGGCGGGGCAGGCGGCGCGGGAGGAGGGGCGTTCTCGAACAGATCCAGCGATTCGTTGCTCATACATCGGCCTCTACGGTGTCACCCTTTTCTTCCATCCATGCCCGGCGCCCCGATGCTTCGCCCTTGCCCATCAGCAGGTTGAAGAGCTTCAAGGTTTCGTCGCGCGCTTCCGGGCGCTCGACGACCGGCAGCACTCGCCGCGTGGCCGGGTCCATCGCCGTTTCGCGCAACTGATCGGGGTTCATCTCGCCCAGGCCCTTGAAGCGGCCGACTTCGAGCGCCTCGGGGCGGAAGCCTTCCTTGGCGAGGCGGTCGCGCATCGCGGCGAGTTCGCCGTCGTCGAGCGCGTAGAGTCGCCGGGCGGGTCGCTTCTTGCCCTGCGCCGGCACGTCGATGCGGTAGAGCGGCGGCTGCGCCATGAAGACGTGGCCGCGCGCGATCAGCGCCGGGAAGTGGCGGTAGAACAGGGTCAGCAGCAGGGTCTGGATGTGCGCGCCGTCGACGTCGGCATCGGACATGATGACCACCTTGCCGTAGCGCAGGCCGGAAAGGTCCGGCTCGGCGTCGGCCGTGTGCGGATCGATGCCGAGCGCGACCGCGATATCGTGGATCTCGGCGTTGGCGAACAGCCGTCCTGCCTCGATCTCCCAGGCGTTCTGCACCTTGCCGCGCAGCGGCAGGATGGCCTGGGTCTCGCGGTTGCGCGCCATCTTGGCCGAACCGCCGGCGGAATCGCCTTCGACGAGGAAGAGTTCGTTCTCGGCGATGTCGGTCGATTCGCAGTCGGAGAGCTTGCCGGGCAGCACAGCGACGCCGGACTGCTTGCGCTTCTCGACCTTCTGCGCATTCTTCTGGCGCGCCAGCGCTTGCTTGATGGCGAGTTCCGCGATCGCCTTGCCGGCCTCGACGTGCTGGTTGAGCCAGATCTCGAACGGGTCGCGCACCACGCCGGAAACCAGCTTCACGGCTTCGCGGGAATTCAGCTTCTCCTTCACCTGGCCCTGGAACTGCGGATCGAGGATGCGCGCCGAGAGCACGAAGGCCATCTTGGCGCAGACGTCCTCCTGCTGCAGCTTGACGCCGCGCGGCAGCAGCGCGTGGTGTTCGATGAAGCTCTTCACGGCTTCGAACACGCCCGAGCGCAGGCCCGATTCGTGGGTGCCGCCGGCGACGGTGGGAATCAGGTTCACGTAGGACTCCGACGGCGCCGCCTCCGGCCACCAGCCGAGCGCCCAGGCCGCGCCTTCGCCCTCGGCGAAGGACTCGTCGTCGCCCGACGCGTACTTCTCGGCGGCATACAAGGGCGCCACCGGGGCCTCGCCGCCCATCAGTTCGCCCAGGTAGCCGGCCAGGCCGTCCGGATAGCGCCAGGTCTTCGACTGCATCGTGCCGTCGGCCTGCTCGACCTCCAGCATCACGCGCACGCCGGGCAGCAGCACGGCCTTCGAGCGCAGCAGGCGCTCGAGCTCGGCTTGCGGCACCTTGGGCGACTCGAAGTAGCGGGCATCGGGCCAGACGCGCACGCGCGTGCCGCTCTGGCGGCCGCAGTCGCCCAGCACGTCGAGCGCCGAGACGCGCTCGCCGCCTTCGGCGAAGGTGACCGCGTGGATCTTGCCGTCGCGCCGTACTTCCACTTCAACTCGGGTGGAGAGCGCATTGGTGACCGCGACGCCGACGCCGTGCAGGCCGCCCGAGAACGCATAGGCCGAGTTGCCGGCCTTCTTGTCGAACTTGCCGCCGGCGTGCAGGCGCGTGAAGGCCAGCACGACGACGGGGATCTTCTCCTCGGGATGCAGGCCGACGGGAATGCCGCGGCCGTCGTCGGTGACGGTGATCGAGCCGTCGCGGTGCACGGCGACATGGATGTGCTTGGCGTAGCCCGCCAGCGCCTCGTCCGCGGCGTTGTCGATGACTTCCTGGACGATGTGGGCCGGCGTGTCCGTGCGCGTGTACATGCCGGGGCGCTCGCGCACGGGTTCGAGTCCCTTCAGCACGCGGAAGGAGGATTCGTCGTAGCTTTGCTTCATGGGAAAGGCTTTGGATGAGTCGGACGATAGGTTGCCGGGAACCGCGCCCTGCAAACATGGGAAATCAGGGGGATTTTCCGCCTTGCTCCGGCGGGTTTCCAGGGAAATTCGGTCGCCGGTTGGCCCTTGGGCGCCGTTTTGGATCAAAATGGCGCGAACCCTATCGGCGCAGCGGGTATTCAGGGCGGTAATTTTACAGGGGAACGAAGTGGGGCACCGCGTCATCGCCAGTGAAATCCAGGTCGGGCAGCCCCTGCCGTGGGACGTCTTCGACGCCAAGGGCCTGCTGCTGCTGCGCCGCGGCTCGGTGATCGACTCCCAATATGCGCTCGAGCGCCTGGTTGGCGACGGCCTGTTCCTGTCGGAAAAGGACAGCCGCGAACCGGCCGCGCGCCCGGTGGAGCAGAAGCCGAGCGCGCTGCAGTTCCTGATGGACGCGCGTCGGCTGTTCGGCGCAGCGCACGACATGAATGCGGCCCAGGAGTTTCCGGTGCGCATGCGCCGCATCGCCCACCTGGTCGACAAGGCCTGCGAAACGAGCACCGAGGTTGCGATCGCCTCCATCCTGCTGCTGCAGGAAGGCAGCTACGTGGCGCGGCACCAGATCAACGCGGCCGTGGTGGCCAACCTGCTGGGCCGCGGCTTCGGGCTGGGTGCCGACCAGATCCGCGGCATGACGGCCGCGGCCCTGACGATGAACGTCAGCATGTACGAAATCCAGGACAAGCTGAACGAGGTGCGCGGACCGCTGAGCGAAAAGCTGCGCGAACTGATCGCCGCGCATCCCGAGCAGAGCGCGCAGCGGCTGCGCAAGTTGGGCATCGAGGACCCGTTCTGGCTCACCTGCGTCGCGCACCATCACGAGTGCGAGAACGGCGCCGGCTACCCGAAGGGATTGTCCGGCGAGGAGATCGAACACTGCGCGAAGATCATCGCGCTGGCCGACCGCTACTGCGCGCAGGTTTCGCAGCGCCGCTATCGACCGGCCCGCACGCCCAGCGCCGCGTTGAAGGAAATCTACGCCGGGAAGGGCGGAGAGTTGAACGCGACGATCGTGGCGCAACTGGTGCGTGTGGTGGGCCTGCATCCGCCCGGCACGATCGTGCGCATGCGCAACGGGGAGATCGGCGTCGTGATCGAGGCCACGGACAATCCGGATTCGCCGCTGGCGTACGCCTTGCTGGGCCCCAGCGGTGCCGCGCTGACGGCGCCGGTGCTGCGCCGGACGGCGCGCGAGGACTTCCGCATCATCGATGTGCTCACCGCCGACAAGGTCGACTTCCCGATCCAGATGTCGCGCTTGTGGGGCGACGCCGCCCGGCTCAACTAGCCGTCGCCCGGCGGGCGAAGGCGGCGGCCAGCGCCCGCGTCATGTAGTCCTGGTCGAGCGCACCTGCGCTCTCGCGTGCGCTGTGCATCGCCCACATCGGCGAGCCCACGTCCACGCAGGGCATGCCGAGCCGCGCGGCGACGATCGGCCCGATGGTGCTGCCGCAGCCCAGATCGCCGCGGTGCGCATACTGCTGGCAGGGAACCCCGGCCTCTTCGCAGATCGCCATGAAGCGCGCGGCCGTTTCCGCGCTGGTGGCATAGCGCTGCTGCGCGTGGGTCTTGATGACCGGGCCCCGGTTCACCATCACCTTGTGGCCCGGCTCGTAGGCGCCGGGGAAGCTCGGCTGGTAGGCGTGAGCCATGTCGGCGCTGATGAAGAAGCTCTTCGCCATGGCGCGTCGGCGGTCCTCGCCGTCGAGTCCGCCACCCAGGCAGATGCGTTCCAGCACGTCAGCCGCGAAGGTGCCGCCGGCACCGGCCGCGCTTTCGCTGCCTACCTCCTCGTGGTCGAAGAAGGCCGCGACGCAGGTGGCCTCCGGCTGCGCGCTGGCGATGAGTGCCTGCAGCGCCGCATGGCAGGAGGAAAGGTTGTCGAGCCGGCCCGCGGCGACGAATTCCTCGTCGCGGCCCCACAGGCAAGCCTTCTGCACGTCGTAAGCCGCGAGGTCCCAGCTGAGGATGTCGTCCGCGGCGACTCCGGCGGCGTCGGCGAGCAGGCGCCGCAGGTGCGCCTCGGCGTCTTCGCCCTCGGCGAGCGTGGCGAGGATCAGCGGGAGTTCCGTCTGCTTGTTGAGCTTCAGGCCCTGTTCGTTGACCTCGCGGTTCATGTGGATGGCGAGATTGGGCAGGCGCAGCAGCGGCCGGTCGATGCGCACCAGGCGCGCGGCCGGGCCGCCGGCGCTGCGCACCATCAGGCGGCCGGCGAGACCGAGGTCGCGGTCGGCGAACGTCGCGAGGATCGGGCCGCCATAGACCTCGACCGCGATGCGAAGCAGGCCGTCGCCGGGCAGGACGGGGCGCGACTTCAGCCGCAGGCCGGGCGAATCGGTATGCGCGCCGACGATGCGGAAGCCGGTGTCCGCCAGCGGCCGGCTGCCGCGTACGAAAGCGATCAGCGAGGCGCCGTCGCGCATGACGTAATAGCGGCCGCCTTCGGCCAGCTGCCAGCGCTCGCCTTCGTCCAGGCGGACGAAGCCGCGTTCGCGCAATTGGGATTCGGCCGTGGCGGCGGCATGCCAGGGCGTGGGGCTGGCGTCGATGAATTCGAGGAGTTTTCGGGCTGGGGTCATGGACGTCGACTGCGTTGCTTCCATTGCGCGCAGTTTGCCACAGGCGGGCGTCTGCCCTTGAAGCAGAGTGAAGCGGCTTCTTGCTGACGCTGCGATGCGGAAAATTCGCGCCGGACCCTCGACATTTTCCGCAGCCTGCGTATAATGCGCGGCTCCTAAGCGCCCGTAGCTCATCTGGATAGAGTACTTGGCTACGAACCAAGGGGTAGGGAGTTCGAATCTCTCCGGGCGCGCCAGGTTCGCAAAAGGGGTCGCAGCGATGCGACCCCTTTTTATTTTCGCTGTCCGGTCGGACGTCAAGACGTGTCCCTGCTCGATCGGTTGCCCCCTTGCCGTGAGCCGGGTCGCACACGAGCACCGTCTGGAGCCCCATCCTCAATTCGTCTAAAGTTATAGGCGCGCGATGGCATTGCCGCGCGCCGGCTTTGCGTTCCGGAGGTGCCGCATGGGACAAGGTTTGTTGCAGGGGAGCGGGGGTGCTGGCCCGAGGGATTGCACGCTGCATCAAGCGGGGCTGGCTGGCTGGATGAGAGGCCGAGTGCCGCGCATCAGCCGCGAAGAAGGTCAGATCCACGGATATCACATATGAATCTGAACCCCCTAGTCTTTGCCTGGGATGACAGGTTTCTGACCGGCGAGCCCGTGGTCGATGCCGAACATGCGGAGCTCGTCCGCATCATCCATCGTGCGGCCGAACTGCATGCGGCATCGACGCCGCCCCAACCTTTGGATGAAGTCCTCGCCTCCCTGATCCGCTACGTGCGCAACCACTTTGCGCATGAAGAGCAGCTCATGGAAAAGGTAGGCTGCGACGAGCGGCACGTGCGAGTGCACAAGGCCATTCACCGGGAATTCGCCGGGCAGATCGCCGCCATGCAGGGTTCTACCAGCGACGCCGGCGATCGCGAGCTGCTGCTGCAGTTTCTGACGAATTGGCTGGCGCACCACATCTTGAGCATCGATCAGTCGATGACCCGACAGGTCAAGGCCATCCGCGCGGGAACTGCACCGGGAATGGCTTTCGACATGGAACAGAGGACCACCGTCGATACGTCGACGGCGATCATCCTGGATGCATTGAGGGCGCTGTACCGGGTCATTGCCTCGCGCAACAAGGCGCTGGCCCACTTGCACCGGGAGTTGGCCGAGATCATCGACGGCGACCCGGTGCCGACGCTGGTGATCAATGCAGACCACCGGATAACCCATTGGAACAAGGCCTGCGCCAAGATCACCGGGCTTGCGGCCCGGGACATGATCGGCACGCCGTCCGCGTGGACGGCATTCTATCGGGAGGAGCGTCCAATCCTCGCCGACCTCATCCTGAATGGGGCCGAGCCGGAGATCCATGCCTTCTACGGCGACAGGACCAGACGTTCCGCGGTGATCGAAGGCGCGTTCGAGGCTGAGGACTTCTTCCCGCATTTCGGCGAATCGGGACGCTGGCTGTTCTTCACTGCGGCGCCCATTCGCGACGCCGACGGCAAAGTGATCGGCGCCATCGAAACCCTGCAGGACGTTACCGAGCGCCGCCTGGCGGAGGATAGGCTCAAGGAGCACCAGTCCCATCTCGAGGAACTCGTGGCTGAACGGACTCGCCAGCTCGAGATCACCAATCTTGCCCTGGCCCGGCGCAACGACGAATTGACGCGTTTGAACAAGCAGTTGTCCGACGCGCAGGCGCAACTGCTGCAAAGCGAGAAGCTCGCGTCCATCGGCCAGCTCGCGGCCGGCGTGGCGCATGAAATCAACAACCCGATCGGCTTTGTCCAGTCGAACATCGCCACGCTG
>JBLNBJ010000159.1:0-15943 GCA_050259835.1 Ignavibacteria bacterium | reverse complement strand
CATCGCCGGCGCCGACATCGAGGAATTCACCACGCTGGATTCGCCGCAGAAGGCGCGCGCGCTGGTGCAGCGCGGCTGGGACCTCTACAACCGGCTGGCGGCGGTGCGCTATCCGACGCTGGCGCTGGTGCGCGGCCACTGCATGGGCGGCGGCACGGAGCTCGCGCTCGCCTGCCGCTATCGGCTGGCCGTGGACGAGCCGGGCACCAAGTTCGCACTGCCCGAGGTGATGCTCGGGATCGTGCCGGGCTGGGGCGGCATGCTGCGGCTGCCGCAGGTTGTCGGCGCGCCGGCGGCCCTCGACATGATGCTGACCGGCAAGACCATCGACGCGCGCCGCGCCAGGCGCATGGGCCTGGCCGACGAATGCGTGCCGCCGCGCGTGATGGAAAGCGCGGCGCGCCAACTCGTACTTTCCGGGCGTCTGCCCCGCGAATTGCCGCTGATGCAAAAGCTGCTGGGCATGCCGCCGCTGCGCGGCTACGTCGCCGCCCAGGCGCGCAAGCAAGTGGCGAAGCGCGCGCGGCAGGAACAATACCCGGCGCCCTACGCCATCATCGACATGTGGCAGCACCACGGCGGCAACGCGCTCGCGGTGCCGGGCGACCAGCCGACCTCCCTGGAGGCCATCATCGGCTCGGCGACCACGCGCAATCTCGTGCGCGTCTTCTTCCTGCAGGAACGCCTCAAGGGTTTCGGCAAGGAGGCGGATTTCCGCCCGGCGCGCGTGCATGTGGTCGGCGCCGGCGTCATGGGCGGCGACATCGCAGCCTGGTGCGCGCTGCGCGGCATGACGGTGACCCTGCAGGACCAGGACGTCGCGCGCATCGCACCGGCCATCAAGCGCGCGGCCGACGGCTATCGCCGCAAGTTCCGCAGCGCGCGCGACGCCGACAAAGAGGTGCGCTTCGTGCTCGACCGGCTGATTCCCGACCCCGCCGGCGACGGCGTGCGCCAGGCGGATGTGATCATCGAGGCCATCTACGAGAACCTCGAGGCCAAGCAGGCTCTGTTCCGCGACATCGAGGCGCGCGCGAAACCCGATGCCCTGTTGGCCTCCAACACCTCGAGCCTGCGGCTCGCCGACATCGCGCAGGCGCTGAAGAATCCCGGACGCCTGGTCGGCATCCACTTCTTCAACCCGGTGGCGAAGATGCCGCTCGTGGAGGTGGTGCAGGGCGAGGCGAGCGACGCCGAAGCAGCGAAGCGGGCGGCGGCCTTCGTGAGGCGCATCGACAAGCTGCCCCTTCCGGTCAAGGATGCGCCGGGCTTCCTCGTCAATGCCGTGCTCGCGCCCTACCTGCTGGAAGCCATGCGCTGCGTCGAGGAGGGGCTGTCGCCCGAGACCGTCGACGCCGCGGCGCTGGCCTTCGGCATGCCGATGGGGCCGATCGAACTGGCCGACACCGTCGGGCTCGACGTCGCCATGGCGGCCGGCAAGGGCCTCGCCGCCGGGGCCGAACCGCCGCGCCGTTTGGCGGAACTCGTGGCCGCCGGCCAACTCGGACGCAAGAGCGGCCGCGGCTACTACGCCTATCAGGACGGCAAGGCGGTCAAGGGCCAGGCCGGGAACGTCCCGGCCGGTCTCGCCGAACTGCTGGTGCGGCCGTTGCTGGCGGCGACGCGACGTTGCGTCGAGGCAGGCGTGGTGGCCGACGACGACCTGGCCGACGCCGGCGTCATCTTCGGCACCGGCTTCGCGCCGTACACTGGCGGGCCCCTCAATCTCGCGCGCCGCGAAGGAGCCTGACATGGCCGAACAGATCATCACCCCACCCGCCAAAACCCCGGTACTGCGGCTCATGACCATGCCGGCGGACACCAACCCGGCCGGCGACATCTTCGGCGGCTGGGTCATGGCGCAGGTGGACATCGCGGGCGGCATCGCGGCGGCACAGCGCGCGCGCAGCCGCGTCGCCACCGTCGCGGTGAATTCCTTCCAGTTCAAGCAGCCGATCTCGGTGGGCGACGTCGTCAGCTTCTACGTCGACATCGTGAAGACGGGCCGCACGTCGATCACGGTCGACGTCCTCGTCATCGCCGAACGGCACCCCGAAAACCCGGTCACGGTCAAGGTGACGGAAGCCACCTTGACCTATGTAGCGCTCGACGCCGAAGGCAACAAGCGCGAATTGCCGCCAGCATAGACGCAGTGCCGGCATTGCAGCAAAGCGGCCCCGCGCCAACGGGCTGTGCAGGGAGTGGACCTTTTTCAACGAAGACGAAATCGAACGAGGAGAAAACAAGATGATCAAGCGCAGCACTGCGATGCGTGCCATCCCGGCACTCGTCGCCTGTTTGTCGGCGGGCCACGCGGCGGCGTCGGGATTCCAGTTGTGGGAACAGAACGCCAGCGGCATCGGCAACTCGTACGCCGGTTCGGCGGCCGTGGCGGAGAACGCCAGCACCGTCTACTTCAACCCGGCCGGCATGACCCAGCTCCAGGGCCGGAACGTCTCGGCCGGCGTCACGGCGGTGAAGACGAGCTACCAGTTCCACAACGGCGCTTCCAGCACCGGCGTCCTCACGGGCGAAGCGGACGGCGGGGCCACCGGCTACATCCCGAACGGCTACTTCAGCATGCCCTTGTCGAAGGACCTCTACTTCGGCCTCGGCATCGGCGCGCCGTTCGGTCTGAAGACCGACTACGGCAGCTCGTGGATGGGCGCCGCGCAGTCGATCAGCTTCGAGGTCAAGACGCTCAACCTCAATCCGTCGCTCGCCTGGCGCGTGAACGACACGGTCTCGCTCGGCTTCGGCCTCGACTGGCAGAAGATCAACGCCAAGTACAAGCGCCTGTACGCCGTGACGAACGCCGGCACCGCCGGGGTCACCAGCGCCATCGACATCAGCGACGACACCTGGGGCTGGAACGCCGGGGCGCTGTTCAACGTCTCGCCGACGACCAAGGTCGGCGTTTCCTATCGTTCGGCGATGAAGTACACGGCGACGGGCAACCTGTCGCTGAGCGCGACGCCTGCGGGGGCCGGTACCCTGGCAGCGCTTACCTTCGGACTGGGCGCCGCCACGGTGAACGCCAGCGCCGACGTCAAGCTGCCCGACACATGGATCTTCAGCGCGAGCCAGACGCTCAACGATCGCTGGGACCTGCTGGGCGACCTGTCGCTGACCCGGTGGTCCTCGATTCCCAAGATCGACATCATGTACCGGTCGGGCAACCTGAACGGCACTCTGGCGCAGAGCCTGATCACCGACTTCCGCGACACCTGGCGCGTGGCGCTGGGCACGAACTACAAGTACAGCGATCAGACCACGTTCAAGTTCGGCATCGCCTACGACCAGACGCCGGTCAAGAGCCCGGCTACGCGCCTGGTGTCGCTGCCCGACAACAATCGCTTCTGGCTGTCGTTCGGCGTCCAGCACAAGCCGAACAAGAACTCGGCAGTCGACGTCGGCGTGACTCGCCTGTTCGTCAAGGATCCGTCGATCAACAACGACCAGTCGCCGGCCCGCGGCCTGGTCAACGGCACCTACTCCGACAGCGCCTGGATCCTCGGCGCGCAATACTCGGTGTCGTTCTAAGCGTCACGGCGCCGCGGGTCGGGAGCCCGCGGCGCCATCCCCAGGAGAGCATGCGTGAGCAATTTCATCGTGAACAAGGTGGCGGTCCTCGGCGCCGGCGTCATGGGCGCCCAGATCGCCGCGCACTGCGCGAACGCCAACGTGCCGGTCGTACTGTTCGACCTGCCCGGCAAGGATGAGCCCAACGGCATCGTCAGGAAGGCCCTCGACGGGTTGAAGAAGCTGGAGCCTTCGCCGCTCGCAGCCAAGGATCGCGTTGCCTACATCGACGCCGCCAACTACGACCAGCACCTCGAACAATTGCGTGACTGCGACCTGATCATCGAGGCCATCGCCGAGAAGATGGAATGGAAGGAAGACCTCTATCGCAAGATCGCGCCGTACGTGGCGCCGCATGCGATCGTCGCCTCCAATACCTCGGGCCTGTCGATCAACCACCTCGCCGGCGTGATGCCCGAGGCGCTGCGCACCCGCTTCTGCGGCATCCACTTCTTCAATCCGCCGCGCTACATGCACCTGGTCGAACTGATCGCGACGCGCCAGACCGACGCGGCGCTGCTGGACAATCTCGAATCCTGGCTGGTGACGCGCCTGGGCAAGGGCATCGTGCGCGCCAAGGACACGCCGAACTTCGTCGCCAACCGCGTCGGCGTCTTCTCGATGCTGGCCGTGATGCACCACACGCAGCGGCTCGGCATGGGCTTCGACGAAGTCGACGCGCTGACGGGCCCGAAGATCGGCCGCCCGAAGAGCGCGACCTACCGGACCGCCGACGTGGTGGGCCTGGACACGATGGCCCACGTCATCAAGACCATGCAGGACACGCTGCCCGATGATCCCTGGCACGCCTTCTACCAGTCGCCGGCGTGGCTGTCGGTGCTGATCGAGAAGGGCGCGCTGGGGCAGAAGACCAAGTGCGGCGTGTTCCGCAAGCAGGGCAAGGAAATCCAGGTGCTCGACCTGGGCGCGCAGGACTATCGCGCCTCCAAGGCGGAAGTCGCGCCCGAGGTCGACGCCATTCTCAGGAACCGGAATCCCGCCGAGAAGTTTGCGCAGCTGCGCGCCTCCTCGCACCCACAGGCCCAGTTCCTCTGGGCGATCTTCCGCGACGTGTTCCACTATTGCGCCTACCATCTGGCCGACATCGCGGACAACGCGCGCGACGTCGACTTCGCCATGCGTTGGGGCTTCGGCTGGTCGCAGGGCCCGTTCGAGACCTGGCAGGCGGCCGGCTGGAAGGACATCGCGGCGGCCGTGAAGGCGGACATCGAAGCCGGTCTCGGCATGGTGAATGCACCGCTGCCGGGCTGGGTCTTCGAGGGCACGGTGGCAAACGAGGGCGTGCATGCGCCCGCCGGCTCCTGGTCGGCCGCGGAGAAGACGCTGAAGGGCCGCTCGGCCTTGCCCGTCTACCGGCGCCAGATCTTCCCAGAGCGCGTGCTCGGCGAAGCCGCGGCATCCCCCGCCAAGGCGGGCGAGACGCTCTGGCAGAACGAAGGCGTGCGCCTGTGGCGCCTGCCGGAAGTGGATGCCGGCATCGCGATCCTCTCGATCACCTCCAAGAACCACACGCTGGGCGCCGAAGTGGTGGCTGGCGTGCGCGAGGCCGTGGCATTCGCCGAGCGCAATTGCGACGGCATGGTGATCTGGCACGAGGCGCCGTTCGCGCTGGGCGCCAACTTGAAGCAGGTCGGCGAGGCCGTCAAGGCCGGGCAGTTCGATCTGCTCGAAGAGCAGGTGCACAACTTCCAGCGCGCCTCGATGGCCCTGAAGCTTTCCAAGGTGCCCGTCGTCGCGGCGGTGAGCGGCATGGCGCTCGGGGGCGGCTGCGAGTTCCCGATGCACTGTGCACGCCGTGTCGTGGCGCTCGAGTCCTACATGGGCCTGGTCGAGGCGGGCGTCGGTCTGATCCCGGCCGGGGGCGGCAGCAAGGAGTTCGCCCTCAGGGCCGCGAGGAAGGCGCAGCAGACGGCCAACAACGTGCCCTTCGATTTCATCCAGCCGGTGTTCTCCACCATTGCCATGGCGAACGTGTCGAAGAGCGCGGTCAACGCGCGCGAGCTGGGCTTCGTCGACGAGGCCGACGTCGTCGTCTTCAACGTGCACGAACTGCTCTACGTGGCGCTCAGGACGGCGCGCGGCATGGCGGAGAGCGGCTACCAGCCGCCGCTGCCGGCGCGCAACATTCCCGTCTGCGGCCGCACCGGCATAGCGACGCTGGAGATGATGCTGGTCAACATGAAGGAAGGCGGCATGATCTCCGCGCACGACTACGTGGTGGCGAAGGCCGCCGCGACCGCGCTGTGCGGCGGCGACGTCGAGGCCGGCAGCCTGGTCGACGAGGAATGGCTGCTGACGGTCGAGCGCAGGCTGTTCGTCGACCTCCTGAAGAACGAGAAGACGCAGCAGCGCATTGCCCACATGATGGAAACCGGCAAGCCCTTGCGGAACTGACACGCATGACCCGGATGAATCCGTCGAAAGCATTCGACGTTGTCGCACTGAAGACGCGCGGGCTTGCCAAAGCTTGCCCGCCCCCTCCCGACCTCCCCCTCGCGGGGGAGGCGACTGATCGGCTCGCTGCGCTCGACATCGAGCTGCCGCGCGACGCAAATTGAGGAAACGAGATGAGCAAACAGATACAAGACGCCTACATCGTCGCCGCCACCCGCCTGCCGGTGGCCAAGCGCCGCGGCATGTACCGCAACGTGCGCCCGGACGACATGCTCGCGCATGCCATCAAGTCGGTGCTGGCCCAGGCGCCCAACCTCGACCCGGTCACCATCGGCGACGTCATCGTCGGCTGCGCCATGCCGGAAGCCGAGCAGGGCATGAACGTCGCGCGCATCGGCCTGCTGCTGGCGGGCCTGCCCAACACCGTGCCGGGCATCACCATCAACCGCTTCTGCTCGTCGGGCCTGCAGGCCGTGGCGGACGCCGCCAACCGAATCCGGCTGGGTGAAGCGGATGTGATGATCGCCGCCGGCACCGAGTCGATGAGCGTGATGCCGCAGATGATGGGCAACAAGATTGCGATGAACCCGGCGATCTTCGAGAAGGACGAGAACCTGGGCATCGCCTATGGCATGGGGCTCACCGCCGAGAAGGTCGCGAGCCAATGGGAAGTGACCCGCGAGCAGCAGGACGCCTTCGCCGCGGCCAGCCACCAGAAGGCCATCGCGGCCATCCAGGCCGGCAAGTTCAAGGACGAGATCACGCCCTTCGGCTTCACCGAACACCTGCCCGATCTCGCCACCGGCGAAGTGAAGCTCAGGCAGCGCACGGCGGATACCGACGAGGGGCCGCGCCCCGACAGCACGGTGGAGGGCCTGGCGAAGCTGCGCCCGGTGTTCGCCGCCAAGGGCTCGGTCACGGCGGGCAACAGTTCGCAGATGTCCGACGGCGCCGCGGCCGTGCTGATCGTCTCTGATCAGATCCTCAAGGTGTTCCGCTTGAAGCCCCTGGCGCGCTTCGCGGGCTACGCGGTGGCCGGCGTGCCGCCCGACGTCATGGGCATAGGCCCGATTGCCGCCATTCCGCGCGCCGCGGCATTGGCGGGGATCAGCAAGGACGACCTCGACTGGATCGAACTCAACGAGGCCTTCGCCGCCCAGTCGCTGGCCGTCATGAAGACGCTCGACCTCGATCCGGCCAAGGTCAACCCGCTCGGCGGCGCCATCGCGCTCGGGCATCCGCTCGGCGCCACGGGTGCCATCCGCACCGCAACGCTGACCCACGCCATGCAGCGCGAGAACCTCAAGTGGGGCATGGTGACCATGTGCATCGGCACCGGCATGGGCGCCGCGGGAATCTTCGAGCGCGTCTAGCCCGCTGCCAGCCGCGCCTTCAGGCGCTGCACGAAAATGCCCAGCCATTCGTGCAGCGCTTCGGCGCTTTGCCCGAAGCCGCCGGCAGACGGCTGCAGGTAGTCGAACGGCGAATGGTTGGCGGCGGTGTAGCCGGTGCCTGCGGGGAAGACTTCCAGGCCCTGGCGCTCGAACAGTTCGGTGGCGCGCGGCAGGTGCCACGCCTGGCTGACGAGGGCGATGCGCGCGATGCCCTCGGCCTTGAGCAGCTTCGCCGAGTATTCCGCGTTCTCCTGGGTGTCGCGCGAGGCGCCCTCCGTCCATCTCACGCGGCCGCCCAAGTCGCGTTCGATGGCTTCCTTCATCGTCTCACCCTCTGACCGGCCGCCGTAAGGCGCGCCGCCGCTGACGAGGATGGGCAGCCCCGAGCGCTTCTGCAACTGGACGCCGTAGCGGACTCGCTCGAGCGTTGCCATGCTGACCGTGTCGCCGCCGTATTCGGGCGCTTCGACGTACTTGCCGCCGCCGAGGATGACGATCGCCTGGGCCTGGGCCAGTTCCTTGGCGGTGATCGGTGGGTGGGTTTCCAGCGCGCGGAGCAGGCGGCCGCCGACGGGGGGCAGCGCTAGCGCCAGCATCCCCAGCAGGGCCGCGGCCGCGATCGCCCTGCCGCTGCGCGGATGCCGGCGCGCCAGCCATAGCCCGAACAGGGCGAGCAGCAAGGGGCCGGTGGGCGGCAAAACGAGGGCCGAAAGCAGCTTCTTCAAGTAAAACATGGGAGAAAGGGCGGCCTGATCCGGATTTGTCCGGGTGGGGACGGCCGCTATTATCGGGCAAATTACCCTTGCCATAACCATGCCCGAGCGCCTCACCACCATCGACGCACCTCCAGCCGCACCGCGCTGCCGCGGAGCCGGGGCGCCTGCCGGCGGGTTCGCCTGATGGACTTCGACGCCATCACGCTGCGGGACATCGTGCTGCTGGTCATCGGACTGGTCGGCGTCTACCTCGCCGTCATGGTGCTGCGCCTGGTCCGGCTGCGTCGCCGCCGCTCCGCGACGGAAGACGAACCGAGCATGGAGGCGCCCACGCTCGCCGAGGATGCCGACGACGAGCCGGCCGAGGACCTGGTCTATTCGCCGCCGCCCGTGGCCCGCCCGGCGGCGCCCGCGCCGGCCTTCGGCGCGGAGCTGGCCCGAACCCAGTACGACTCCGAGCTCCGGCTGCTGCGCGAGGAGGTGGCCCAGCTGCGCGCGGAGGTCGGCCTGCTGCGCGGCGAGCTCAACGATCTCAAGGCGGCGCGCATGGTGTCGCCGCAGTATGCGGACGCGATGGCGCTGGCGCAGCGCGGCCTGACGGCCCAGGACGTGGCCGACCGATGCGGCATTTCACTCGGCGAGGCGGAGCTGGTGTGGGCGCTGTCGCGAGGACCGACGAATTTCGACCAAGAGGAAGACTATGGCGGAGAACCCGGAGTCGAGCAGCCCAGAGCCGCGTGACGAGGACGAGGCGCTCAAAAAGCGGCTGATCTCGCGCATCGCGGTCGCCGGCGTGGTGGTGGTCGCCCTGCTCGGCGGCCTCGCGCTCGTCGATGCGATCTATGGGCCGACGCAGCCGAAGGCGCCGCCGGCCGAGGAAGCGCCCGCCGAGAAGGCGCCGGAAGCCGCACCGGCGCCCGAGGCCAAGCCGGAAGAGAAGGCGGCCGAAGCACCGGCGGAAAAGCCCGCGGAAGCGGGCCCCGAGAAGCCGGCCGAGAAGCCCGCCGAAGCTCCGCCGGCGGAGAAGAAGGAAGAGGCGAAGCCCGCCGCGCCCCAGGCGCCCGAGCGGACCACCGGCGCCGTGACGCCGCCGCCCAAGCCGGCTCGGCCGCTGACGGCGCCCGCCACGCCGCGCAACGCTTCGGTGAAGCCGCCGCCGCCGGTGGCCGTGCTGCCGCGTCCGGAACCGCAGAAGGAAATTGCCCGGACCGCGCCGGCGCCCAGCCCGCTGGCCCAGCATGCGCCGGCGTCGCGGCCGCTGTCGCAGGCGGTGGAAAACCGCAAGCTCTACGTGCTCCAGATGGGTGTGTTCAACAACCTCGCCAACGCCGAGGATTTGCGCGCGAAGCTCGAACTCGCCGGAATCCCCAGCCAGATCGAGGCCCGCGTGCAGGTCGGCCCGTTCAACAGCCGCGAGGAAGCCGATGCCGCACGCGAAAAATTGCGTGCGCTTGGCATGGAGACGGGTATCCTGACGGCTATTAAGCGTTGATTTATATGGACAGCACCATGAAAATCGAGAGCCCCCGGTTCGGCACCCTGGAAGTGGATCCGGACAAGATCATCGAGTTTCCCCGCGGACTGCCCGGCTTCGAAGACTGCCGGCGCTTCTCGCTGTTCAACCCGCAGGGCGATGACCCGAAGTACTTCATCCTGCAGTCGCTCGACGATCCGGCCGTCGCCTTCCACATCGCCGACCCCGGGCGCTTCGGCTTCAGCTTCGAGATCAGCCTGTCCGACGAGGAGGCCGCGGAGTTGCAGATGACCGATCCGGCCGATGCCGCCGTCGTCGTGCTGCTCTCCAAGCACGACGACAAGTCGCCGGTCACCGCCAACCTGAACGCGCCGCTGGTCATCAACCTCGCTGCCCGACGCGGCCTCCAGCACGTCTTCTCGCGGCTCGACTACCAGACGCAGCAATCCGGCAAGTAGGTCCATTCGCATGAGCCGCCAGATCGTTTCCACACCGCTGGCGCCTGCCGCCATCGGCACCTACTCGCAGGCCGTGAAGGCCGGCAATACCCTCTACATGTCGGGCCAGATCGGCCTCGATCCGGCCACCATGCAGATGGTCGACGGCATCGACGCGCAGATCGTGCGGGTGTTCGAGAACCTCAAGGCGGTGGCCGAAGCCGCCGGCGCCACGCTGGACGACGCCGTCAAGTTCAACATCTACCTGACCGACCTCGCCAACTTCGCCAAGGTGAACGAGGTGATGGCGAAGTACGTCGCGCAGCCCTATCCGGCGCGCGCCGCCGTCGGCGTCAAGGAGCTGCCGCGCGGCGCGCTCGTCGAGGCGGACGCCGTCCTGGTCGTTGGCTAAGCGGCAGCCGGCGGACAAGCCGGCCGGCAATATCCTCGCAGACAAACTGGCGCGCCTCGGGCTGCGCGGCGAGGCGGATCTCGTCATGCATCTGCCGCTGCGCTACGAGGACGAGACGCGCGTCACGCCGATCGCCGACGCGATTCCCGGTGTGGCGGCGCAGTTCCAGGTCGAAGTGGTTTCCTCGGAAGTCGCATTCCGCCCGCGCCGCCAGCTCATCGCGCGCGTCATGGACGGCAGCGGCGAAATGCTGTTGCGCTTCCTCAACTTCTATCCGAGCCAGCAGAAGGTGCTGCAGCCGGGCGCGCGGCTGCGCGTCTTCGGCGAAGTGCGCGGCGGCTTCTTCGGCACCGAGATCATCCATCCGCGCTTCCGCGTCGTGGGCGAGGATGAACCGCTGCCCGACCGCCTGACGCCCGTCTATCCGACAACCGCGGGCCTCGCGCAGAGCGCGCTGCGGCGCCTGATCCAGCGCGCGCTGGAGAAGTCGGCAGAGCGCGGCGAACTTGGCGACACGCTGCCCGACACGCTGCGCCGGCGCCTCGGGCTTGCCGACTTCGCCGATAGCCTGCGCTTCCTGCACGAGCCGCCGCCCGAGATTTCGCTGGCGGAGCTCGAAACGCACAGCCACCCGGCCTGGCGGCGCGTCGCCTTCGACGAACTGCTCGCGCAGCAGCTGAGCCTGCGCTGCGCCTACGCGGCGCGGCGCGCGCGCGGGGCGCCGCGGCTGCGCCCGACCGGCGAACTGACGCGGCGCCTGCTCGACGGGCTGCCCTTCGCCCTGACCGGCGCGCAGCGGCGCGTCTGGGGCGAGATCGCCGCGGACCTCGGCGAGCCCCACCCGATGCAGCGCCTGCTGCAGGGCGACGTCGGCAGCGGCAAGACCGTGGTGGCCGCGCTCGCCATGCTCCAGGCCGCGGAAGCGGGCTACCAGGCGGCGCTGATGGCCCCGACGGAAATCCTCGCAGAGCAGCATTTCCGCAAGCTGGCGGCCTGGCTCGCACCGCTCGGCATCGAGGTCGCCTGGCTGTCGGGCAGTCTCAAGAAGAAGGACAAGGCCGCGATGGCGGCAGCGATCGCGGCAGGCAGCGCGCGACTCGTCGTCGGCACGCACGCCTTGATCGAGGAAGGCGTGGAGTTCGAGAACCTTGGTCTCGCCATCGTGGACGAGCAGCACCGTTTCGGCGTGCGCCAGCGCTTGGCGCTGAAGCAGAAGGGTATGAGCGCTCATCAACTGACCATGTCGGCGACGCCGATCCCGCGCACGCTGGCGATGAGCTACTACGCCGACCTCGACGTCTCGGTGCTGGACGAACTCCCGCCCGGCCGCACACCGGTGCTGACCAAGCTGGTGGCCGACAGCCGGCGCGACGAGGTCATTGGCCGCGTGCGCGATGCCTGCCGCAGCGGGCGCCAGGCCTATTGGGTTTGCCCCTTGATCGAAGAGTCGGAGGCGCTCCAGCTCAAGACGGCGCAGGAGACCTTCGAGCGCCTGACGGCCGAGTTGCCCGACGTGCGGGTCGGCCTCGTGCACGGCCGGCTCAAGGCCGACGAGAAGGCCGCCGCGATGGCGGCCTTCGTCGCCAACGAGATCCAGCTCCTGGTTGCCACGACGGTGATCGAGGTGGGCGTCGACGTGCCGAATGCGAGCCTCATGGTGATCGAGCACGCCGAGCGCTTCGGGCTCGCCCAGCTGCACCAGTTGCGCGGGCGCGTGGGACGAGGCGCGAACGACTCCGCCTGCATCCTGATCTACGCGCAGCCGCTCGGCGAGACGGCGCGCAGCCGCCTCAAGGTGATCTACGAGAACAGCGACGGCTTCGAGATCGCGCGGCTCGATCTCGGCCTGCGCGGCCCCGGCGAATTCGTCGGCAGCCGCCAGAGCGGCATGCCGCTGCTGCGCTTCGCGGATCTGGACGACACCGCCACGGTCGACCTCGTGCGCCAGGTCGCGGAGGAGATGCTGCACGACTGGCCCGAGGCCGCCGCCGCGCACATGAAACGCTGGCTGGGCGGGCGCGAGGAGCTGCTCAAGGCCTGACCCGAACGAGGGTGCCCGAATCGGCCCGATGTCGCACATCAAGCCTTCACAATTCGAGCGCCTTATGCAGCCGAGATGGGTGGAGCTTCAGCCGCCAACACAACGCGGGCTCGTTCTTGTTCGAGGACCATGCATCGTTATTTCAGAGAATACGGGCAGGTATCCAGCACACTCGATTTCCTGGAGGCCGTCGGTCTGGCAAAGCGGTTCCTGTCGCATGGCGATTATCGGGGCGATGACGACCTCCTGTGGTTTCGCGGACAGCAGGATGCCCGTTGGGGACTGACGCCGAAGATCTACAGGCCCGAATTCACAGGAGCGGACGAAGCCGAAACCCGAGAGCTGTTCCAGAGTCGCGCCATCCAGTTGATCAGCGGGCGGCAGCCCTGCTGCCAGTGGGAGTGGTACTTCCTGATGCAGCATCATGGCGCGCCCACCCGGCTGCTGGATTGGACCGAGAATCCCTTGATTGCGCTCTATTTCGCCATCAAGGATCACCCGGGCAATGACGACGCGGTCGTCTGGCTGCTCGATCCCTTCTGGCTGAATCGCCAAAACCGCTTTCTCCATCGCAAGGGCGTATCAGGCCCGATACTCCATGGCTGGAAAGAGGCGGGACGGTATCTTTTCGAGTTGGAGAAGACGTTCGAGGGAAGCCAGGTCAGCGTCGATTTTCCGGCAGCCATCGAAGCCCCGCATGTCGCGATGCGACTGTACGTGCAGTCCAGCCGATTCGTGGTGTTCGGACGGCGGCGGAACCTTGCCGACATGTTTTCCATCCGCGACAAGGCATTCGGACTGGGGCGCATCCTGATCAGCCGACAGCGAACGCAGATCATCGAGGACGAGCTCTGGTCGCTCGGCATAAACGCGGCCACGGTGTTCCCCGATATCGACGGCCTCGGCGAGTACGTCTGCGACCAATGGCGATACCGGGAGGCCTCGAAGCGCCGAGGCGCGGACGGCCCGGCCTTCGGGCTGTCGGCGCTGCCCGGGTCGTGAAGCTTCGCCCCTTCTGACTTGGGCGCCGTGCTGGTAAGCTCCACCGCATTCCGATGGTGCCCGGGTTCTTCCGCGCCGAGACCGTGACCAACATTGCCGTAATCCGCGAAAAGCTCGACCTGTACGAGCGCCTGATGCGGCTGGACAAGCCGATCGGCATCCTGCTGCTGCTGTGGCCCACGCTGTGGGCGCTCTGGATCGCCAGCTGGGGACAGCCGGGCTGGCTGCTGGCGTGGATCTTCACGCTCGGCACCGTGCTGATGCGCTCGGCCGGCTGCGTCATCAACGACTATGCCGACCGCGATTTCGACCCGCATGTCGAGCGCACGCGGCAGCGTCCGCTGGCGGCGCGCACGGTGAGCGTGCGCGAGGCCTTCGTGCTGTTCGGGGCGCTGGTGCTGTGCGCTTTCCTGCTGGTCGTGCCGCTCGGGCCCCACGTGATGCAGTGGTCGCTGGCCGCGCTGTTCCTGGCTGCCAGCTATCCGTTCACCAAGCGCTTCTTCGCCGTGCCGCAGGCCTATCTCGGCGTGGCTTTCGGCTTCGGCATCCCGATGGCCTACGTGGCCGTGCTCGACCAGACGGTGATGCTGACCTGGGTGCTGCTGGCGGCCAACGTCTTCTGGGCGGTGGCCTACGACACCGAGTACGCGATGGTCGACCGCGAGGACGACCTGCGCATCGGCATCAAGACGTCCGCCATCACCTTCGGGCGCTTCGACGTCGCGATGGTGATGCTCTGCTACGCGGCGACGCTGGCGCTGCTCGCCTGGGCGGGCGTGCTGCTGCGCTACGGCGCCTTCTATTTTGCGGGCCTCGCGGCGGCCGCGCTGATCGCCGGCTATCACTTCACGCTGATCCGCGGCCGCGAGCGCATGAAGTGCTTCAAGGCCTTCCTGCACAACAACTGGTTCGGCGCGGCGGTGTTTGCCGGCATCGTCGCCGAGCTCGACCTCAAGCCGTTCTTGGGATAAGCCATGGCCGACTATGAGGTGTTGTCTGCCAACGATGACTTCGACGGCCCGCGCGCCTGGTGCCACGTCATGTACGGCCTGCACGCATTGTCGGCGCTCGGCGGCGTGCTGACCTCGGCCACCATCGTCGGCGCCTTCGTTACCGGCTGGCCGTCGATCATCGCGGTCATCATCAACTACGCGACGCGCCGCCGCGTTGCCGCGAGCTGGCTCGAGAGCCACTGGCGCTGGCAGCTGCGCACCTTCTGGTTCGCGGTGTTGTGGGCGGTGGTCGCGCTGCTGCTGGCGATCAGCCTGATCGGCTTTCCGCTGGCCGTGGCGGTGATCGTCGCCACCGGGCTGTGGGTGCTCTACCGCGTCGGCCGCGGCTGGCTGGTGCTGCTCGACCGCAAGGCGATCGCGTAGAGCAGGTGGTAGCTGGTGCCCGCGTGGCGGGCGTCGGCGAGCGTGCGCAGCACCTGGCGCAACTGTCCCGCCGTCAGCGGCACGGTGCCGGGCGCCGGCGTGTCGGCACCGATGCGCCGCAAGCCGCGCACGAACTCGAGCGGGTCGGCGAAGGGTTCGAGCAGCACCTCTTCCTCAACTTCGACCGTCATGCCGTCGGGGAAGGCGCTGGCGAGTTCCAGCGCATCCGGATATTCCGGCGTCGCCGGCACGACGCCGGCCTCGGCGTGGGCCGCGCGCCATTCGGCGAAGGTGTCGGTGCCCAGCGTGGCGATCGCAAGGCAGCCCCCGGGGGCGAGCAGGGCCGAGAGCCGGTCGAGCGCGCCGGGCAGATCGAGGAACCACTGCGCGGCGAGGCTGGCGACGATCAGGTCGAAGCGGCCCGGCGCCAGCGCCGGCATCTCGCCGTCCATCACCGCGTAGCACGCGCCGTCGCCGACGTCGCCGCGGCAGGTGCACACCATGGCCGGCGCGATGTCGGTGACCAGCCAGTCGCCGCCGATGGCGGGCAGCAGTTCGCGCGTCAGGTGCCCGGTGCCGCAGCCGATCTCGAGCACGCGGGGGCGCGGCGGCAGCGACATCGCGATGACGCGCTCGGCGAGGCGTTGCGCGGCCTGGCGCTGCACCTGGCTGTGCGCTTCGTAGTCGGGGGCGGCGGCGCCGAAGCGCGCCGCGATGCGGGACTTGCGGCTGGTCATTCCGATGCGACCTCGCGGATCAGGGCGGCACATGCCTCGGGGTGCGTGATCGGCAGCAGATGCCCGCCGTCGTCGACCCACCGGGCATGGTGGTTAGACAGCGCATTTGCCGCGGCGTCGCTCAGCGCGGGCGGGACGATGGCGTCGCGGCGTCCGGCGAGCAGGCGGATGTCGCCGGCGCGCGCCGTCCATCTTGCCCGGGCGTCGAGGCGGGAAAGCTCGTCGAGGCCGGCGGCGAGCGGTCCGCAGTCGGCCGGCAGGGCGGGGCCGGCGCCGCCGCAGGCCTGCTGGAAATCGGCCAGCACCTCGGCGGGCGACTGCGCGAAGCGCCGGCACATGAGGTCGAGCACGCGCGGC
>JBLNBJ010000158.1:0-18087 GCA_050259835.1 Ignavibacteria bacterium | reverse complement strand
GGGGTGGGCCGCGTATAATCCTGCGCTTGGCATTTTCCGCGGGTTTCCATGAGTTTCGAACCGAAGGCGCATCTTTCCGGCCTGTTGCGGGCGGCGGCGGATTCCGTCGCGCCGGGCACGGCCGTCGACATTCATCTCGAGCGGCCCAAGCAGGCGGCGCACGGCGATTTCGCCTGCAACGTCGCCATGCAGCTGGCGCGAGCGCTGAAGGAAAACCCCCGCAAGATCGCCGAGCGCATCGTGCATGAGCTGCCGATCTCGACCTGGGTCGAGAAGGTCGAGATCGCGGGCGCCGGTTTCATCAATTTCACGCTGGTGCCGGCCGCCAAGACCCAGGCGGTGAAGAACGTCTTCGAGGCCGCCGACGACTACGGCCGCGGCATCGCGCCCGCTGGCTGCAAGAAGATCCAGCTCGAATTCGTGTCCGCCAACCCGACCGGGCCCCTGCACGTCGGCCACGGCCGCGGCGCGGCCTACGGGGCCAGCCTCGCCTCCCTGCTCGCGTTCGCAGGCTACGAGGTTTGCCGCGAGTACTACGTCAATGATGCCGGCCGTCAGATGGACATCCTGGCGGTCTCAACCTGGCTGCGCTACCTCGAACTGTTCAACGAGACCGTGCCGTTCCCGCCCAACGCCTACCAGGGCGGCTATGTGCGCGACATGGCCGAGCAGATCAAGGCCGCCCACGAGGACCGCTACGTCCATCCGGCCGCGGCCGTGATGGCCTGCGTGCCGCCGGCGCCGCCGCGCCGCGAAGACGGCTACTCGAAGGAAGAGAAGGACCAGCTCGAAGAGCACCTCGACGGCCTTATCCGCGCTGCCAAGGACCTGCTCGGCGAGGAATGGGCCTACGTGCACCAGCACGCGCTGTCCGAGCAGCTCGCCGACTGCCGCGAAGACCTCGAGGCCTACGGCGTCCATTTCGACTGCTGGTTCTCCGAGCGCAGCCTCTACGACACGGGGATGGTGGCGAAGGCCGTGGCAGAGCTCGAGAAGCGCGGCCACATCTACGTGCAGGACGGCGCCAAGTGGTTCCGCTCGACCGCCTTCGGCGACGAGAAGGACCGGGTCGTCCAGCGCGACAACGGCATCTACACCTACTTCGCCTCCGACATCGCCTATCACGCCAACAAGTTCGAGCGCGGCTTCGACAAGGTGATCGATGTCTGGGGCGCCGACCACCACGGCTACATCGCCCGCGTGAAGGGCGCGCTGACGGCGCTCGACCTCGACCCCGGCAAGCTCGACATCGCCCTGGTGCAGTTCGTCAGCCTGTTCCGCGACGGCGAGAAGGTGTCGATGTCCACGCGTTCCGGCGATTTCGTCACCCTGCGCGAACTGCGCGAGGAAGTCGGCAACGACGCCTGCCGCTTCTTCTATCTGCTGCGCAAGTGCGACCAGGCGCTCGACTTCGACCTCACGCTGGCGAAGTCCGAGAGCAGCGACAACCCCGTCTATTACGTGCAGTACGCCCATGCGCGCATCTGCTCGGTGCTAGCGCAATGGGGCGGAGACGCCGCCGCGCTCGCCAACGCGGACCTCTCGCCGCTCACCGGCGAAAAGGAACTCGCGCTGTGCGCCCGCGTCGCTGCCTTCCCGCAAACCATCGTCGCCGCGGCGCAGGAATACGCGCCCCACACGATTGCCTTCTACCTGCGCGAACTGGCGGCGGAATTCCACGGCTGGTACAACGCCGAGCGCCTGCTGGTCGACGACGAGGCGACCAAGCTCGCACGCCTCGCGCTGGCGGTCGCCGTTCGCCAGGTGCTGAAAAACGGCTTGAGAATCCTCGGCGTATCGGCGCCGGAGACCATGTGAGATGAAAAAATTCCAAAACCAGTCCCAGGCGGCATCCCGCAAAGGCGGCGGCCGCAAGAGCGGCGGCAGCACGCTGGTCGGCGTCTTCATCGGGCTCGTCATCGGCGTGCTGATCGCCTCCGGCGTCGTCTGGTACTTCAACAAGGCGCCGCTGCCCTTCCAGGACAAGTCGAACCGCGCCGACAAGCCGGCCGAGGCCAAGGGCGCGGCCAAGACGCCCGAACCTCTGCCCGGAAAGCCAGGCGACAAGGTCGGCGAGAAGCCGCGCTTCGAGTTCTACAAGATCCTGCCGGGCGGCCAGGAGGCGACGCCGGGTCCGGCCGCGCCGGCCGCCAGCGTTCCTGCCCCTGCACCCGCCCCCGAGGCGGCGCCGGGCGAAGTGTTCTACCTGCAGGCCGGCGCCTTCCAGAAGCCCGCGGACGCCGACAGCCTCAAGGCCAAGCTGTCGCTGCTGGGTGTGGACGTCGGCATCCAGGAAGTCTCGGTGCCCGAGAAGGGCACGATGTATCGCGTCCGTGTCGGTCCCTACGCCAAGCTCGACGAGATGAACCGGGTACGGAACCAACTCGCGCAGAACGGCATCCAAGCGACGGTCGTCAAGGCCGGCCAGAAGAACTAAGACTGCCGGAAACACCAAGAACTTCAACGGAGAACCCCGCATGCGCATTCTGAAAGCCCTGATCGGCATCGCTTGTCTGTTCGTCGTCGGCCTCGCGGCCGCGCAGGATCTGCGCGAGGGCCGCGACTACACCGTGCTGTCCGCGCCGCAGCCCACAGAGCCCGGCAAGATCGAGGTCGTCGAGTTCTTCTCCTACATGTGCCCGCACTGCGCGCATTTCGAGCCGGTGCTCGGCCCCTGGGTCAAGAAACTGCCGAAGGACGTTTCCTTCCAGCGCATTCCCGTCGTGTTCCGTCCCCAGTGGGAAGCGCCGGCGCGCCTCTACTACGCGCTCGACGCCATGAACGAGGTGGGCCGCCTGCACGGCGCAGCCTTCGAGGCGATCCACGTCGAGGGCAGCAACCTGAGCACCGACTCGGCCGTCGCCGAGTGGGCCGCCAAGAAGGGCCTCGACGCGCGCAAGTTCGGCGACGTTTACGGCTCCTTCGCCCTGCAAAGCAAGGTGATGCGCGCCAAGCAGGCCACCGCCGCGTACGGCATCAGCAGCGTTCCCACCATCGTTGTCGGCGGCAAGTACCGCGCGCCGACCGAGACCTTCACGGGCACGCATGAGGACCTGCTGAAGATCGTCGACGCCCTGATCGCCAAGGCGCGTCGCGAGCAGAAACGGTAAGTGCGGCCGATGGCCGGCGAGCAGATGCGCGGGCAGGCCCCGCGCATTTTTTTGACCGGCGCATCGAGCGGCATCGGCGCGGCGCTCGCCCGCCATTACGCCGAGCGCGGCGCCGTGCTCGGCCTCGCCTCGCGCAGCGCGTCGCAGCTGGCCGCGCTCGCGGCTTCCCTCCCCGGCAGCCACTCGATCCACCCTGTCGACGTCGCCGACCCGGACGCCATGGCCGCGGCTGCCGCCGCCTTCATGGCGCGCGCCGGCACGCCGGACATCGTGATTGCCAACGCCGGCGTCAGCGTGGGAACGCTGACGGCCGAAGCCGCCGACCTGCCGATCTTCCGGCGCGTGGTGGAAACGAACCTCTTCGGCATGGTGAACACCTTCGCGCCCTTCATCGCACCGATGACCGAGGCGCGGCGCGGCACGCTGGCCGGCGTCGCCTCGGTCGCCGGCATCCGCGGCCTGCCGGGATCGGGCGCCTACTGCGCCTCGAAGGCCGCCGCGATTGCCTATCTGGAAAGCCTGCGCGGCGAATTGCGCGGCAGCGGCATCCGGGTGGTGACGCTGGCGCCGGGCTACATCGCGACGCCGATGACGGCGGCCAACCCCTACCGCATGCCCTTCATCCTGCCGCCCGACGTCGCCGCGCGTAGGCTGGCTCGCGCCATCGACGCTGGTTGCAGTTGGGCTGTAGTGCCGTGGCAGATGTCCATCGTCGCCAAGCTGTTGCGCCTGCTACCCGATCCGCTGTTCGACCGCCTGTTCGCGAGCGCCGGCCGCAAGCCGCGCCAGCCTGCGTGAAGACGTCGTGAAGAGGGCGATGCGAGTTGCATCGGCCGCCAATCCCCGGTACCGTAGAACCAAAACGCCTCGCTGCTGACAGTGAGGTTGGAGGCGGAAGCCGGTCGCGACCGCCCGCAAGGAGACGGCCCTGATGTCGCCAGCTCGAGACGCAAGCGAAGCGCAGGCAACGATTCTCGTCGTCGACGACGGCGCCGAGAATCTCGCGGTGCTCGGGGAGCTGCTGCAACCCGCCTATCGGGTGCGCGTCGCCAACTCGGGCGAGCGCGCGCTCCAGATCGCCGCTGCGTCCCCGCCGCCCGACCTCATCCTGCTCGACGTCATGATGCCCGGCATGGACGGCTATGCCGTGCTGGCCCGCCTGCGGGCCGACACGGCGACGCGCGACATCCCGGTGATCTTCGTCACCGCCATGGACGCCGCCGACGACGAGCGCCGCGGCCTCGAACTTGGCGCCGCCGACTACATCACCAAGCCGCTGTCGCCCCCGGTGGTGCTGGCGCGCGTGCGCACCCAGCTCGAACTGGCGCGCGCGCGCGACACGCTGCGCCGCCGCAACGACGAGCTCGAGGCCGAGGTGGCCCGGCGCGTCGCCGAGAACCTCGAGCAACGCCGCGAAGCGGATCGCGCCAAGGCCTGGCTGGCCCACCAGCGGGAACTCATCCTCACCTCGGCCGCCGAGGGCATCTACGGCGTGGACACCGCGGGCGTCATCAACTTCGTGAACCCGGCCGCGGCCGCCATGCTCGGCTATCGCCGCGAGGAACTGCTGGGGCAGGATGCCCATGCGGTGCTGCACCACACCCGCGCGGACGGCAGCCCGTGCGACGCCGAGCGCTGTCCGACGCAACTGTCCGCGACGCGGGGCCTGGTCATCCAAGGCCAGGAAGAGACGTTCTGGCGCAAGGACGGCAGCCCGCTGCCGGTCGAGTACTCGAGCATGCCGATCGCCGAGGACGGCAAGCTCCTCGGCGCCGTGGTCACGCTGCTCGACGTCAGCGAGCGCAAGCGCTACCTCGAACAGATCGAGCGCAAGTCGAACTTCGACGAAATCACCGGGCTGCCCAATCGCAACCTGCTGGCCGACCGTCTCGGACACGCGATCCAGCACGCCGAGCGCGAAGGCACCGCGCTGGCCGTGCTGGTGCTGAACCTCGACCGCTTCAAGTCGATCAACGACAGCCTGGGCCGTGTCGCCGGCGACCAGGTGCTGCACAACCTCGCCGAGCGCCTCGACCACATGGTCCGCAAGACCGACACCTTCGCGCGCATCGACGGCGACGAGTTCGTGGCGGTGGCCGAGGAGGTCGACGGCGACATCGGCAGCCGGCTCGCGCGTCCGATGCTCGACAAGCTGGCGCAGCCGTTCGCCGTCGGCGGGCGCGAGTTCTTCCTGGCCGGCAGCGTCGGCATCGCGTTGTATCCGAAGGACGGCAGAGACGGCGACACCCTGATCAAGAACGCCACCGCCGCCATGTACCAGGCCAAGTCGGCCGGCGGCGATTGCTTCCGCTTCTACGCCGCCGAGATGAACGCGCGCTCGCTCGACCGGCTGGAACTGGAGAACGGCCTGCGCCGGGCGCTCGAGCGCAGCGAGTTCGTGGTGCACTACCAGCCGCAGGTGAACCTGCGCAACGGCGAGATCATCGGCGTCGAAGCCCTGGTGCGCTGGCAGCACCCCGAGCGCGGGCTCGTGCCGCCGGCCGAATTCATTCCGCTGGCCGAGGAGACCGGCCTCATCGTGCCGCTCGGCGAATGGGTGCTGCGCGCCGCCTGCCGCCAGAACAAGGCCTGGCAGGATGCCGGGCTGCCGCCGATCACCATGGCGGTCAACCTCTCGGCGCGTCAGTTCGCGGCCCAGAACGTGGTGCAGCTGGCCGGCAAGGTGCTGCGCGAAACCGGGCTCGACCCCGCCTGTCTAGAGCTGGAATTGACTGAAAGCGCCGTGATGGCCGACGCGGACGCCTTCATCCACGCCACCGAAAAGCTCAAGGGGCTGGCGATCACGCTGACCATCGACGACTTCGGCACCGGCTTCTCCTCGCTCAGCTACCTCAAGCGCTTCGCCATCGACCGCCTCAAGATCGACCAGTCCTTCGTGCGCGACGTCACCCACGATCCGAACAGCGCCGCGATTGCGCTGGCTGTCATTTCGCTGTCGCACAGCCTCAAGCTTTCGGCGCTGGCGGAGGGCGTCGAAACCGAAGCCCAACTGCGCTTCCTGCGCGCGCGGGACTGCGACGAGATGCAGGGCTACTACTTCAGTCGTCCCTTGCCGGCCGCCGAGCTGGAAGCGCTGCTGCGCAGCGGACGCCGCCTCGTCCTGCCCGAGGGCGACGACCTGCCGCAGCGGACCCTTCTGCTGGTCGACAGCGATCCGGGCGTGCTGGCCGCCCTGCGGCGCCTGTTCCGCCGCGAGGGCTATACCCTGCTCACCGCCACGGGCGGCGTCGAGGCGCTCGATCTGCTCGCTGCGCACGGCGCCGCCGTCGTGATTTCCGACGCGCGCATGCCGGTCATGAACGGCGCCGAGTTCCTCGGCAAGGTGCGCGAAATCCATCCGGACACCGTGCGCATCATCCTGTCCGGCTACACGGATCTCGAAGCCGTGACGGATGCCGTCAATCGCGGCGAGATCTTCAAGTTCCTCACCAAGCCCTGGGCCGACCAGGAACTGCTCGAAGCCGTGCGCGACGCCTTCCGGCTTCACGAAGGGCGCGGGCCGCGCTGGTGGAGCAAGACGGCGGGTGACGGCGGGGCGCCGTCCGGCGGCAAGGCGGGTTAGATGAAGCGTTCCGGCTCCGCAACTTCCAGCCCGCGCGGCGGCTTCGTCAAGATCGTCCTGCTGTACGCGACGTTCGCCTCGGCCTGGATCGTGTTCTCGGACAAGATTGCCGCCAGCCTCTTCGGCGAAGCGCAGCAGCTCGCCGAAGTCGGCATGCTGAAGGGGTTGTTGTTCGTCGGCGTCACTTCCCTGATCCTCTTCGTGCTGCTGCAGCGCTTCGCCGGGCCGGGATCGGCGGCGCCTTCGGAGAGCTCGGGCGGCGACGGCAAGCGCTGGATGATGCTGGTGTTCGCCGTGCTCACGCTCGTCATCGCCGCGATCGGCTGGTTCACCTACCGCTCGGTGGCCCAGAGCGTCGAGCGCGACGAGACCGCCAAGCTGACGGCGCTCGCGGAATTCAAGGCGAACCAGATCGAAGACTGGCTCGGCGAACGGCGCACCGACGTGCGCGAAATCGTGGACGGCTCCCTGTTCGAGCGCGCGTTCCGCCAATGGCAGGCCGACGGCGATCCGGCCGGCCGCGCGCGCCTGCTGGCGCGCCTGGAGACGGGGCGCCGCATGCACGATTACGCCGCCATCGAGATGTTCGACGCCGGCGGGCGCTCGCTGATGGCCGTCGGCGAACGGCAGCGCATAGCGCTCGACGTCCGCAGCATGGCCGCCAGCGCAGCGCGTCTCGGCGAACCCGTGCTGCTCGACCTCAGCCGCGCAGCCGACGGCAGCGTCCGGCTCGCCTACGTCGACGTCGTGCGCGATCGGAATGCCATCAAGGCCGTGGCGGTGTTCAGCATGGACCCGTCCAAGCGGCTGTTCCCCATGATCGAATCCTGGCCCTATCCGATCGCAAGCGGCGAAAGCGCGCTGGTCCGGCGCGAAGGCGACGAAGTGGTGTTCGTCAGTGCACTGCGCGATCCCGGCGCGCCGCCCCTGACCGCGCGCGTGCCGGTCACGCGCACCGAACTGCCGGCCGTGCAGTCCGTTCTTCACGGTCCGGGCATCTACCGCGGCCTCGACTACCGCGGTGTATCGGTGTTCGCCGCGGCGCGCAACATCGCGGGAACGCCCTGGATGGTCCTGTCCAAGGTGGACCAGACGGAGGTGTTCGGCGGGTTGCACCGGCTGGCGGCCGTCACGGTGATCCTGACGCTCGCCGCCATCATGGGCTGCGCGCTCGTCCTGACCCTGATCTGGCGCCAGCAGCGCTGGCGCGAGGCGCTCGCGCGCGAGGAGGCCATTCGCAACAGCGAGGCGCGGTTCCGCTTCCTGTTCGACAACATGCTGGAAGGCGTCGCCTATTGCCGCATGAGCTTCGTGAACGGCGAACCGGCGGACTTCGCCTATCTCAGCGTCAATCCGGCCTTCGAGCGGTTGACGGGGCTTCGGGACGTCGTCGGTCGGCCGGTCAGCGAGGTCATTCCCGGCATACGCGAGACCAGTCCCGACCTGTTCGCAATCTATGGGCGCGTCGCCCGGGGCGGGCCGCCGGAACACTTCGAGACATATGTCGAGCCCTTGCGCCAGTGGTTCTCCATCTCCACGTATGGCGCCGAGCCGGGGTGCTTCGTCGCGGTCTTCGACGTGATCACCGAGCGCAAGAACGCGGTGGCCCAACTCGAGGAGCAGCGCGCGCGCCTGCAAGGGCTGGTGCAGACGATTCCCGACCTGGTCTGGCTGAAGGATCCCGACGGCGTCTATCTGCTGTGCAACCCCGGCTTCGAGCGTTTCGTCGGCGCGCCGGAGGCCCAGATCGTCGGCAAGACCGACTACGATTTCGTGTCGAAGGAGCTCGCCGACTTTTTCCGCGAGAAAGACCGGCAGGCGGTGGCGGCCGGCAAGCCGAGCATCAACGAGGAATGGGTGGTGTTCGCCGACGGCGGCCAGCGCACGCTGCTCGAAACCATCAAGACGCCGATGTACGACGCGGCCGGCAAGCTGATCGGCGTGCTCGGCATCGGCCGCGACATCACCGCGCGGCACCAGGCCGAAGACCAGCTGCGCATGCTCTGGCTGGCGGTCGAGCAGAGCCCGAACGGCGTCGTCATCACCGACGTCGGCGGCCACATCGAGTATGTCAACGAAGCCTGCGTGCGGAACACCGGTTACGGCCGGGAGGAGCTGATCGGCGCCAATCCGCGCATATTCAGGTCCGGACAGACGCCGGGAGAAACCTACGCGGCGTTCTGGGGCGCGTTGCGAGCCGGGCGACAATGGCAGGGCGAGTTCGTCAACCGGCGCAAGAACGGCGAGCTCTACATCGACTTCGTGCGTGCCTCACCGGTGCGCCAGCCGGACGGCACCGTCAGCCACTATCTCGCGGTGCAGGAAGACATCACCGACCGCAAGCGCATGGGGCAGGAACTCGACCGGCATCGTTTCCATCTGGAGGAGCTGGTGGCGGAACGCACGGCGCAGCTGGCGGCGGCGCGCGAAGCGGCCGAGGTGGCGGCGCGCGCCAAGGGCGCTTTCGTCGCCAACATCAGCCACGAGATCCGCACGCCGCTCAATGCCATCCTCGGCTTCACGCATCTGCTGCAGCGGCATTCCCACGATCCCGAACAGGCGGACAAGCTGGCCAAGATAGACGAAGCCGGCCATCACCTGCTCGCCCTGATCAACGACGTCCTCGACTTCTCGAAGATCGAGGCCGGCAAGGTGACGCTCGAGCAGCGCGACTTCGATCTCGCGGCCTTGCTGGAGAATACCTGCGGCCTGGTGCGCGACAAGGCGAAGGCCAAGGGACTCCAACTCCTCGTCAATATCGATCCCGCGCTGCCCGCTACGCTGCGCGGCGATCCGACGCGGCTCGCGCAGGCGCTGCTCAATTACCTCTCGAATGCCGTGAAGTTCTCCGAGCGCGGCGCCGTCGTCCTGAGCGCGCGCCTGCTGGAGGAGAACGAGAGCTGCCTGAAGCTGCACTTCGCCGTGCAGGATCAGGGCATCGGCATCGAACCTGAGGCGCAGCTGCGGCTGTTCGCGGACTTCGAGCAGGCCGATCAGTCCACCACTCGCCGCTACGGCGGCACCGGGCTTGGGCTGGCGATCACCCGGCGGCTGGCCGAGTTGATGGGCGGCGACGTCTGCGTCGAAAGCCGGCCGGGCGTCGGCAGCACCTTCCATCTGACCGTCCGGCTCGGGCACGCGGAAGCGCCCTCCGCCGTCCGGACCGAGCCGCAGGCCTTTGCGGCCAATGCCGAAGCGCAATTGCTGCGCGACCATTTCGGTTGCCGCCTGCTGCTGGCGGAAGACAACGCAATCAACCGCGAAGTGGCGACCGAACTGCTCAAGGAGGCCGGCTGCCGTGTCGACGTGGCGGAAGACGGGGCGCGGGCGGTCGAGATGGTGCGACGGCACGGCTACGACCTCGTGCTGATGGACGTCCATATGCCCGTGCTGGACGGGCTGTCTGCGGCACGGGCGATTCGTGCGCTCTCCGGCTGCGGCGGGCTTCCGATCATCGCGCTCACTGCCAGCGCATTCAGCGAAGATCGCCACAGCTGCGTCGAGGCCGGCATGAACGACTACATCGCCAAGCCCTTCGAGCCCGAGCAGTTGTTCGCCACCTTGCTGCGCTGGCTGCCGAAGCAGCCGGATACGCGCCCCATGCCGGAGACGCCCGTCCGCGGTCAGCCTGCCGTGGCCGCGGCATCGGCGCCGTTGCCCGAGATTCCCGGACTGGACCTGACGACCGGCCTCAAGGCGGTGCGCGGCCGCACGGCGAGCTACGAGCGCCTGCTGCGCCTGTTCGTCGACGGCCACGCCGACGACATGACGACGCTGCGTGAGCACCTGGCGAGCGGCGACGATGACGGCGCGCTGCGCGTGGCCCACTCGCTCAAGGGCACGGCCGGCATGCTGGGCGCCGGCCGCGTGCAGGCCCTCGCGACGGACCTGGAGCGGGTGCTGCACGACGGCGGCGACGCCGCGGCGGTGGAGGCGCGCATTGCTGCCGTCGAGGCGGAACTGCGCACACTCGTTGCCGCGCTGCGCGCTGCACTGAAGAATCCGCCGGCCCCGGCGCCGCAGGCGCCCGCGGCCGACGTCCTGCGCCGGCTCGAGGCCCTGCTGGCCGAAGACAACATCGAGGCGACGCAGGTGGCCCGCGAAGCGGCAGCGGTTCTCGGCGAGGCGCTCGGCCCCGCGGCCGCGACGCTGGAGCGCCAGATCGCCGGCTTTGACTATCCGGCCGCGCTGGCGACGCTGCGCGCGGCGCTGCGCTCCGGATCGCCGTCTTCCTGAAGCTGCGCCAGGGCCGCGTCCGGCGTGAGGATGCGGAACATGTGCGCCAGGCGCTGGCGACGGGCAAGCTTGAGCAGCGCGCGATCGGAGGTGACGAGCCAGGCGGCGCCGGCGTCGCGCGCCAGCTCGAGGAACTTCTGGTCGTCGGGATCCTTGCAGCGCGGCAGCGGCACGTCCGCCGCCGCCACATCGCAGCGGTCGGCGTGCCGCTCGTAGCGCGCCAGCGCTTCGGCCTGCCGGGATGCTTCGCAGGCGAATTGAGGATAGGCGAGCACGCGCGCGAACTCGCCGAGGCAAGGCGCATTGGTCACCGCGCGCAGGCGGTCGCTCTCGAGCGCGTCGCGCAGCGGCGCGTAGCGGCTGTCGGCGAAGACGTAGAGCGAAACGAGGACGTTGGTGTCGAACACCACGAGCGGCGCGTCGCCCGGCCGGAGCGGGCACGCCGCCGCGCCCGCCGGGATGGCCGCCGCGCGGTCCGCCGTCACGCCGCCTTCTGGGCGTCGAGGCGCAGCTTGGCGAACGAGCCCGGCGCGTCCTCGATGGCCTTGAGCTTGCCCTTGGCCGGGTCGCGCGCCGGCACCTTGGCGTCGGAGAGCTTGGTCACCCACGCCTGCCAGTCGTTCCACCACGAGCCTTCGTGCTGCTTGGCCTTGCTCATCCACTCGTCGGACGATTCGGGCAACTGCGCGCCCCCGACCCAGTAGCCGTACTTGTTGGCGACCGGCGGATTGACGATGCCGGCGATGTGCCCCGAGCCGCCGAGCACGAAGCGCACCGGGCCGGTGAAGCGGCGGGCGCCGAGGTAGGTGCTCTTCCAGGGCGCGATGTGGTCTTCGACGGTGGAGATGAAGTAGCTCGGGATCTTCACCTTGCCGAGGTCGATCGGCACGTCGGCCAGCGTCAGCCCGCCCGGTTCCTTGAGCAGGTTCTTCATGTACATGTTGCGCAGGTAGTAGCTGTGCATCGCGTACGGCATGCGCGTCGAGTCCGAGTTCCAGAACAGCAGGTCGAACGGGAAGGGGTCGCGGCCCATCAGGTAGTTGTTCACCACGAACGACCAGATCAGGTCGTTGGCGCGCAGCAGGTTGAACGTCCCCGCCATCTCGGAGCCTTCGAGGTAGCCGCGCTGCGACATCTTCTTCTCGAGGCTGGCGACCTGCTGCTCGTCGATGAACACGCCGAGCTCGCCCGGATAGGTGAAGTCGAGCATGGTGGTGAAGAAGGTGGCCGAGGCGATGCGCTTGTCCTTCTGTGCCGCCATCCAGGCCACCGTGGTGCCCAGCAGCGTGCCGCCCAGGCAGTAGCCGACGGCGTTGATCTCCTTCTCGCCCGTCTGCTCGCAGACCTTGTCGACGGCGGTCAGCGCCGCACCGGTCAGGTAGTCCTCGAAGCTCTTCTTGGCGAGCTTGGCGTCCGGGTTCACCCACGACATCACGAACACCGTGTGGCCCTGGTCGGTGGCCCACTTGATGAAGGAGTTCTTCTCGCGCAGGTCGAGGATGTAGTACTTGTTGATCCAGGGCGGAAAGATCAGCAGCGGCCGCTTGAACTGCTCCTTGGTGGTCGGGTTGAACTGCAAGAGCTGGATCAGATCGTTCTGGAACACCACCTTGCCGGGCGTCGTCGCGACGTTCTTGCCGAGCTCGAAGGCCGAGGTGTCGGTCATCCTGATGCGCAGTTGGCCGTCGCCTTCCTCCATGTCGCGCAGCAGGTTGTTGAAGCCCTTCACCAGGTTCTGGCCGTGGGTCTTGATGGTCTCGCGGAACACCTCGGGATTGGTCATCGCAAAGTTGGAGGGGGACAGCGCGTCGATGAACTGGCGCGTGAAGAAGTTCACCTTCTTCTGCGTGTTCTCGTCGAGGCCCTCGGTGCAGCAGACCGCGTCATGGATGCGGCGCGCCGCGATCAGGTAGCTCTGCTTGATGAAGTCGAACAGGAAGTGCTGCTCCCAGTCTTCGTTCTTGAAGCGATTGTCGCCCTTGGCGGGGGCCGCCACCGGCGCGCCGTTGATGCCCATGAAGCGCAGTGTCGAGTGCTGCCAGAGCGAGAAGTAGTCCCACATCAGGTTCATCTGCGCCTGCGCCAGCCGATAGGGATTGGCGAGCATCTTGGCCATCATGTCCATGAAGGCCTGGGCGATGCCGAGTTCGTCCTGCGGCGGCGCGATGCCCTTGTGCATCTGCCGCTGCAGGTGCTCGGTGATCAGGCGCGAGGCGCGCTGGGCGACCTCGCCGTAGGTCTTGGCCATTTCCTGGGGGTCGGGCAGGGCGGGCTTGGCTTCCTGTGTCGCGGTCTTCGACATCGTTGTCTCCTGGGGTCAATGGGCGTTGACGAAGCGGATGGCCTCGCCGTCGGCGACGCGCGCGACGGCGCGCATTCTTTCGAGGTAGATCAGATGGGCGATTGCTTCGCCCATCGCGAACATCGTCTGGTGCGGGTCGGTGATGTCCCGCTCGAACAGCGCTGGCAGCAGTTCGGCCGCGCTGCGCGGCGTGCCGCCGATGGCTTCCACCAGCACGCGGCAGCGGTCCTCGTGGTGGACATGCAGCTGGCGGATGCGTTCATGCAGGCCGCGGAACGGCTTGCCGTGCGAGGGCAGCACCAGCGTGTCCTCGGGCAGCGACCTGAAGCGGTCGATCGACGCCAGGTAGCTGCCGAGCGGATCGGCCTCCGGCGCGGCGGCGAAGGCGCTGACGTTGGTCGAGATGCGCGGCAGCAGCATGTCGCCGGAAACGAGGATGCGTAATTCCTCGCAATAGAGGCTGGCGTGCTCGGCCGAATGGCCGAAGCCGGGGATCACGCGCCAGACATGCGCGCCGATGGCGAATTCCTCGCCCTCGAACATGCGGCGGAAGGTGGCCGGCAGCCGCGGCACGCCGCGGCCATAGGCATTGCCGCGCCGGTCGATGGCGGCGACGCGATCGGCATCCAGCCCGTGGCGGCGGAAGAAGGCCGTCATGGCGGGGATGCCGTAGTTGGCGATCTGGTGCTTGATCAATTGGGCCGTTGCGTACTCGCCCTGGGTCATCCAGAGCGGCGCGCCGGTTTGCTCTTCCAGCCAGGCGGCCAGTCCGACGTGATCCGGATGGAAATGCGTGACGATCTGGCGCGACAGCCGGTGTCCCTCGAGAACCTTGCGCCAGGCCTCTTCCACGGGCTCGAGCGCAATGCCGGTGTCCACCGTGGCCCAGGCGCCGTCGTCGTCGGCGATCAGCCACAGATTGACATGGTCGAGCGCGAAGGGCAGCGGCATGCGCAGCCAGCGCACGCCGGGTGCGACGTCGACGGCAGTGCCCGGCGTGGGGAGTACCTCGTGGGTGTAGTGCAGCTGCATCCTCGATCTCGGTTTGATTCGCGTGGGGAAATCTGTCTAAACTTCCGCCGCTTCCGGGGCGGGAACTTTCATTCTATGTCCTGACGCGTCGCAACATAATCCAACCTGCGCCTTTCCAGAGTCTTACATCATGGCCGAACCGACCTTCACCATCAGCGAACTTTCCCGCGAGTTCAACGTGACGCCGCGGGCGATCCGCCACTACGAGGACCACGGCCTGATCTTTCCGGAGCGCGTGGGCCAGAACCGCGTCTATTCCAAGCGCGACCGCACGCGCCTCAAGCTCACCCTGCGCGGCAAGCGGCTCGGCCTGTCGCTGGTCGAGATCAAGGAACTCATCGACATGTACGACACGGCGCCGGACGAGTCCTCGCAGCTCGTCAAGCTGCTCGACGTGCTGGCTCGCCGCCGCGCCGCGCTGGAACAGCAACGCGAGGACATTGAGGAAGTGCTCTCCGAACTCGACGGTTTCGAGCGCCAGTGCCGCGAGATCCTCGCCGCGTCAGGCGGGCGTAAGACCCGTCGGCGCAAATAGGGTTCCCATTGGAACTTACGTTGACGTTAACGTCAACGTCAACCTAAAATGCTCCGACCCACCGTCCGAGGAGACCGACGATGACCGTGCCCCCGCCGCCCGCCGCCCCGCGCTTCGAGCCGCGCGATCCCCATTGGGCCGACAAGGTGAAAGCCAGCTTCGCGCGCCAGGGCGCGATGGGCCTGCTCGGCGCCGAGTTGGCCGACATCCGGCCCGGCTGGTGCGAAATCCGCCTGCCCTACCGCGAAGACCTGTCGCAGCAGCACGGCTTCTTCCATGCCGGCATCACGACGACGGTGGTCGATTCGGCGGCGGGCTACGCTGGCTTTTCGCTGATGCCGGCCGGCTCGTCGGTGCTGTCGGTCGAGTTCAAGATCAACCTGCTGGCCCCGGCCGACGGCGAACTGCTGATCGCCACCGGCGAGGTGATCAAGCCCGGCAAGAACCTGGTGATCTGCCGCGGCGAAGCTTACGTCGTGAAGGGAATGAAGACCACGCACTGCGCCACGATGCAGCAAACACTAATGACCATGCACGGAAAGAGCGAGGAGACAAAGTAATGCTTGGACTCAATTTCGAACTTGGCGAAACCATCGACATGCTGCGCGATGCAGTAAAGGACTTCGCCGACAAGGAGATCGCGCCGCGCGCCGCGGCCATCGACCGCGACAACGAATTCCCGGCCGACCTGTGGAAGAAGTTCGGCGAGATGGGCCTGCTCGGCATGAGCGTCGAGGAGGAGTACGGCGGCACCAACATGGGTTACCTCGCGCATATCGTCGCGATGGAGGAGATCTCGCGCGCCTCGGCCTCGGTCGCCCTGTCCTACGGCGCCCACTCCAACCTCTGTGTGAACCAGCTGCGCCGCAACGGTACCGACGCGCAGAAGAAGAGATACCTGCCCAAGCTGATCTCCGGCGAGCACGTCGGCGCGCTGGCGATGTCCGAGCCGAACGCCGGCTCCGACGTCGTCTCGATGAAGCTGCGCGCCGACAGGAAGGGCGACCGCTACGTGCTCAACGGCGCCAAGATGTGGATCACCAACGGCGGCGACGCCGACACGCTGATCGTCTATGCGAAGACCAATCCCGAAGCCGGCGCGAAGGGCATGACGGCCTTCATCGTAGAGAAGGGCTTCAAGGGCTTCTCGCACGGTTCGCATCTGGACAAGCTCGGCATGCGCGGCTCGAACACCTACCCGTTGTTCTTCGACGACTGCGAAGTGCCGGCGGAGAACGTGCTCGGCGGCGAGGGCAACGGCGTGAAAGTGCTGATGAGCGGCCTCGACTACGAGCGCGCCGTGCTGTCGGGCGGGCCGCTGGGCATCATGGCGGCCTGCATGGACGTCGTGATCCCGTATCTCCACGATCGCAAGCAGTTCGGCCAGGCGATCGGCGAGTTCCAGCTGATGCAGGGCAAGGTCGCCGACATGTATTCGACCTGGCAGGCGACGCGCGCCTACGTCTACGCCGTCGGCAAGGCCTGCGACCGGCAGGACCACGCCCGCACGTTGCGCAAGGACGCCGCCGGCGCGATCCTCTACTCCGCCGAGAAGGCCACCTGGATGGCCGGCGAGGCGATCCAGACGCTGGGCGGCAACGGCTACATCAACGAATATCCGACCGGCCGCCTGTGGCGCGACGCCAAGCTCTACGAGATCGGCGCCGGCACCTCCGAAATCCGCAGAATGCTGATCGGGCGCGAGCTCTTCGCCGAGACCGCCTGACGCAAACGTACTGACTACAACAAACGGGAGTCCATCATGTCCAACGATCCGACCGTCATCCTCTCCGCCGCGCGCACGCCGATGGGCGCCATGCAAGGCGACTTCGCCGCGCTGACCTGCGCCCAACTGGGCGCCGTCGCCGTCAAGGCCGCGGTCGAGCGCGCCGGGACCAAGCCCGAGCAGATCGACGAAGTCGTGATGGGCTGCGTGCTGCCGGCCGGCCAGGGGCAGGCCCCCGCGCGCCAGGCCAGCCTCGGCGCGGGCCTGCCGCTCGCGGCGGGCTGCACGACGGTCAACAAGATGTGCGGCTCCGGCATGCGCGCCGCGATGTTCGCCCACGACATGCTGCTCGCCGGCAGCACCAACCTGATGGTCGCCGGCGGCATGGAGTCGATGACCAACGCGCCCTACCTGCTGCCCAAGGCGCGCGCCGGCTATCGTCTCGGCCACGGCCAGATCCTCGACCACATGTTCCTCGACGGCCTCGAGGACGCCTACGAAAAGGGACGGCTGATGGGCACCTTCGCCGAGGACTGCGCGCAGTCGTTCGGCTTCACGCGCGCCGCGCAGGACGAGTTCGCGATCCGCTCTTTGCAACGCGCGCAGAAGGCCAACGAGGACGGCTCCTTCCAGTGGGAGATCGCGCCGGTGACAGTCGCCGGCAAGAAGGGCGACGTCGTGGTGACCCGCGACGAAGGCCCGTTCAAGGCCAACCTCGAGAAGATTCCCCAACTCAAGCCGGCCTTCCGCAAGGACGGCACGGTGACGGCCGCCAACTCGTCCTCGATTTCCGACGGCGCCGCGGCAATGGTGATGGCCAAGCGTTCGATCGCGAACATGATGGGCCTCGCGCCGATCGCCACGCTGGTCGCGCATACGACGCACGCGCAGGAGCCGGGACTCTTCACCACCGCTCCCATCGGCGCCATCAAGAAGCTGCTGGCGAAGACCGGCTGGAGTGCCGAGAGTGTCGACCTCTGGGAGATCAACGAAGCCTTCGCCGTCGTCACCATGGCCGCGATGCACGATCTCAAGCTGCCGGCGGAGAAGGTCAATGTGCATGGCGGCGCCTGCGCACTGGGCCATCCAATCGGGGCTTCCGGCGCCCGCGTGATGGTCACGCTGATCGGGGCGCTGAGGAAGCTCGGCAAGAAGCGCGGCGTTGCGAGCCTGTGCATCGGCGGCGGTGAGGCGACGGCTGTAGGCATTGAGCTGATCTGAGATGGTCTCGGTCGGACACATGCGCAGCGCTCGGGCCAACGGGGTGCCCTCCTGCGCTCCGTGTCCTTCGGCCCGTTTTGCGCAGCGAGCCACCGGGCGCGCTCGGGCCGACAGGGCACCCTGCTGCGCTCCGTGTCCCCCGGCCGACAAGAGCGATAAATCGTCGGCCTCCTCCTTTACCTACGCGCAGCAGGGCACCCCATCGGCCCGGCGTGGAACCGTACGAGAGTCGATGCGCCAACCCCACACCAACGTTGAGCCGAGGGTGGCGGGTGGTCGTCGACGCGTAGGTAAAGGAGGAGGCCCGGGCCTTTTGATTTTCCGGGCCGGGGGACACGAAGC
>JBLNBJ010000157.1:0-33616 GCA_050259835.1 Ignavibacteria bacterium | reverse complement strand
CTTGACCTCCGCGCAGCAGGGCACCCCAGCAGCCCGGCGTAGGACCGTACGAGAGTCGAGACGCCACAACACCACGACGGGAGCCGAGGGTGGCGGGTGGTCGTCGACGCGTAGGTAAAGGAGGAGGCGGACGAATTTAAGCTCTTGTCCGCCGGGGGACACGGAGCGCAGCAGGGCACCCCGTCGGCCCGAGCGCGCTCAGTCGGCACGCATCCCGCCCACCCCTACCGCTCGTACTTGAACGACAAACTCACCCGTGCCCGGTACGACACCACCGCGTTCTCCGACATCGACATGTCAAGCTTGACGATCTCGGCGACGCGCAGGTCGCGCACGCTCTCGCTGGCCGTGTGCACGGCGTTCTTCGCCGCCTCTTCCCAGGAATTGGGGCTGGTGCCGACGACCTCGATGATCTTGTAGATGCTTTCCGGCATGGTCTCCTCCATCCTTCTTCCCTCCGCCGCTGCGGGCGGATTTGGCGCTGCTCCCTGACGGGAGCGGATCGGGAGACTCTAGCGGCGGGCGCGACGGCCCGGAATACCAGGTAGGCGGTAATCGCGCTACCCGGAATCCGCACTTACGGCATGATGAAGACGGCTTTTTCCTTGAGCCGGACGGCGGCGTCGTCCGTGGCGGCGACGTCGAAGACGATCGGATGCGAGCCCTGCTTGCCGGCCTCGGGCGGCACGCGCACGGGGACGACGACGGACTTGGTGCTGGCGGGCGCCACCTCGACCTCGGCGGCACCGGCCAGGCGGATGCCGTCGAGACCGGCGATGCCGACGCGGAAGACGCGCGGGCGCTCGTCGGTGTTCATGAAGCGCAGGGTGAACACGTTTTCGATCAGGCCGTCCTCGACCTCGCGCGCCATGACGCCGCGGTCGCGGATGACGTCCACCTTGAGCGGCAGGCGCATCGCGATGCCGAGGGCCGTCGCGATGCTGATGGCCACCAGCACGCCGGTGTAGACCATGATGCGCGGGCGCACCAGGTGGCCCATGATCTCGGCCTTGCCCCACTTCTTCGCCATGGCATTCTCGGTCGAGTAGCGCACCAGTCCGCGCGGCAGACCGGTCTTGTCCATCACGTTGTCGCAGGCGTCGATGCAGGCCGAGCAGCCGATGCACTCGTACTGCAGGCCGTTGCGGATGTCGATGCCGGTCGGACAGACCTGCACGCACAGCCCGCAGTCGATGCAGTCGCCCTTGCCGGCGTTGTCGCCGCTCTTGGTGCGCGCACCGCGGGGCTCGCCGCGCGATTCGTCGTAGGTGACGATCAGCGTGTCGGGGTCGAACATCACGCCCTGGAAGCGCGCGTAGGGGCACATGTACTTGCACACCTGCTCGCGCATGAAGCCGGCCATCAGATAGGTGAAGAAGGCGTAGAAGAAGATCCAGAAGGTCTGCCAGCCGCCCAGGCGCCATTCGGCGAACTCGTGCACCTGCTCTCGGATGGGCGTGAAGTAGCCGGCCAGGGTGAAGCCGGTCCACAGCGCCACGGCGATCCAGGCGAGGTGCTTGGCGGCCTTGATGCCGATCTTGCGGGCGTCCGTAGGCGCGCGGTCGAGCTTCATGCGCGCGTTGCGCTCGCCTTCGATCTTCTCCTCGATCCACATGAAGATCTCGGTGTAGACCGTCTGCGGGCAGGCGTAGCCGCAGAACAGGCGCCCGCCGATGGCGGTGAACAGGAACAGCGCGTAGGCCGAGATGATCAGCAGCACCGCCAGGTAGAACACGTCCTGCGGCCAGAACACCAGGCCGAAGATGTAGAACTTGCGCTGCACCAGGTCGAACAGCACCGCCTGGCGGCCGTTCCAGGGCAGCCAGCAGAGGCCGTAGAACAGGGCCTGGGTGATCCAGACCAGCGCCCAGCGCCATTTGACGAAGAAGCCGTCGACGGAGCGGACGTAGATCTTCCTGCGCTTGGCGTAGAGCGTCTGGGACGGCTCGGCGGTGGCGGCAGCGGGTGAGTTCATCTGTTTTTCTCCTCGAGGTGGTCGCGATCAGGCTGCGAACCGGGCGTGATGATGGGCGCCAGGCTGCGCCTGGGCGATGAATTCGTCGCGCGTGATGCCGGCGAAGCGCGGATTCGTCTCGCGCTGCTCGCCGATGCAGGAGACGCGGCGGCCGCGGAAATCGTGGGCCGGGTAGACGAGCGTCTCGTCGGGCAGCGTCAGCAGCTTGCGCGTGACGCTGTCGAACAGCAGGCCCGCGTCGCCGCTGCCGGCCTCGCCGCAATCGTCGATCAGCAGCGCGTCGCCGGTGAACACGCGGTCGCGCCAGAGATAGGAAACGCAGCCCGGCGTGTGTCCGGGCGTGGCGCGGCAACGCAGCAGCTCGTCGCCGAACGGGATCACGGCGTGGTCGTCGACCGGCACGTCGACCCCGACGATGCCGCCGCGGCCGCTGGCAACGCACAGCGCGCCGGTGGCGCGCGTGACCTCTTCGGCATTGCCGGCGTGGGCGTCGTGGCTGTGGGTCAGCAGCACCTGCGTCAGCCGGACCTGCAGTTCGTCGAGCAGGCCCAGATACAGCATGGTCTGGCCGGCGACGGGGTCGATGAGCACGCCCTCGCGCCGTTCGGTGTCGGCCAGCAGGTAGGCGAAGGCATTGGCGCGGGGCTCATGGATCTGGCGGAAGTGCGTCATGGCCGGATTCGGCAGGAAGATTGCGGACGCAAACCCTTACTCAAGTTGCGTGCCATTGCCCGAACGCGGCCACCCGGGGCCGGCAAGAACTTGATTTATATCAAGTTGCACGGGCCGGCCATAAGGCAGCCGGCATGGCACCAGCTGTGTCTTTTATGGCACCCAAGGTGCCCGGCAGGCTATATTGCTGCCATTTTTGACACCGGCGAAAGCCGCCCATGAGCCACGCCAACAAGTCGCTGCCGGAGCTCCTGTCCTTCCTCGACGTCCAGAGCGAGCCGAGCATCGTGCTGGATTCCGACTTCCGCATCGTCTCGGCGAATCGCGCCTACTCGCGCGAGTTCGCGCAGGGGCGCCCGCTGGCGGGACGCCATTGCTACGAGGTTTCGCACCATTTCACCGTGCCCTGCGACCAGGCGGGCGAATCCTGTCCGCTGGTGATGAGCCGCGAGAGCGGCCGCGTGCAGCGCGTGCTCCACCTGCACCACACGCCGCGCGGCCAGGAACACGTGGACGTGGAGACGACGCCGATCCGCAACGAGAACGGCGACATCTCATGGTTCGTCGAGACGCTGCGCGTCGTCAAGCAGGCCTCCAGCCGGCCCGCCGCGGAAGGCCTGGTCGGCCGCTCGCCGAGCTTCAACCGCATGCTGGCCCTGCTGATGCGCGTGGCGCCGACGGACGCCACGGTGCTGCTGCTCGGCGAAACGGGCACCGGCAAGGAACTCGTCGCGCAACTGCTGCATGAAGCCGGCCGGCACGCCAGCGGGCCGTTCGTCGCCGTCGACTGCTCGGGGCTCACCGAGACGCTGTTCGAAAGCGAGCTGTTCGGCTACGAGAAGGGCGCCTTCACCGGCGCCGGCCACCGCAAGATCGGGCTGGTCGAGGCCGCCAGCGGCGGCACGCTGTTCCTCGACGAGGTCGGGGACATCCCGCTGCCGCTCCAGGTGAAGCTGCTGCGCCTGATCGAGACCGGCACCTACCGCCGCGTCGGCGGCGTCGAGACGTTGCGCTCCGATTTCCGCCTGGTCTGCGCGACCCACCGCGACCTCGGCGACATGGTCGAGCGCGACGCCTTCCGCCGCGATCTCTATCACCGCATCAGCATCTTTCCGATTCCCGTGCCGTCGCTGGCCGAACGCAGCGAGGACATTCCGCTGCTCGCCGATTCCTTCCTGAAGCGCGTCGCCGGGGAACGCGACCTGCGCCTTTCCGCTGCCGCCCTGGAAGCGCTGCGTCGGCGCCGCTATTCGGGCAACATCCGCGAGCTGCGCAACCTCATCGAGCGCGCCAGCATCCTCGCCGACGGCGACGAGATCGCGCCCGCGCACTTCGACATCGGCCCGATTGCGGACGCGGCTGCAAGCGCGCCGGCGTCGGCCTCGGCCTTCGTCGTCGACGAACCGCTCGCGCTGGACGAACTTGAGAAGCGCTACCTGGGATGGGTGCGGGAGCGCTTCGGCGGCGACCGCAAGTCGCTTGCCGCCCAGCTCAAGGTGGGCACGCGCACGCTCTACCGCAAGCTGCGGGCGGCGGGCAACGGCAAGGACGAGTGAAGGACGCCGCTCAGCGCGCCTGCGGCGCCCGCTCGACGCCGGCGATCGGCGTGCCCGGGCCGAAGCCGCGCGCCTTGAACCAGCCGGCGTTCATCTCGAGGGCATAACGCGCCGGTCGCGCCGCGCAGTGGTTGTCCTCGGTCTGCGGCTCCATTTCCTCGACGTTGATGATGCGGCCCTGCTCGTCGAGGAAGGCGACGGCGAGCGGCAGCAGCGTGTTGCGCATCCACATGCAGTGGCGCGCGGAGGCGTCGAAGACGAACAGCATGCCGTGGTTCATCGCCATGCTCTTGCGGTGCATCAGGCCGCGTTCGCGCGTCGGGCCGGTGGCGGCGACTTCGGCTTCGATGCGGTACATGCCGGCGGTGAGGTCGGTGGTCGGCATGGGCTGTTGCGCCCAGGCGCCGAGCGCGGCGATCAGCAGTGCGGCGGCGACGACGAGGCGGAAGGTCGGCTGCGACACGGGAACGTCTCCTAGAGAAAGCGGTCGAGCAGGCGGCGCGAGCCGGCGTCGAGCGCGAAGAGGTCGCGGATCAGGAACTGGATGCCGTGACTGTCGACGACGAGCAGCGTGTGCGCCGACAGCCGGTGGATGTCCTCTTCGCCCTTGAGCACGAATTCGGTGTTGCCGCGGTCGGTTTCGACGCGCCAGGTGCTGGGCGTGGCGAAGCTCGAAACGCCGGCGAGGCGGCGGATCTCGGGCATGAATTCGCGTGCGCCGAGTTCCGACTCCACCAGCGCGCGCGTGTCGGCCGGCAGCGCGGCGAGGCTTTCGATCCACGCGAGCTCGCGGCCGTCGGCGCTCACCAGCGCGATGCCGTTTTCCGGATCGGCGATGGGGAAGGCGCGCACGGCGACGACGCCTTCATGCTCGGCGCCATCGGCGCCGCGGAACACCAGCCGGCCGAAGGCGTTGCGGCCGAGCGAAAAATCATGCGACGGCATCGGTGGCCTCCTCGGTTGCGCGTGCGACGTCGTCCATGTCGACATCGACGTTGCGCGCCTGCGCCTGGTAGAGCCGGTAGTAGTGGCCTTCGCGCGCCATCAGTTCGTCGTGACTGCCGATCTCGACGATCTGGCCCTTGTCCATGACCACCAGGCGATCGGCCTGGCGCAGCGTCGACAGCCGGTGCGCAATGGCGATGGTGGTGCGGCCGCGCACGAGGTTGTCGAGCGCCTTCTGGATTTCCTTCTCGGTTTCCGTATCGACGGACGACGTCGCCTCATCCAGGATCAGGATGCGCGGGTCGATGAGCAGCGCGCGCGCGATCGAGATGCGCTGGCGCTCGCCGCCGGAGAGGCCCTGGCCGCGCTCGCCGACCAGCGAGTCGTAGCCCTGCGGCAGGCGCAGGATGAATTCGTGCGCATTGGCGGCGCGGGCGGCGGCGACGATCTCGGCGCGCGTGGCGTCCGGCCGGCCGTAGGCGATGTTGTCGGCGATGCTGCCGAAGAACAGGAAGGGTTCCTGCAGCACCAGCCCCATGTGGCGCCGGTATTCGGCGACGGGCACGGCGCGCAGGTCGACGCCGTCGATGAGGATCGAGCCCTCGGTGACGTCGTAGAAGCGGCAGATGAGGTTCACCAGCGTGCTCTTGCCCGAACCGCTGTGCCCGACCAGGCCGATCATCTCGCCCGGCTTGATCTCGAGGTCGAGATCGCGGATCACCGAGCGGCTGCCGTAGCGGAAGCCGATGCCGCGCGCCGAGATGCGGCCCTCGACGCGCGCCAGATGCACGGGATTGGCCGGCTCCGGCACGCTGGAGACGTGGTCGAGGATGTCGAAGATGCGCTTGGCGCCCGAGGCCGCCTTCTGCGTCACCGAGACGATGCGGCTCATGGAATCGAGCCGCGTGTAGAAGCGGCCGATGTAGGCGAGGAAGGCCGTCAGCACGCCGACCGTGATCTCGTTCTTCGACACCTGCCAGATGCCGAAGGCCCAGACCACCAGCAGGCCGATTTCGGTGAGCAGCGTGACGGTGGGCGAGAACAGCGACCAGGTCTTGTTGATGCGGTCGTTGACCAGCAGGTTGTGGCGGTTGGCTTCGCGAAAGCGCGAGGTCTCGCGGCTCTCCTGGGCAAAGGCCTTGACGACGCGCACGCCGGGAATCGTGTCGGCGAGGATGCTGGTCACTTCCGACCAGACGCGGTCGATCTTCTCGAAGCCGGTGCGCAGGCGGTCGCGCACGACGTGGATCATCCAGGCGATGAAGGGCAGCGGCACGAAGGTGACCAGCGCCAGCCAGGGGTTGATGGTGAACAGGATCGCCGCCGTCATGACGATCATCAGCACGTCGTTGGCGAAGTCGAGCAGGTGCAGCGAGAGGAACACGCAGATGCGGTCCGATTCCGAGCCGATGCGCGAAATGAGGTCGCCGGTGCGCTTGCCGCCGAAGTATTCGAGCGACAGGTGCATCAGGTGCTCGTAGGTCGAGGTGCGCAGGTCGGCGCCGATGCGCTCGGACACCAGCGCCAGGATGTAGGTGCGCGCCCAGCCCAGTCCCCAGCCCAGCAGCGCCGCCAGCAGCAGGCCGCCGAGATACCAGGCGACATGGCGCGGATCGATGGGCGTGCCGTTCTGGAACGGGATCAGCACCTCGTCCATGATCGGCATCGTCAGGTAGGGCGGGATCATGTTGGCGGCCGTGGTGGCGAGCGTCAGCAACAGGCCGGCCAGCAACTGGCCCTTGTAGGGCCGCGCGAAGCGCCACAGGCGCAGCAGCGTCCAGGTGGACGGCGGCGTGTGGATCTCGCGCGAACAGATCGGGCATTCCTCCTGCCCGGGCTCGAGTACCGCCTTGCATTGCGGGCAGAGATTCTCCTCGCGCGGGCGCACCGGCTGGCCGGTGCGCAGGGCCTCGACGCGGCGCTCGAAGTGGTCGAGCACCTGCAGCGCGGCGACGTTGCAGCCCAAGGTATAGCGCCAGGAGGCGAGCCGTCCGCCTGCGTCGCAGAGCTCGAGCGTGCCCACGCCCGCATGGTCGAAATGCCGCAGCTCGAATTCCGGCGCCAGATCCCAGCTGCGCCAGGCGCCGGCGCCCGGGTCGCGCGCCAGCAGGCGCCGGTCGGTGATCACCAGCAGGCCGCGCGCGAAGCGCAGCCCGGCGTCCAGGTCAACCTCGACATGGGCCAGAACGTTTTCACCTGATGCCAGTTGCGTTGCGATTTCCGCGAGAGCGGCATCGGAAGCGGCGGGCGCGATGGGCGAGTCAGGCGAAATGTCGGGAGGCATCTTTCTGGCGGAAGTCGCTCGTTAAGCCCGTCTTCAGGCGCAGAACGAACAATTACGGTAATCTTGCAAAACACCGACAATTCTAACCCACGGCACCCGCTCCCCGCCTTCCCCGAGCCCGCTGCGCGGCCGGAAGCATGCCATTCAGAACCGCTTTGATGAACCAGTTTCCTGCCCAAGCAGGTCGCCTCACCCGCGACGGAGCCTGCTGACATGAGCCGTCGCGACATCGTCTTCCGCCGCATCACGCCCTTGCGCGGACCCAACATCTGGACCTACCGGCCAGCCGTCGAGGTGCTCCTCGACATCGGCGAATTCGAGGACTTTCCCTCGAACCTGCTGCCCGGCTTCGTCGACCGGCTGATCGAGTGGCTGCCTGGCCTAGCCACCCACCGCTGCGGCGTGGACGCCGAGGGCGGCTTCCTGCTGCGCTTGCGCGAGGGCACCTGGATGGGCCATATCCTCGAGCACGTGGTGCTCGAGCTGCAGGGCCAGATCGGCATGCGCACCGGCTTCGGCAAGACGCGCGGCACCTCGGAGCGCGGCGTCTACAAGATGGTGGTGCGCTCGCGCGACGAGAAGACCACGCGCGCCTGCCTGGATACGGCGCGCGCGCTGCTGCTCGCCGCGGTGGCCGGCACGCCCTTCGACATCAAGGCCGAGATGCAGCCGCTGCTCGACCTGGCCGATTCGCTGCTGCTCGGGCCCAGCACCGCCGCCATCGTCGATGCCGCTACCGAGCGCGACATTCCGTCGATCCGGCTCACCGACGGCAACCTCGTCCAGCTCGGCTACGGCGCCGCCAGCCGGCGCATCTGGACGGCGGAGACCGACCGCACCAGCGCCATCGCGGAAGGCATCGCCAGCGACAAGGACCTCACCAAGCGCCTGCTCGAGGCCTGCGGCGTGCCGACCCCCGGCGGCCGCGTGGTCGACAGCCCCGAAGACGCCTGGGACGCGGCGCAGGACATCGGCCTGCCGGTGGTGGTGAAGCCGAGCGACGCCAACCATGGCCGCGGCGTCTCGATGGAGCTGATGACGCGCGAGCAGGTCGAGGCCGCCTTCCCGGTGGCCGACGCCGAAGGCAGCGACGTCATGGTCGAGCGCTACATCCGCGGCCAGGAGCACCGGCTGCTGGTCATCAACGGCCGCCTGGTGGCGGCCGCGCGCGGCGAGATCGCCAAGGTGACCGGTGACGGCAAGTCCAGCATCCGCCACCTGATCGACACCCAGCTCAACACCGATCCGCGGCGCGGGCTGGCCGAGGAGTGCCCGCTGAGCCCGATCCTGCTCGACGTGGAGCCGGCCGTGCGCCTGGAGCTCCAGCGTCAAGGCTACGACGGCGAATCCGTGCCGCCGGCCGGCCAGGAAGTGATCGTCCAGCGCAACGGCAACATGAACTTCGACGTCACCCGCGACGTGCATCCGAGCATCGCCGCGGCCGGCGAACTGGCCGCCCGCGTGGTGGGGCTCGACATCGCCGGCATCGACTTCGTCGCCGACGACATCTCGCTGCCGCTCGACGCGCAGCAGGCCGCCGTCGTCGAAGTGAACGCCGGCCCCAGCCTGCTGATGCACCTCAAACCCGCCTTCGGCGAACCGCAGCCGGTCGGCGAGGCGATCGTCGATAGCCTGTTCCCGGCGGGCAGCAGCGGCCGCATCCCCGTCGTCGGCGTCGCCGGCACGAGCGGCATGACCATCGTCGCGCGCCTGGTGGCCTGGCTGATGCAGCTTTCCGGCAAGCATGTCGGCGTCGCCTGCGCCGACGGCGCCTTCCTCGACGCCCGCAGCGCCGAATCCGGCAACTGCGCGAACTGGCAGTCGAGTCACCGCCTGCTGCTCAACCGCGGGCTCGAAGCGGCGGTGTTCGAGAACGACGCCCGCATGATCCTCGAGGAAGGCCTGGCCTACGACCGCTGCCAGGTCGGCGTGGTGACGCGCATCGAGGACGTGGCGAACCTCAAGGCGCACTACGTGGAGTCGAAGGACGATGTCTACAACGTGCTGCGCACGCAGGTCGACGTCGTGCTGCCGGACGGCGCGGCGGTGCTGAATGCCGCCGACCCGCAAGTAGCGCGCATGGCTTCGCTGTGCGACGGCGAAGTCGTCTTCTTCGCTGCCGACGGTACGCTTGCCGCCATTACCGATCACCGCGGCCGCGGCGGACGCGCGCTGTTCGTACGCGACGGCGCGATCGTGCTGGCGCGCGGCGGCGAGGAGAAGCCGCTCGTCCAGATGGCGGCGATCCCGGCCAGCGGCACGCAGACGCCGCACGAAGTCGAGCAGGTCCTGGCCGCGCTCGGAGCCGCCTGGGCGCTGGGCATCGCCGAAGACCTGATCCGGGCCGGCAGCGAGACGTTCATGCGCCAGTCGGCCGAGCCGGCGACGCGTCGCGCAACGCGCGGCACCAAGCACTGAAGGGGAATCATGGAAGTTTCACGCATCCGGGCGCTGCGCGGTCCCAATCTCTGGAGCCGCCATACCTCGATCGAGGTCATCGTCACCTGCAGCGCCGACGAGCGCGCCATCGAATCCATCCCCGACTTTGAACCGCGCCTGCGCGCGCGCTTCCCCGAAATCGGCTTCCTGCAGCCGACCAGCCACGACGAGGCCATCTCGATGGCGCACGCGCTGGAATTCGCGGCGCTTGGCCTGCAAGCCCAGGCCGGCTGCCCGGTCACCTTCAGCCGCACCACCGAAACGCTGGAGCCGGGCGTCTATCAGGTCGTCGTCGAGTACAGCGAAGAAGCCGTGGGCCGGCTTGCCTTCGAACTCGCCGAAGAACTCTGCCTCGCAGCGGCGAACGATACGCCTTTCGAACTCGACGCTGCGCTCAAGCGCCTGCGCGAGATGGACGAGGACGAACGCCTGGGGCCGAGCACCGGCTCCATCGTGCATGCCGCGGCCGTGCGCGGCATTCCCTTCCGGCGCCTGACCTCCGGCAGCCTGGTGCAGTTCGGCTGGGGCAGCAAGCAGCGCCGCATCCAGGCGGCCGAAACCGATCGCAGCAGCGCCATCGCCGAATCCATCGCGCAGGACAAGGAACTGACCAAGAACCTGCTGCGTGCGGCGGGCGTTTCGGTGCCGGCGGGGCGGCCCGTGGCCGATGCCGAGGATGCCTGGAAAGCTGCCGGCGAGATCGGTGGCGCCATCGTCGTCAAGCCGCGCGACGGCCGCCAGGGCAAGGGCGTCGCGGTGAACCTGCAGACGCGCGAGCAAGTGCTGGCCGGCTACGCCGCCGCCTCGGAGATCAGTTCCGAGGTGATGGTCGAGCGCTTCATGACGGGCAACGACTTCCGCATGCTCGTGGTCGGCGACAAGCTGGTCGCCGCCGCGCGCCGCGATCCGCCGCAGGTGATCGGCGACGGCGTGCATACCGTGCGCCAGCTGGTCGACGTCGTGAACAGCGACCCGCGCCGCAGCGAGGGCCACGCCACTTCGCTCACCAAGATCCGCTTCGACGACATCGCGCTGGCGCGGCTCGCCGAACAGGGGTACACCGCCGAGTCCGTGCCGCCCAAGGGCGTGCGCGTGATGCTGCGCAACAACGCGAACCTGTCGACCGGCGGCACGGCGACCGACGTCACCGACGACGTGCACCCCGAGATGGCGGCCAGCGCCGTCGCGGCGGCGCAGATGGTGGGGCTCGACGTCTGCGGCATCGACGTGGTCTGCGACAGCGTGCTGAAGCCGCTGCAGGAACAGGGCGGCGGCATCGTCGAAGTCAATGCCGCGCCCGGCCTGCGCATGCACCTGGCGCCCTCCTACGGCAAGGGCCGCGCAGTGGGCAAGGCGATCGTCGACATGATGTTCGCGCCTGGCGAAGACGCGCGCATCCCGATCGTCGCGGTGGCCGGCACCAACGGCAAGACCACGACCGTGCGGCTGACGGCGCATCTGCTCGGCGTTGCCGGCAACCGCGTCGGCATGACCAACTCGGATGGCGTCTACGTGCAGGGCCGCCGCATCGACACCGGCGACTGCAGCGGCCCGCGCAGCGCGCGCAACATCCTGATGCATCCCGACGTCGACGCCGCGGTGTTCGAGACGGCGCGCGGCGGCATCCTGCGCGAAGGTCTCGCCTTCGACCGCTGCAACGTGGCGGTGGTCACCAACATCGGCATGGGCGACCACCTCGGCCTGAGCTACATCCACTCGGTGGAAGATCTCGCCGTGGTGAAGCGCGTCATCGTCGAAAACGTCGCGCCCGACGGCGTTGCGGTGCTCAACGCCGCCGACCCGATCGTTGCGCGCATGGTCGATGCCTGCCCGGGATCGGTCACCTTCTTCGCGCGCGATCCGCAGCTTCCCGTCATGGCGACGCACCGCGCCCAGGGCAAGCGCGTGGTGTTCGTCGACGGCGACGCCATCGTCGCCTGCCAGGGTGCGCAGGAGCAGCGCTTCCCGCTGTCGGCCATCCCCCTCACCCGCAACGGCAGCATCGGCTTCCAGGTCGAGAACGCGATGGCCGCGATCGCCGCCGCGTGGGGATTGGGCCTCGACTGGGAGGTCGTGCGCAAGGGACTGACCAATTTCGTGAACGACGCAGCCACGGCGCCGGGGCGCTTCAACGTGTTCGATTACCGCGGCGCCACGCTGATCGCCGACTACGGCCATAACCCGGATGCGATCCAGGCGCTCGTATCAGCCATCGATGCGATGCCGTCGAAGCGGCGCTTCGTCGTCATCAGCGGCGCCGGCGACCGGCGCGACGAGGACATCCGGCTGCAGACCGAGATCCTCGGTGATGCCTTCGACGAGGTGGTGCTCTATCAGGACCAGTGCCAGCGCGGCCGCGCCGACGGCGAAGTGCTGGCGCTGCTGCGTGAAGGCCTCGTAAACGCCAAGCGCGCCAAGGCAGTCGAGGAGATACGCGGGGAGTTCCTGGCGACCGACACGGCGCTGGCGCGGCTGCAGCCGGGCGACCTGTGCCTGATCCTGGTCGACCAGGTCGACGAAGCGCTCGAGCATATCGCCAGGCGCGTCGCCGAGTAGCCCGGGTTCGCCGCTGCGGAGGCGGCCGCATCCGGACTCTCCAAAAGAAAAAGGGCGGGTTTCCCCGCCCTTTGTTCTCGCACCGCCGGTATTACTTGGCTTCGGCAGCAGCAGCCTTCTTGGCCTTCTTGCCCTTCTTGGCCTTCTTGGCCTTCGGGGCCGGGGCGGGGGCGGGCTCGGCAGCCGGAGCGGCGGGCGCAGCGGCCGGGGCCGGAGCGGCGGGGGCAGCCTTCGGAGCGTCAGCGGCGACGGCGACGGAAGCGGCGAACAGGCCGGCAATCAGGGTAGCGATCAGTTTGCTCATTTTTATTACCTTTCGTCAGACGATTGGATGGTTACTACTAGTGACGGCCCGCGAAGTGCGACGTCATCGCGGACAACGCGCATCCTGCCAGTAAGGTTGACAGGCGGCGTCATGAGACTGCGCCGGATTTGTGCCGCATTTCGGCTTTCGTCATAGGCCGCCACTCGCCGGGGGCCAGGTTGGCGAGCGTCCAGTCCCCCACGGCCCAGCGGATCAGCCGCAAGGTCGGGTAGCCGATCTTGGCCGTCATGCGCCTCACCTGGCGGTTTTTTCCCTCGGCGATGACGATTTCCAGCCACGTGGTCGGAATGGCCTTGCGAAAGCGGATCGGCGGCACGCGCGGCCACAGGCCGGCGGGCTCGGGGATGATGCGGGCGGCACAGGGGCCACTGCGAAAATCGCCGAGGTCGAGGCCGCGCCGCATGGCCGCCAGCGCTGCCTCATCCGGCACGCCCTCGACCTGAGCCCAGTAAGTCTTCGGCAGCTTGTGACGCGGATGGCTGATGCGTCCCTGCAGTGCACCATCGTCGGTGAGCACGACGAGGCCCTCGCTGTCGAGGTCGAGACGCCCGGCCGGGTAGACGCCCGTCACGCGGATGTAGTCGGCGAGCGTGGCGTGGCCGCCTTCGGAGGTGAATTGGGTCAGCACGCCGTAGGGCTTGTTGAACAGCAGGACCTGGCTCACGCCGCCCCCGCCGGTGCGTCGGCCCGGAATTGGTTGCAGAAGCGCATGGACTCGGGATAGGGGAAGAAGTCGCGCACCTCGCCGTTGCGGATCGACGTCTGCGTCTGGCGCCAGAAGTCGGCATCGAGCAGGTCGGCGTGATGCCGCATGAAGGCTTCGCGGATGCGGTCAGAAACCAGCAGGAAGCGGCCGAACTCCTCGGGGAAGATGTCGTTGCGCCGCACCGGATACCAGGCCTCGCCCGACATCTCGGCGTCGTAGTCGGGCGCCGGCGGGATGTTGCGGAAATTGCAGTCCGTCATGTATTCGATCTCGTCGTAGTCGTAGAAGACCACGCGGCCGAAACGCGTCACGCCGAAGTTCTTCCACAGCAAGTCGCCGGGGAACACGTTGGCGATGGCCAGCTCGCGCACGGCATTGCCGTATTCGCGCACCGCGGCGTCGACGAGGTCGTGGCGGCCTTCCTTCTCGCAGCGCTCGAGGTACATGTTGAGCGGCACCATGCGTCGCTCCATGTAAACGTGGCGGATCACCAGGTCGTCGCCGTCCTCCTCGAGCTGCGAGGGAATCTGCTTGTACAGTTCGCGCAGCAGTTCTGGCGAGAAGCGGACCTTCGGCAGCGCCACCTGCGAGAACTCCAGCGTGTCGGCGAGCCGGCCGACGCGGTCGACCTCCTTGACCATCTGGTACTTGCGCTTGACGGTGTCGTGGTCGACTTCCTTGGTGGCGCCGAAGACGTCCTTGATGACCTTGAAGACGTAGGGATAGGACGGCAGCGTGAACACCAGCATGACCAGGCCCTCGATGCCCTGCGCGATGACGAACTCGTCGCTCGAATGATGCAGGTGCGAGATCAGCCCGCGGTAGAACGCGGTCTTGCCTTGCTTGCACAGCCCCAGCATGGTGTAGATCTCGGAGCGCGGCTTGTTCGGCATGATGCTGCGCAGGAACTGGACGTAGTTCGCCGGCACCTGCATGTCGACCATGAAGTAGGCGCGCGAGAGCGAGAACAGCGTGCGGATCTGGTCGGCGTCGAACAGCACCGTGTCGATGTAGAGTCGCCCGCCCCGCCCGTGCAGCACCGGCGCCATGAACGGATATTCGCTCGTGCCGTTGATGACCTTGCCGATGACGTAGGCGGCCTTGTTGCGATAGAAGGCCGAGTTCAGCACCTGGAGCTGGAAGTTCGCCTCGGGCCTCGGCCAGGCACCGACATAGCGGGCGGCATAGCGGATGATGCGGTCGACGTCGCGCTCCAGATCCTCGAACTGCCGGGTCCAGCCGAAATCGAGCAGCAACTGCCGGATGGATTCCCGGTAGCCCTCGCGGCTCGGGTAGTAGCAGCGATACGAGGGCGGTTCGGATTCGATGTACTCGGTCGAGGTTGCCGGGCGCACGAAGATGAAGTCGTTGTGGAAATACGTGCGCTTCATGATGCGGCAGAAGACCGAGTTGAAGAAGGTCTCCGCCAGTTCGGGCTGCTTGTGGTCCGTCAGCAGGCCGACGTAGAACAGCTTGGCCGAGCGCCAGACGGTCTCGTCGCCCAGCGCGTCCCGGAATTCCTCGCGCAGATGGGCGACCGTCTCGTTGACGCGTTGCTCGTAGTAGCTGATCCGCTCGCTGACCGCCTGCTGGACGGCGCGCCAGTCCGCGTCCTCGAAACGCGCCTTGGCCCGCGCGGAGCAGTCCCTGAAGAGCCGGTAGTGCTTGTTGAAGCCCTCGACCATCTCCAGAGCGAGACGCTCGGCTACACTGATGCTGTGAGTCACGGACATGTCGGTGGAAACGCTTTCGGTCCCCCAGTGTATACGGACGGTTCCCGCGTGAAAACTCGGACGCCTGGCCGAAAGCGGGTGATTGGAGCATAATCGCCCAAGTCTTATATAAGACTTGCATCAAGCGCAAGACCCTGAGAGAACGCAGAAACCACGAGGAGCGGAAAGCATGAGCGCATCCCTGATCAAGATTCCCGCCGGCGAGAAGATCGTCCCCGGCAAGCCCGTCCCCGACAATCCGATCATTCCCTACATCGAGGGCGACGGCATCGGCGTCGATATCACGCCGGTCATGAAGGCCGTGGTGGATGCCGCGGTGGCGAAGGCCTACGCCGGCCGTCGGAAGATTTCCTGGATGGAGGTCTACGCCGGCGAGAAGTCGACCCGCATGTACGGACCGGACGTCTGGCTGTCGGAAGAGACGCTCTCGCTGCTCAAGGAATACTCGGTCTCGATCAAGGGCCCGATGACGACGCCGGTGGGCGGCGGCATCCGTTCGCTCAACGTCGCGCTGCGGCAGGAACTCGATCTCTACCAGTGCGTGCGCCCGGTCCGCTACTTCAAGGGCGTGCCCTCGCCGCTCAAGGACCCGACCAAGACCGACATGGTGATCTTCCGCGAGAACACCGAGGACATCTATGCCGGCATCGAATGGGCCGCCGAGTCGGAGCAGGCCCGCAAGGTCATCAAGTTCCTGCAGGACGAGATGGGCGTCAAGAAGATCCGCTTTCCCGCCACGTCGGGCATCGGCATCAAGCCGGTCTCGCGCGACGGCACCGAGCGTCTGGTGCGCGCGGCGATCAAGTACGCCGTCGCCAACGACCGCCGCTCGGTCACGCTGGTGCACAAGGGCAACATCATGAAGTACACCGAGGGCGCCTTCCGCGACTGGGGCTACGCGCTGGCGCAGAAGGAATTCGGCGCGACCTTCGTCGACGGCGGTCCGTGGTGCTCGTTCAAGAACCCGCAGACCGGCCGCGACATCGTCATCAAGGACGCCATCGCCGACGCCTTCCTGCAGCAGATCCTGCTGCGCCCCGCCGACTACGACGTCATCGCGACGCTCAATCTCAACGGCGACTACATCTCGGACGCGCTCGCGGCCCAGGTCGGCGGGATCGGCATCGCGCCGGGGGCGAACATCTCGGACCAGTACGCCTGCTTCGAAGCGACGCACGGCACGGCGCCGAAGTACGCCGGCAAGGACTACGTGAACCCCGGCTCGCTGATCCTCTCCGCCGAGATGATGCTGCGGCACATGGGCTGGAAGGAGGCCGCCGATCTGATCATCCGGTCGATGGAAGCCGCCATTGGCGACAAGGTGGTGACCTACGATTTCGCGCGGCTGATGGAAGGCGCGCGTGAGGTGAAGTGCTCCGCCTTCGGCCAGGCGATGATCGAGCGCATGTAGAAAGACGCTGCCGACCGGACCGCGCGCAGGGGTCCGGTCGGGCAGGCGTCGGCAAAGCCGACGCCACAAAAAACAAAACCCACCGGGCTGACGCTCACGGCGGGTTGCAGAATCCTGCGAAAGTGTGCTTCGTCAGGCCTTCTGAATATTCGAGGCCTGCTTGCCCTTCGGGCCTTGCGTCACCTCGAACGAAACCTTTTCACCTTCCTTGAGGGTCTTGAAGCCCGGCATGTTGATCGCGGAGAAGTGCGCGAACAAGTCTTCGCTGCCGTCGTCCGGCGTGATGAAGCCATAACCCTTGGAATCGTTGAACCACTTCACAGTACCTGTTGCCATAACGCCTCTTTCCTAAACATGACACGAACCGGAAAGCTGTCTGCGCGCTTGCAGCGGCTCGCCGGGAAATGTTTGCGTAACAAGTGCTCGACAGCGAAAGAGGGCGAAGCGGTATTCAGGGAACTGAAGCACTGCGGGCCACTCAAAGGTCGTCACTGCGGTGAGTCTTGAACCAAACACGCCTGCCTTTTACTCATTCTGGCTGAATGCGTCAACTAGTTTTTATGCTGCAGGACAACAAGCCGCAGGCCCGTCTACCGGGCAAAAAGCGATCCGCGCTCCAAGGAAATGCAGACGAAGATGCACCGCGAATCGCGCCCTATTCCCCTGTTCGTACCGCAGTTGCTTGCCCAACAATTCGCATTAGAATTCTTTCATGGCTGTACGAAAACAACGCGAAGGCGGGACGATTCTCGAGCCCGAGAAGAGTCGGGTCAAGCAACCGCCGCTCTTTCGGGTCGTATTACTGAATGATGACTACACGCCGATGGATTTCGTCGTTGTCGTACTGCAAAGATTCTTCGCCATGAGCCGCGAACAGGCCACCGTCGTGATGCTTCAGGTCCATCGGTCGGGCAAGGGCATTTGCGGGGTTTACCCACGCGACATGGCGGCCACCAAGGTCGAGCAGGTCAGCGCCTTCGCACAGCAGCATCAACATCCGCTGGCATGTGTGATGGAGGAAAACTAAGCTGGTGGTTGTCGGATCCCGATTCTTTACAGCGTCCGCCACCCGGGAACGTCGGTTCCCTGGCCGCGGGCCGGCAGGAGGCAAGGCATGATCGCCCAGGAACTTGAAGTCAGTCTGCACATGGCGTTCGTCGAGGCACGGCAGAAGCGCCACGAGTTCATCACCGTGGAGCACCTGCTGCTGGCGCTGCTCGACAATCCCTCGGCGGCCGAGGTGCTGCGCGCCTGCGCGGCCGACACGGACACGCTGCGCAGCGAACTGCTTGCCTTCATCAACCAGCACACGCCGACCGTCGCGGGCAGCGAGGAAATCGACACGCAGCCGACGCTCGGCTTCCAGCGCGTCATCCAGCGCGCAATCCTCCACGTGCAGTCGTCGGGCAAGAAGGAAGTCACGGGCGCCAACGTCCTCGTCGCCATCTTCGGCGAGAAGGATTCGCACGCCGTGTATTACCTGCACAAGCAGAACATCTCCCGCCTCGATGTCGTGAACTACATCTCCCACGGCATCACCAAGTCGCCGCAGCCGACCGGCAAGAGCGAGGAGACCGCCGAGCAGGAGGCCGAGGCGCCCTCGCCCGCCACCGCGCTGGAGAACTTCACGCAGAACCTCAACCAACTGGCGCTCACCGGCAAGATCGACCCGCTGATCGGGCGCGAAAAGGAACTCGAGCGCGTGATCCAGACGCTCTGCCGGCGCCGCAAGAACAATCCGCTGCTCGTCGGCGAAGCTGGCGTCGGCAAGACCGCCATCGCCGAGGGCCTGGCGCGGCGCATCATCGAGAGCCGCGTTCCGGAAGTCCTCTCCGATGCGACGGTGTACGCGCTGGACATGGGCGCCCTGCTCGCCGGCACCAAGTACCGCGGCGACTTCGAGCAGCGGCTCAAGGCCGTGCTCAAGCAGCTCCAGGAAAACCCGAGCGCGATCCTGTTCATCGACGAGATCCACACGCTCATCGGCGCCGGCGCGGCATCGGGCGGCACGCTGGATGCCTCCAATCTGCTCAAGCCCGCACTCTCGTCGGGCGCGCTCAAGTGCATCGGCGCCACGACCTACACGGAATTCCGCGGCGTCTTCGAGAAGGACCACGCCCTGTCGCGGCGTTTCCAGAAGATCGACGTCGAAGAGCCGTCGGTCGACGAGACCGTGTCGATCCTGCGCGGACTGAAGTCGCGCTTCGAAGAGCACCACGGCGTCAAGTATTCGACGGCCGCCATCAGCAACGCCGCTGAGCTCGCCGCCAAGTACATCACCGATCGCCATCTGCCCGACAAGGCCATCGACGTCATCGACGAGGCCGGCGCCGCGCAGCGCATCCTGCCGAAGTCGAAGCAGAAGAAGATCATCGGCAAGCAGGAGATCGAGGAGATCGTCGCCAAGATCGCGCGCATTCCGCCGCAGCATGTTTCCGCCGACGACCGCTCGGCCCTGAAGAACCTCGAGCGCGACCTGCGCAGCGTGGTGTTCGGCCAGGATCAGGCGATCGACGCGCTGGCCACCGCCATCAAGATGTCGCGCTCCGGCCTGGGCAACCCGCAGAAGCCGATCGGCTGCTTCCTTTTCTCGGGCCCCACGGGCGTCGGCAAGACCGAAGTGGCGCGACAGCTCGCCTATTGCATGGGCATCGAGCTGATCCGCTTCGACATGTCGGAGTACATGGAGCGCCACGCCGTCAGCCGCCTGATCGGCGCGCCGCCCGGCTACGTCGGTTTCGACCAGGGCGGCCTGCTGACGGAGGCCGTGACCAAGAAGCCCCACGCGGTGCTGCTGCTCGACGAGATCGAGAAGGCGCACCCGGACATCTTCAACATCCTGCTGCAGGTGATGGACCACGGCACGTTGACGGACAACAACGGCCGCAAGGCGGACTTCCGCAATGTCGTCATCGTCATGACGACCAATGCCGGCGCCGAAGCCCTCAACAAGACGACCATGGGCTTCACCACCAGCAAGGCGCAGGGCGACGAGATGGCCGACATCAAGCGGCTGTTCACGCCGGAATTCCGCAACCGCCTCGACGCCATCGTCTCCTTCAAGGCGCTCGACGAGGACGTCATCCTGCGCGTGGTCGACAAGTTCCTGATGCAGCTCGAAGGCCAACTGCACGAGAAGAAGGTCGAGGCCATCTTCACCGACGACCTGCGTCACTGGCTGGCCCGCAAGGGCTTCGATCCCTCCATGGGCGCCCGGCCGATGGCCCGCCTGATCCAGGACACGATCCGCTCGGCGCTCGCCGACGAACTTCTGTTCGGCCGGCTCGCCAGCGGCGGCAAGGTCACGATCGATCTCGACGCCGAGGACAAGGTGAAGCTGTCCTTCGAGGAAGACCCGGAAGCGGTCGCCACCCATTAGAGCAGGATGTTCCGATCCACGGCGGCCCTAGGGCCGCCGTTTCTTTTTGCGAAGGAGTTGCCGATGGATTTTTCGACCGCCGATCTCTGCGACGCCAATGAAGAATCGCTGCACGTCGTGGCCCCGATGTTCCGTTCCTATGGGGGCCGGGCCGCGTTTTCCGGACCGATCGCCACGCTCAAGCTGTTCGAGGACAACGGGCTCGTCCGCGGCACGCTCGAGAGCCCGGGCGAAGGCCGGGTGCTGGTCATCGACGGCGGCGGCAGCCTGCGCTGCGCGCTGCTCGGCGACCAGCTCGCCGCACTCGCGGTCAAGAACAGCTGGAGCGGGGTCGTGGTTTACGGCTGCATCCGCGACGCGCGTGCCATCGCCGCCATGGACCTCGGCGTGCTCGCCCTGGCGACACACCCGCGCAAGACGGTCAAGAAGAACCATGGCGAGCGCGAGGTCCCGGTGACCTTTGGCGGCGCGACCTTCTCGCCCGGCGAATGGCTCTATGCGGACGAGGACGGCGTAATCCTGAGCCCGGTTTCGCTGGCTGCAAGTTAACTCTTATACAAGACCAACCCCAAACCCGCACCGCGCAGCATTTCACCGGCTCACGCCAGGTTTCTCAATGCGGAATACCATACGTAACATACTGAAAGGAAGAAACAACAAATTTCAATACGTCTTATATAAGAGTATTGCTGCTCTGCAAAACGACGGCTATACTGGCTCCACGAAAGTCAGAGTCCGGGCGACGACAACAAATGCACCGGACCGGCTTCGACCCCCAACCCCAACAGGCAAAGGAGCCCCGACATGAACGACCGCAAAGCCCAAGCCGCCGCCCTGGCGCAAGACTGGGCAGAGAATCCCCGCTGGAAAGGCATCAAGCGCGGCTACACGGCGGAAGACGTCGTGCGCCTGCGCGGTTCCTTCCCCATCGAGCACACGTTGGCCCGTCGCGGTGCCGAAAAACTGTGGCAACTGGTCAACAGCGAGCCCTACGTCAATTGCCTTGGCGCCCTGACCGGCGGCCAGGCGATGCAGCAGGTGAAGGCGGGCATCAAGGCCATCTACCTGTCCGGCTGGCAGGTTGCGGCCGACAACAACGGCTACATGTCGATGTATCCGGACCAGTCGCTCTATCCGGTCAATTCCGTCCCGACGGTCGTCGAGCGCATCAACAACGCCTTCAAGCGCGCCGACGAGATCCAGCACGCCAAGGGCGTCGATGCCGGCAGCAAGGGGTTCATCGACTACTTCGCGCCCATCGTGGCCGACGCTGAAGCGGGCTTCGGCGGCGTGCTCAACGCCTACGAGCTGATGAAGTCCATGATCCGCGCCGGCGCCGCCGGTGTGCACTTCGAGGACCAACTCGCCTCGGTGAAGAAGTGCGGCCACATGGGCGGCAAGGTGCTGGTGCCGAGCCAGGAAGCCGTGCAGAAGCTGATTTCCGCGCGGCTGGCGGCGGACGTGCTCGGCGTGCCGACCATCATCCTCGCGCGCACCGACGCCGAGGCGGCGGACCTGCTGACCAGCGACGTCGACCCCAACGACCAGCCCTTCCTCACCGGCGAGCGCACGCCCGAAGGCTTCTACAAGACGAAGCCCGGCCTCGAGCAATCGATCTCCCGCGGGCTGGCCTATGCGCCCTATGCCGACATGGTGTGGTGCGAAACCGGCAAGCCCGACCTGCAGTTCGCGAAGAAATTCGCCGAGGCGATCCGCGCCAAGTTCCCGGACAAGCTGCTGGCCTACAACTGCTCGCCGTCGTTCAACTGGAAGAAGAACCTCGACGACGCCACCATCGCCAAGTTCCAGCGCGAACTCGGCGCCATGGGCTACAAGTACCAGTTCATCACCCTGGCCGGCATCCACTCGATGTGGTTCAACATGTTCGACCTGGCGCAGGACTACGCCAAGCGCGGCATGTCGGCCTACGTCGAAAAGGTGCAGGAACCCGAGTTCGCCGCGCGCGACCGCGGCTACACCTTCGTGTCGCACCAGCAGGAAGTGGGCACCGGCTATTTCGACGACGTCACCACGGTGATCCAGGGCGGCGCGTCCAGCGTCACGGCCCTGACAGGCTCTACGGAGGAGGAGCAGTTCCACTGAGTGGAGATGGAGACATCCCTCGGATACAGAGGGAGTGGAGAGAAGGCGCCGCACCGGCTTCGCCGGGCGCCCCTTCCGAAGTGCCACCGGTTTCCGGCTGGCACTTTTCGCGAAACTGCCGCACCGGGTTTCCCGGTGCGGCATTTTTCGCCAAGCCGCATGTCTTAGAAAAGGGAAAACCAGGAGAACGACATGAACATTGACCTCCCCACCGGCGTGCAGATCAGCGGTCCGCTTCACCCGCGCTTCGACGAGATCCTCACCCCCGAGGCACTGGCCTTCGTCGCCAAGCTCCATCGCGCCTTCGAGGCACGCCGCCAGGAACTGCTTAAGGCCCGCGTCGCGCGACAGGCGCGCATCGACGCCGGCGAGATGCCGGATTTCCTGCCCGAGACGCGGCAGGTGCGCGAGGGCGAATGGAAGATTGCCCCATTGCCCAAGGCGCTCGAGTGCCGGCGCGTCGAGATCACCGGCCCCGTCGAGCGCAAGATGATCATCAATGCGCTGAACTCGGGCGCCGATTCCTACATGACGGACTTCGAGGATTCCAACAGCCCGAACTGGTTCAACCAGATCCAGGGCCAGGTGAACCTCTACGACGCCGTGCGCCGCACCATCAGCCTCGAACAGAACGGCAAGCACTACAAGCTCAACGACAAGACCGCGACGCTGCAGATCCGTCCGCGCGGCTGGCACCTCGACGAGAAACACGTGACCGTCGACGGGCAGCGCGTCTCAGGCGGCATCTTCGATTTCGCGCTGTCCTTCTTCCACAACGCCAAGGAGCAGTTGGCGCGCGGCGCCGGCCCCTACTACTACCTGCCGAAGATGGAGAGCCATCTCGAGGCGCGGCTATGGAACGACGTCTTCGTGCTGGCGCAGCAGGAAGTCGGCCTGCCGCGCGGTTCGATCAAGGCAACCGTGCTGATCGAAACCATCCTGGCCGCCTTTGAGATGGAGGAAATCCTCTACGAACTGCGCGAGCACAGCGCAGGCCTCAATGCCGGCCGCTGGGACTACATCTTCTCGTGCATCAAGAAGTTCAAGAAGAACCGCGACTTCTGCCTCGCCAACCGCAGCAGCATCACCATGACGGTGCCGTTCATGCGTGCCTACGCCCTGCTGCTGCTCAAGACCTGCCACAAGCGCGGCGCGCCGGCCATCGGCGGCATGAGCGCGCTGATCCCGATCAAGAGTGATCCGGCCGCCAACGAGAAGGCGCTGGAAGGCATCCGCAGCGACAAGACGCGGGACGCCGTCGACGGCTACGACGGCGGCTGGGTCGCGCATCCCGGCCTGGTGTCGATCGCGATGGAGGAGTTCGTCAAGGTGCTCGGCGACAAGCCCAACCAGTGGAGCAAGCAGCGCGAGGACGTGAACGTCTCCGCCGCCGACCTGCTCGAGTTCAAGCCCGAGCAGCCGATCACCGAAGCCGGCCTGCGCAACAACATCAATGTCGGCATCCATTACCTCGGCTCCTGGCTCGCGGGCAACGGTTGCGTGCCGATCCACAACCTGATGGAGGATGCCGCGACCGCCGAGATCAGCCGCTCGCAGGTCTGGCAGTGGGTGGTGTCGCCCAAGGGCAAGCTCGACGACGGCCGCAAGGTGACCGCCGAGATGGTGCGCGCGCTGATCCCGGAGGAACTGGCCAAGGTCAAGGAGACCGTTGGCGCCGCCGGCGAGCAGACCGAGACCTACGACCAGGCGGCGAAGATCTTCGAGCATATGTCGCTGGCCGAGAACTATCCGGAGTTCCTGACGCTGCCGCTCTACGAAGCCATGCAGTGAGGCGGCGGGCGGCGTCCCAGGGCGCCGCCGCCGTCAGCCATCCGCAAGGCTGCGCGCTTATGCTGCGCGGCCATGGACATCCTGATCGACGTCATCCTGCGCGCCGGACGCTCGGCCGTGGAGCTTTCGCTGTTCGTGCTGCTGCCCGTCATGGTGGTCATGCTCGCGCTGATGCGCCTCCTGGAGGCGCGCGGCGCGCTGGACTGGCTGGTGGCGCGCATCGCGCCCTTGCTGCATCCACTCGGCCTGACCGGCCTGGGCGTATTCGCCGCCTTCCAGATCAACTTCGTCAGTTTCGCCGCGCCGGTGGCGACGCTCGCCATGATGGAGCAGCGCGGCACTTCCGATCGCCATCTCGCCGCAACGCTCGCCATGGTGATGGCCATGGCCCAGGCCAATGCGAGTTTCCCGCTGGCGGCCCTCGGCCTGCGGCTGGGGCCGGTGCTGGCGTTCTCGCTGCTTGGCGGCCTGGTGGCCGCGACCGCCGCCTACTACGTGTTCGGCCGCAAGCTGAGCGCAGCCGAGCGGCGCGTCGACGAGACCCTCAACCATCCCTCCGCCGACACGGCGAAGGGCGTGCTCGACGTCATCAACCGCGCGGGTGCGGAAGCCTTCAAGATCGCCGTCGGGGCGATTCCCATGCTGGTGCTCTCGCTGGTCGCCGTCACCGCGCTGCGGGCCGGCGGCGCCATCGACGCGCTCACGCGCCTGCTGGCGCCGTTCCTGGCCGCCGCCGACATCGACAGCGCATTGATCCTGCCGACGCTCACCAAGTACCTGGCGGGCGGCACGGCGATGATGGGCGTCATGGACGAGATGCTGCGCGCCGGCACGGCCACCGCATCGCTGCTGAACCACGGCGCCGGCTTCCTCATCCATCCGCTCGACGTTCCGGGCGTGGCCGTCCTCGTCTCGGCGGGGCGGCGAGTGGCCGCCGTCTGGAAGCCGGCTGCGCTGGGCGCCGTGGTAGGCATCGCCGTGCGCACCCTCGGTCACGCGCTGATCGGATAGCGCGCCCAATTGTCGTCGCGGCGCCAGAGTTCAGCGGCGCCGCATGGTAGATTTTCCGCCGTCATCCTCGGGGAGAGCGCGATGCCGTACAACGTTGTCGTTTCCTTTGGCCAGAACAGCGAATTCGAATTCAAGGTTTCCGACGCACAGGTCTCGGCCCTCAGCCGCGACGACGCCAGCCAGTGGCTGCACGCGGAATACGAGGCGCTCGAATGTGCGCCGCGCAATCCGGTCGGCAAGATCCTTCTGCTCGACACCATTCTCGACGTCGCCAAATACGGTGGCGAGGCACGCTTCGCCGCCGGCGGCGAATGGGCGCTGCGTTTCGCGGCATGCTGCGCCGCCGCACTTCGACGCGACACGCGCGTCGATGTTCTGAACCTGGTCGTCGGATGAATGCCCTTGGCATTTACCTGATCATGGGAATGGTGCTTCGCGCAAATTAGAAGCGGCTTACATTAGCCGCTTCTAAAAAAAAGCGGGTTGATTAAAGAATCACAATATTTGCGTTGTGACCCGCATATCTGCCTGTGATAATCGACGCCGGACGATCGTTAGATAGTTGCATATAACGAGCAACAGAATAAAAACGGGTCCGGCGACGGGGGATAGAGGAGCAGAGGGCGACACGGGGTCAAAATGAAACCGGGTCGGGATTCCGTAAACGTGGCCTTTTGGCCGTTCCGGCGTCTAGTTGCCACAGCGCTCTTCTTTTCCAAGCCGGCCAGGCCGCCACGGCGGCACTTTGCTTGGGAAATAAGGGATGGCTGACAAGGAAAACTGCTCTTCGTGCGGCACCGCTTCCGGTGCCGATTCCAATCGCGGCGGCTGGTGGCGCCGCATGAAGATGCCGCCGAACTGCTCGCTGCTGCGCATCTCGATCATCGGCATGATCGGCGGCATCCTCATCTGGGGCGGGTTGAACACCGGCATGGAGTTCACCAACCGCACCGACTTCTGCATCTCCTGCCACGAGATGTCCATCCCGTTCGAGGATCTCAAGAAGACCATCCACTACAGCAACCGCACGGGCACGACGGTCGCCTGCGCCGACTGCCACGTCGCCGGCAGCAAGAACCCGCTCGACTACGGCCGCAAGTTCACCATGAAGGTGTTCGCCGCGCGCGACGTGATGAGCCACCTTTCGGGCTACATCGACACGCCGGAGAAGTTCGAGGAACACCGCCTCGAGATGGCGAAGATCGTCTGGAAGAAGATGAAGGACGCGGACTCGAAGGAGTGCCGCAACTGCCACAACTTCAACACCATGGACAAGTCGAAGCAGAAGGACCGCTCCGTCGTCAAGCACGAGGGCGCGATCGAGGACAACAAGACCTGCATCGACTGCCACAAGGGGATCGCGCACAAGGCCGTGCATACCGGCCTCGACCCCGAGGAACTGGCCAAGGAAGGACTTTAGGGACTGGGCCGCGGCAAACGCCTCGGCCTTTTTCATTCCGCCCGCGAGGGCGGCAGCTGGAGGAGCGTAGTCAAAATGAAAAAGATCGTCGTTGCAACCCTGGGCGTTTTCGCAGCCGGTGCCGCCATGGCGGCGCCCGACTGGAGCAAGGTCACGCCGCGCAAGCTGACCTTGTTCTATCCCGGCCAGGCCGGCCTCGAATGGGTTATGAACGCCGCCGACCATTCGGCGGTGCCGGACATCAACAACAAGCGCCGCTTCTGCGCCAAGTGCCACGAGGGCGACGCCAGCGAGATCGGCGACAAGATGGCCAAGGGCCAGCCCGTCGGCAGCTCCAAGTCCGTGCTGGAGCCTGCGCCCATCGCCGGCAAGGCGGGCTCGGTGCCGGCCACGATCCAGATCGCGCACGACGCCGACAAGATCTACTTCCGCATCGAGTTCGAGGCGCCCAAGAGCGCCGGCGGCAAGAAGATGGACGCCAAGAACGAGGTCAAGGTCGCCGTGATGTTCGACGGCGGCGGCACGGTGCCGAACGCCGAGATCAACGGCTGCTGGAACACCTGCCACGTCGACCTGCGCACCATGAAGAGCGCCAAGGACGACAAGAAGACCAAGTACATCAAGGACGCCGACCTCGCCAGCGGCAAGTACATGGACCTCATCCAGTGGAAGAGCGGCAAGGGCGAGAAGCCCGTGGACGGCTGGATCGACAGCGAGCGCCACACGGACGGCGGCAAGAGCCTCGTCAAGGCCGAAGGCAAGAAGGAAGGCGGCAAGTGGGTCGTCACCTTCGAGCGCGAGCTGGCCGGCAAGGGCAAGGGCGACCACAACATCGTCGCCGACAAGGTTTACAACTTCGGCATCGCGGTGCACGAGGACTACGCCGGCGCCCGCTTCCATTACGTCTCGCTCGGCTACCAGTTCGGCCTCGACAAGCCGAATCCCGAGGTGAAGAACTACATCGCGGCGCCGAAGATCTGATTTTTTCCGCAGCAGGTTTCCGTCACATCACGCAACAAAAGGGGGGAGAACAATGAAACTGCAATGGAGTGATTGGGCGCTCGCCGCCTGTGCCTTTGGCATCGCGTCGTCGGCGCACGCCGCGCCGCCTTCGCCGGCCATGCTGAGCAACGCCTGCGCCGGCTGCCACGGCACGCACGGCGGCAGCGCCGGCCCGAGCATGCCGAGCCTGGCCAACCAGTCGAAGCACGCCATCGTCGAGGCGATGAAGAAGTTCAAGAGCGGCGAACGTCCGTCCACCATCATGGGCCGCATCGCCAAGGGTTACAGCGACGCCGACTTCGAGGCGATGGGCGACTTCTTCTCCAAGCAGAAGCTCCATGCGACGGCGCAGCCGGTCGACATGGCCAAGGCCGACAAGGGCGGCCTGCTGCAGGAGAAGCACTGCGGCCGCTGCCACCTGGACGACGGCAAGGACGGCAAGGAGGACACGCCGGTCGTCGCCAGCCAGTGGCTGCCCTACCTGCAGATCCAGATGGACCAGTACCTGTCGGGCAAGCGCAAGATGCCGGAGAAGATGGCCGAGAAGGTCAAGCCTCTGTCCAAGGACGAACTGGACGCCGTGATGCACTTCTACGCCAGCTCGAAATAAGGGAGAGGAACATGACCATGGATCGCAGAAACTTCATCAAGCTGATCGGCGGCGCTTCCACCGTCGCGCTGGCCGGCTGCGGCTCGGCCGCCATCTCGTCCGGCTCCGCCGCGGCCATCATGCCGAAGAGCGGGCGCCGCGTCGTCGTCGTCGGCGGCGGCTACGGCGGCACCATCGCCGCCAAGTACGTGCGCATGCTCGATCCGTCGATCGAAGTCGTGCTGATCGAGCGCAACAAGCAGTACGTCTCGTGCCCGTTCAGCAACTACTACATCGGCGGCCTCATCAAGGACCTGACGCCGCTCACCATCGGCTACGACAAGCTGGCCTCGAACTACGGCATCAAGATGCTGCACGCCGAGGTCACCGCCATCGACCCGGCCGCGAAGAAGGTCGTCACGACCGAAGGCGCGCTCGACTACGACCGCCTGATCGTCTCGCCCGGCGTCGATTTCCGCACCGAGGAAATCGAAGGCTACGGCGCCGACACGGCGGACATCATCCCGCACGCCTGGAAGGCGGGCCCGCAGACCGTGCTGCTGCGCAAGCAACTCGAGGACATGCCCGACGGCGGCAAGGTCATCATCAGCATGCCGCTGACGCCCTACCGCTGCCCGCCCGGCCCCTACGAGCGCGCCTGCCTGATCGCCAACTACCTCAAGCAGCACAAGCCGAAGTCCAAGCTGTTCCTGCTCGACGCCAACCCGGACGTGGTCTCCAAGAAGCCGCTGTTCACGAAGGCCTGGAACACCTACTACAAGGGCATCTTCGAGTACGTGCCCGGCAAGAAGGTGACCAAGGTCGAAGCCGGCGCCCGCAACCTGGTGGTGGAAGGCATCGAGGACCACAAGGGCGACGTGGTGAACTTCATCCCGCCGCAGCGCGCCGGCCGCATCGCCGTGGCCGCCGGCCTGGTCGGTCCCGACAAGAACTGGTGCCCGGTCAACGCCACGACCTTCGAGTCCACGCTGCACAAGGGCATCCACGTCATCGGCGACGCCTCCGTCGCCGGCGCCATGCCGAAGTCGGGCTACTCGGCCAACTCCGAAGCCAAGGTCTGCGCGACCAACGTCGTCGCACTGATGAACGGCAAGGACACGGTCGACCTGTCTGGCATCAACGTCTGCTACAGCGCCATCGCCAGCGACGAGTCGGTCAGCATCGCCGGGGTGTACAAGGTGGCCGACGGCAAGATCGTCGCCGTGGCGAACTCCGGCGGCATCTCGCCGGCGGACTTCTCGCAGACCAAACTCGAGCACATCTACGCCGAAAGCTGGCTCAAGAACATCCTCACCGAGATGTCGGCCTGACGGCACAATAAGGAATTGCGGCCCCGCCCCGGCGGGGCCGCTTAGTTTTTGAAGAAAGGAGGAAGGGGAAACAGCAACCGGCTTGAAGCATCCGCAAGTTGATCCACGTTCGAACGTTTCCGATTTCAATAACTACCAGGAGGCAACATGAGCGAGAGTGGCAACGATATTTCACGTCGCAATTTCATCAAACTCGGCGGCGCCGCGGCGGCCGCGACACTGGCCGCAGGCGCGGCCGTCCCGGGCACCGTCCAGGCTGCCATGGTGAACACCAAAGGCAAGGCGAATCTTCCCAAGGCGACCGGTCCCCGGCTCGTCGTGGTCGGCGGCGGCACTTCCGGCCTCACCATCGCCAAGTACGCCAAGAAGGCGAATCCCAAGCTCGACGTCGTGCTGGTCGAAAAGCGCGACATGTATTCCTCGTGCTTCGCCAGCAACATGCTCTACTCGGGCCTCATCAGCCTCGAGTTCCTCGCCGACCACAGCTTCCTCGACGCCGCGGTCAACAACAAGTACACCTTCTTCAACGCCGCGGCCACCGGGCTCGACCGTGCCGGCCGCAAGCTGATGACGAGTGAAGGCGAGATCGACTACGACTACCTCGTGCTCGCCCCCGGCATCGCCTACGACTATTCGCGCGTCGGTGTGAAGGATCCGGAGGCCGAGACCATGCTGCGCCAGATGTATCCCGGCGGCTTCGTCAGCCCGACCGAGCACATCACCATCCGCGACAAGGTGCGCAACTTCGAGGGCGGCACTTTCCTCGTCACCGTGCCCAGCGGCAACTACCGCTGCCTGCCCGGCCCGTTCGAGCGCGCCTGCATGATCGCGGCAGCCTTCAAGAAGAACAAGGTCAAGGGCAAGGTGCTCGTGGTCGATCCGAACGCCGCGCCGCTCGTCAAGGCGCAGGGCTTCCTGTCGGCCTTCAAGGAACTCTACGGCGGCATCGTCGAGTACAAGCCGAACACCAAGATCGAGAGCATCGACGTCGCCAATCGCACGCTCAAGGCCGAATTCGACACCATCAAGTTCGACGACGGCACGATCTACCCGGGCGTGCGCGGCGCGCACATCATCGAGGCCTTCGGCCTGATGGATCCCAAGAGCCCGCAGAAGGAGGCGCTGATCGACGACCATCGCTACAACTTCATCGGCGACGACCGCGTCTATGTGGCCGGCGACTCGCGTCCGATGGGCTTCTCGAAGAGCGCGAACACGGCGAACACCGAGGGCAAGTACGTGGCGAAGTTGATCGCCGCGCGCGCGCAGGGCAAGGAGATCGACTGGGTCAGCCCGGAAACGATCTGCTACTCCATGTGCAACTCCGAGCCGGCCGAAGCCATCTCCGTCTCCGCCCGCTACGTCTACGACAACGCCAAGAAGGCGTTCGGCTTCTCGCCCGATACCACCATGGACGAGAACCGCGACGCGGCCAAAGGCAACCGCCTGATGGAGTGGAACAAGGGCATGTACCGCGATCTGTTCGCGTAACAGGCAGCATGAGACCGCGGGGGCTTCGGCGCCCCGCGGCTCACTTCCCCGGAGGAGCGATGGATAGACGGAGTTTCATCAAGGTTTGCGGCGGCACCGCCGCGCTGGCCGGGCTGCAGACGACGTATCTGGAGACCGTCCAGGCGGCCGAGGCGAAGAGCTTCGCCCGCGTCAAGCTGGTCGACGCCGAGGGCAATGCGCTGAAGGCGGCGAAGCTCGCCAGCGACGAGGCCTACATCTTCCACTACCCGTACAAGTCGACGCCCTGCTTCCTCATCAGCCTCGGTGCCAAGGCGCCGGGCATGAAGCTGCAATCGGACGACGGCGAGTACGAATGGAAGGGCGGCGTCGGTCCCGGCGGCGCGCTGGTTTCCTACAGCGCGATCTGCGCCCACCAGCTTTCCTACCCCACCAAGGAGCATTCGCCGATCAGCTACACGGGCGGCACGATGAGCAAGCTGGCCGGCAGCGCCGGCAAGATCGTCTGCTGCGAGCATGACCGCGTCTACGACCCGGCACAGGGCGGCAAGATGGTGGTGACGACCAAGGAAGCGACGCAGCCGCTCGCTGCCATCGTCATCGAGCACGACGCGGCGACCGACGAGATCTACGCCACCGGCGTCGCCGGCGGCCTGCTCTACGACGAGTTCTTCCGTTCCTACAAGCGGGCGCTGATGGCCGAATACGGGCCAGGCGGCGCGCGTGAGGAGGTCAAGGAAACGGCCGCGACGCTGCCGATGTCGAAATACGTCGGCGGCACCGACCGCTGTTGAGTTGAAGACGCGGCGGGGCGCGATACCCCGCCGCCGTCCTGCTCCTGCCCCTACTGGTGTCCCGTGCTGCCGAAGCCGCCCGCGCCGCGGTGGCTTTCCTCGAAGCTGTCCACCACGTTGAACGCCACCTGCACCACCGGCACCACGACCAGTTGCGCCAGGCGGTCGAGCGGATTCAGCGTGAATGTCTCCTTGCCGCGGTTCCAGGTCGAGATGAAGATCTCGCCCTGGTAGTCCGAGTCGATCAGCCCGACCAGGTTGCCGAGCACGATGCCCTGCTTATGGCCAAGTCCCGAGCGCGGCAGGATCATCGCCGCCAGCCCCGGATCGGCGAGATGGATCGCGAGCCCGGTCGGCACGAGCGTCGTCTCGCCCGGATGCAGCTTGATCGGCGCATCGATGCAGGCGCGCAGGTCGAGGCCGGCGGCACCCGGCGTGGCGTAGTGCGGAGGATTGTCGCGCAGGCGCGGGTCGAGAATCTTGACGTCTATGCGGTGCATGGGTCGATCATGTCGGCGATATGGGAAACGATGTCGCGCGCCACGGCGAGCTTGTCGCCGGGCGGCAGCGGATGCTCGCCGGTCGCGTCGAACAGCGTGACGGCATTGGTCTCGCCGCCGAGCCCGTCCTGGACCAGGTTGCCGACGACGAGGCGCAGCTTCTTTTCCTCGAGCTTGCGGCGGGCGTAGGTCGCCAGGTCGCGGCTCTCGGCGGCGAAGCCGACGCAGAACGGCGCATCGGCGCGCGCGGCGACCTCGGCGAGGATGTCGGGATTCGGTTCGAGTTGCAGCGTCAGCGGCGCAGCAGACTTCTTGATCTTGTGTTCGGCGGCGCCGCTCGGGCGATAGTCGGCAACCGCCGCCACGCCGACGAAAAGCTGCTGGCCGAGCAGCGCACGCTGCACGGCGGCGCGCATCTCCTCCGCGGTGGTCACGTCGATGCGCGCGACGCCGCGCGGCGTCGGCAGCGCGACCGGGCCCGCCACCAGGGTCACCTCAGCGCCGGCATCGCGAAAAGCGCGCGCCAGCGCGAAGCCCATGCGGCCCGAGCTCGAATTCGTCAGGCCGCGCACGGGATCGATGGGTTCGAAGGTCGGGCCGGCCGTCAGCAGCACGCGGCGGCCGGCGAGGCGCTTGGGCTGCAGGGACGCGACCACGTCCTCGAAGATGTCCGCCGCTTCCAGCATGCGCCCGAGGCCTTCCTCGCCGCAGGCCTGCCCGCCGCTTGCCGGGCCGAGGATGGCGACGCCGTCCTCGCGCAGTTGCGCGACGTTGCGCCGGGTCGCGGGGTTCTCCCACATCTGGCGGTTCATCGCCGGCGCCACCAGCAGGGGGCAGTCGCGCGCGAGACAAAGAGTGGACAGCAAGCCGTCCGCGAAGCCATGCGCCAGCTTGGCCATGAAGTCGGCCGTCGCCGGCGCGACGACGCAGGCGGCCGCGCCGCGCGTCAAGTCGATATGCGCCATGCCGTTTGCCGGACGCGAATCCCACAAGTCGGTCCAGACCGGCCGCCCGGACAAGGCCTGGAACGTCGGCGCGCCGACGAAGCGGCTGCCTGCTTCGGTCAGCACGACGTCGACCACGGCGCCCGCCTTGACCAGCAGGCGCACCAGTTCCGCGGCCTTGTAGGCCGCCACGCCGCCCGTCACCCCGACCACGATGCGCTTGCCAGAAACGTCCGTCATGACATTAGAATAATGCGGAAGCCGTATGTAACCCGAGGAATTCTAACCCGAATGGCAATCACGGACTGGCCTCCGGCCGAGCGGCCGCGCGAGCGTCTGCTGGCCCACGGCGGCGCCGCTCTCTCCGACGCCGAACTGCTGGCGATCTTCCTGCGCGTCGGCGTGCGCGGCTGCAGCGCGGTCGATCTCGCGCGCTCGCTGCTCGAACGCTTCGGCGGCAGCCTCACGCGGCTCTCGCATGCCGATGCGCAGGCGCTGGCCGCCCTGCCCGGCATGGGTCCGGCCAAGGCGGCGCAACTGGTCGCCGTGCTCGAACTCGCGCGGCGCGCGCTGGCCGAGGAAATCCGCACCGGCGACCTGCTCGCCTCGCCCGGCGCCGTGCGCGACTGGCTGCGCCTGCGCTTGGCCGCCCTCCCCCACGAAGTTTTCTGCGCCCTGTG
>JBLNBJ010000156.1:0-35370 GCA_050259835.1 Ignavibacteria bacterium | reverse complement strand
GCGTCGAGCCGAGGGTGGCGGGTGGTCGTCGACGCGTAGGTAAAGGAGGAGGCGGACGCCTTATCGATCTTGTCCGCCGGGGGACACGAAGCGGCGACGACCACCCGTCGCCCTCGGCGGGGCCTGAGCCAGGGGTAAAACTCAACCCTCCAACAACCGCGCCTCCTCGACCCTCAGCCGCTTCCATGGCAACGGCACCAGCCCAGGCACGCGGTCCATGTAGCGGCGATAGGGGTCCCCATGCATTGCCAGTAGCTTGCGCTCCTCGAGCTTAGACCCGACGATCAGGTAGAGCGTGATGGCGAGCGTCGACACCAGCAGCGGCAAGGTCTTGTCGCCGCTCCAGACCAGCACGAGACCGCAGAAATACCAGGGATGGCGGACGAAGCGATGCGCGGGCGAAATGCGGAAACGCTCGTGGCCGTCGGGTTGGCGGTCGCGCTCACGAACCTGACGCAGGCCGAGGAAGGTGTCCATGTCGTACCAGCGCGAAGTGACGACGAAACCGCCCAACGCCGCCAGCGCAAGGCCGTACGACAGCCAGCGCCAGGCGCCGGTCCATTGCCAGAGCGGTGCGCCGTCCAGCGAATAGGACAGGTAGAAGATGGGCAGCGCAGCGACCAGCGAAGCGCCGTTGTAGGCGAGCCGATACCAGGGCGCCGCCGCAGGCCAGCGGGCTGCGACCCATCGCTTGGCGGTCAACGAGGCGGCGGCGGAGTGGAAGGCGGCGAAGGCGACCCAGGCCAGCGCCAGCCAGAGCGCGTTCACGACCGGTAGTCGGCGTTGATCTTCACGTAGTCGTAGGAGAAGTCGCAGGTCCACACCTTGGCGGCGTGGCTGCCGCGGCCGAGGTCCACGCGCACGACGATCTCGGCCGGCTTCATGACACGGGCGCCGTCCTCCTCGTTGTAGCTGGCGGCGCGGCCGCCGTTCTCGGAGACAAGCACATCGCCCAGCCACAGCTTCGTCTTCGCGACGTCGAGGTCCGCGATGCCGGCATTGCCGATGGCCCCGAGGATGCGGCCGAGGTTGGGGTCGGAGGCGAAGAAGGCGGTCTTCACCAGCGGCGAATGGGCGATCGCGTAGCCGGCGGCTTTCGCCTCTTCGCGCGTGCGCGCGCCGGCGACGTCGATCTCGATGAACTTGGTCGCGCCTTCGCCGTCGCGAACGATGGCTTGCGCCAGTTCGCGCGCCACCGCGGTGACGGCCGCCTTGAATTCGTCCCAGCCGGCGGCGCCGACGGCGTCGAAGCGCGCCTCACCCTTGCCGGTGGCGATGAAGACGAAGGAATCATTGGTGGAGGTGTCGCCATCGACCGTCACGCAATTGAACGACTCGTCGGCGACTTCCTTGACCAGCCGCTCGAGCATCGGTTGCGCGACGGTTGCGTCGGTGGCGACGAAGCCGAGCATGGTCGCCATGTTGGGCTTGATCATGCCGGCACCCTTCGAGATGCCGGTGACGGTGACCGTCTTGCCGCCGATCGTGACGCGCTTCGAAGCCGCCTTGGCAACCGTGTCCGTCGTCATGATGGCGTGCGCTGCGTCGAACCAGCCGTCGGTCTTGAGCGCCGACTTCGCCGCCGGCAACCCGGCCTTGATGCGCTCGACCGGCAGGGGCTCCATGATGACCCCGGTGGAGAATGGCAGCACTTGTTCGGCGCGCAGGTCCATCAGCATGGCGGCGGCGGCGCAGGTGGCGTTCGATGCGGCGAGGCCCGCTTCGCCCGTGCCGGCGTTGGCGATGCCGGTGTTGATCACCAGCGCGCGGATGTCGTGCTTCGCCAGGTGCGTCTTGCACACCTGCACCGGCGCGGCGCAGAAACGGTTCTGCGTGAACACGCCGGCCACCGTTGCGCCCGGCGCGAGTTCGATCAGCGTGAGGTCGCGCCGGTTCGCCTTGCGGATGCCGGCCTCGGCCGTGCCGAGGCGCACGCCGGCGACGGCGTGGATCTGGTCGGGGGCGGGCGTGGCGTAGTTCACGGGCATGTCGGTTTTCTCCAATTCAGTCGAATACGTATTTCCAGAGCGCGCGCACGGCTTCCGCCTTGTCGGCGACGAGCGCGGGATCGATGCGGCTCTTCTGGCTGTTGAGGCGCAGCGCGTGCTGCATGCGCCGGTACTCCCGATAGGCGTCGCGCACGCTTTCGGCGAGCGGCGCCGGGATCAGACCCTTCTCGGCAGCCATGCGCAGCAGCGCGATGTTGCCGCGGTTGGCGGTGAGTTCGGGGTGATCGGCGGCATGGCCGAGCACCAGCGCCTGCACGATGAATTCGACGTCGATCAGGCCGCCGGGGTCCTGCTTGAGGTCGAACAGTTCGCTCTTCCCGGCGTGGGCGTCGTACATTTTCTGGCGCATCGCGCGCACCTCGCGCTTGAGGTCGGCCAGGTCGCGCCGCTTGCGCAGCACCTCGTCGCGAATCGCCTCGAAGCCTTCGCCGATGCCCGCATCGCCGGCCGAGAAGCGCGCGCGCGTGAGCGCCTGGTGTTCCCACATCCAGGCCGATTCCAGCTGGTACTGCCGGAAGGCTTCGAGCGAGGTCACCACGAGCCCCGAGTCGCCGTTGGGGCGCAGGCGCAGGTCGGTCTCGAACAGCTGGCCCGCGGAGGTGCGCGTGTCGAGCCAGGTGATGATGCGCATGGCGAGCTTCGAATAGATCTGCGCGGCGTCCGGATGGTCGTCGTCGAACAGGAAGATCATGTCGAGGTCCGACGCGTAGCCGAGCTCCTTGCCGCCCAGCTTGCCGTAACTGATCACGGCGAAGCGCGGCTTGTCGCGGTGGCGGCGCAGCAGCTTGCGCCACGCGTACGTCACCGTCAGGTCGAGCACGATGTCCGCCAGTTCCGACAGATGGTCGGAAAGCCGCTCCAGCGGCAGCAGCCCGGCGAGGTCCTGCGCCAGCAGGCGGAACACCTGGGCGTGGTGCGCCTCGCGCATGATGTCCATCTGGCGTTCGGTGTCCGGCTCGGCCTCTTCGAGGCGGCCGTCGAGCTCGCCGCGGAAAGCCGGCCAATCGGGCGGCGCTTCGAGGCTGCGCGCGTCGAGCAGTTCGTCGAGCAGGATCGGGTGGCGCAGCAGGTAGCTCGCCGCCCAGCTCGAACTGCCGGCGATCTCCGCCAGCTTGGCGAGCGCCTGAGGATATTCGAGCAGCAGCGAAAGATACGCGGCGCGGCGCGAGACGGCCTCGAGCAGGTCGAGGCAGCGCGCCAGCGTGGCGTCGGGGTCGGCGGTCTGCGCGGCGGCCTGGATTACGCGCGGCACCAGCGTGTCGAAGCGGTTGCGCGCCACGTCTGAGAGCTGCTGGTAGCGCGTGCCGGCGCGCACGCCCGCCAGGCGCTGGCATGCGGACGCCACGTCCTTGAAGCCGAGCCGGGCGAGTTCGTCGGCATGGCCGTCGGCATCCGACCAGACGCTGTCCAGCGCGTGCTCCGGCTCGTTCGGGTCGCTGAACACGGCTTCGAAGTGGCGCGAGACGTTCTGGCGGTGGTCGTCGAGTTCGGCGAGCAGCGCCTCATAGGAGGAGAAGCCCATGGCCAGCGCGATCAGCGCCTGATCGTCCGCGTTCTCGGGCAGGCTGTGGGTCTGCGCGTCGTCCAGATACTGCAGGCGGTGCTCGAGGCGGCGCAGGAAATCGTAGGCGGTGGTGAGGTCATTGACCGCGTCGACCGTCAGGTGGCCGCGCTCGGCGGCCATGCGCAGCACGCGCAGCGTCGGCTTGATCTGCAGCGCGCGGTCGCGCCCGCCGCGGATGAGCTGGAACACCTGGGCGATGAACTCGATCTCGCGGATGCCGCCGGGTCCGAGCTTGATGTTGTTCGCCATGTCCTTCTTGGCCACCTCGCGGCGGATCTGCGCGTGCAGGCCGCGCATGGCGTCGATGGTGCCGAAGTCGAGGTACTTGCGGAAGACGAAGGGCTGGCGCAGCGCGTCGAGCTCGTCATGGCGGTCGCCGGTCAGCGGCCGCGCCTTGATCCAGGCGTAGCGCTCCCATTCGCGACCCTGGGTGACAAAGTAGTTCTCCAGCATGTCGAACGAGCAGGCCAGCGGGCCGGAATCGCCGTCCGGCCGCAGCCGCATGTCGACGCGGAAGACCCTGCCGTCGCCGGTGCTCTCCGCCAGCGCGTTGATGAGCGCGCGGCCAAGCCGCGTGAAGTATTCGAAGTTGGAGATCGGCCGCGTGCCGTCAGTCTCGCCGTCCTCGGGGTAGACGAAGATCAGGTCGATGTCCGATGAGACGTTGAGCTCGCGTCCGCCGAGCTTGCCCATGCCGACGACGATGAGTTTCTGCTCGGCGCCCGCGGCATTGCGCGGGATGCCATAGCGCTCCTGCTGGGCGGCCGAAAGGACGTCCAGGGCGGCTGCGACGGTGACGTCGGCAAGCGCGGTCATCGCCTCGGTGACGTCGGCCAAGGCCGCGCGGCCGTCGAGGTCTTGCGCGGCGATGTGGGCGAAGGCGCGCTGCTTGAGGCGGCGCAGTGCCGGCTTGAGCGAAGGCTCGTCGAGCGGCGTCTGGAAAAGCCAGGCCCGTAGCTCTTCCGCACGCAGGGGCCACGGCTTGCGCCCCGCGACTTCGGACGCGAGCTCGGGCCGGTTTTCCAGCATGCGCGCCACATAACGCGAGCACTGCGGAAAGGCGGCCGGGAGGGTCATTGGTTTAGAATGCGGGTTTGTTTGCCGGGCCCGCCATTGTAGCGTTTCGCATGGCGGCGGCGTGCCACCCTTCATGCGCACAACCGCGATCCTCGCCTCCCTTCGCCGGTTCCTCTCGCTTCCCGTCACGCGCAGCCTGGTGCGCGTCGCGGGCCTTGTCGCGCTCGCGGCCTACCTCGTCTTCGGCATCCTCGTCTTGACGCTGCGCTACGCCGTGCTGCCCCAGATCGAGAACTACCGCGGCGACATCGAAACGGCGCTGACGCGGGCGTTGAAGCTGCCGGTCACCATTCGCGCCATTGACGCCGGCTGGGCCGGGCTGCGGCCGCGACTCGCCATCCGCGGCCTCGACATCCACGATGCGCAGGGGCGCCCGGGGCTGGGGCTCGACGAGGTGCGCGCCGAACTGGCGTGGTCGTCGCTGTGGCACCTGGGCTTGCGGTTGCACCGGCTCGAGATCGTCGCGCCCGACCTCGACCTGCGGCGCGACAAGCTCGGACATTTCTTCGTCGCCGGCCTTCAGGTGGCGAGCGGCGGCGCCGAAAGCGGCATCGAGCAGTGGATCCTGGCGCAGGACCGCATCGTCGTGCGCGACGCCTCGCTGCGCTGGCACGACGAATTGCGCGGGGCGCCGACGCTCGCCCTGGCCCGGCTCAACTTCGACCTGCAGAACGACGGCAACCGCCATCGCTTCGGCCTGGTCGGCGAACCGCCGGCGGCGCTTGCGGCGCGCCTCGATGTGCGCGGCGACCTGCGCGGCAGCGACCTGGCGAGGTTCGATGCCTGGCGCGGCGAGGCCTACGCAGAACTCGACTATGCCGATCTCGCGGTCTGGCGCACCTGGGTGGAGTATCCGGTCGAGTTGCCGCGCGGCACGGGCGCGCTGCGCCTCTGGCTCAGCTTTGCCGATGAAGAAGCCACCGCAGTGACGGCCGACATCCGGCTGGCCAAGCTTCAGGTCCGATTCCGCCCCGAATTGCCCCAGCTCGACCTGAACCGGCTCGAAGGCCGCATCAAGGCCGTGAAGCGGTCCGACGGCTACGAGATCGAGACGCGTCGCCTGTCGCTTGCCACGCGCAACGGCATCCGCGTCGAGCCGGCCGATTTCCGGCTGCGCTACCGCTCGGCGGCCGAGGGCGCTTCCAGCGGGGAGGTCGAGACCAACGGGCTCGATCTCAATGCGCTGACGGCGCTCGCCGCCTACCTTCCGCTCGGTCAGGACTTGCGCGAGAAGCTCGCCTCGTATGCGCCGCGCGGACGCTTGAGGGAGTTCAAGGCGGCTTGGCAGGCCGATGCCGAAGTCGGCCTGCGCTGGAGCGCCAAGGGGCGTTTCGAGGAGCTGGGCCTGGCGGCCGTCGACGGCGTGCCCGGCTTCTCCGGCTTCAGCGGCAGCCTCGACGGCGACGACAAGAGCGGCAGCCTGGCGCTGGCGAACGGCGCGTCGTCGCTCGACCTGCCCACGATCTTCGCCGATCCGCGCGTGACGTTCGACGACTTGGCGGCGGAAGCCCGCTGGCGGGCGGACGGCAAGGGCCTGGAAGTGCAGCTGCCGCGCGCCACGTTCCGCAACCGCGACGCCTCCGGCGAGGCGAGCGGGCGTTACTACCGCGCCAAGGCGGAGGGCGGCCTGGGGGAAATCGACCTCTCCGCCCGGCTGGTGCGCGCCGCCGGCAATGCCGTCTGGCGCTACATGCCGCTGGTGGTCAACGCGGACGTGCGCAACTGGCTGCACGAATCGATTCCCGGCGGCATCGCCGACGAGGCGACGCTGCGGCTGAAGGGCGACCTGGGCAAGTTCCCCTTCGCCGGCGGCAAGGATGGCGTGTTCCAGGTCAAGGGCCGCTTCCGCGACGCCACGCTGCGCTACGCGCAAGGCTGGCCCGAGATCCGCGAGCTTTCCGGCGAGCTGCTGTTCGACGGCGCGCGCATGCTGATCACCGGCCACAAGGGCAGCATCCTGGGCGTCGGCATCGGACCGGTGACAGCGGAGATAGCGAACCTCGAGGACCAGGAGGAACGCATCGCGATCGAAGGCCGCGCCAAGGGGCCGACCGGCGACTTCCTCAAGTTCATCGAGGCGAGCCCGGTGGGCGGCCATATCGACCACTTCACCGAAGACATGAAGGCGGCCGGTGAGGGCGAACTGCGCCTGCGCCTCGACATGCCGCTGCGCCATGTGGCGGACACCGGGGTCGACGGCCATTTCCGTTTCCTGAACGGCCAGGTGATGCCGGATCCCGACATGCCGCCGCTCACCGAAGTCAACGGCGAGCTGCACTTCACGGGCAAAGGCCTCGATGCCCAGAAGATCCGCGCCAACATCTTCGGCATGCCGCTGCAGGTCGACATCGAGACGGCCGCGGAAGGCGGCGTGGCCATCAAGGCGGCGGGCACGCTCGCCATGCGCGCGCTTGGCCAGTACGCCGGCCTGGCGCTGTTCGACAGCCTTTCCGGCTCGGCCCCCTGGACCGGCTTCGTCAGGGTCAAGAAGAAGAACGCGGAAGTCCATATCGAATCCAGCCTCCAGGGCATCGCCTCGGCGCTGCCCGAGCCGTTCAACAAGACGACGCGCGACGCCATGCCGCTGGTGCTGGACCGCAAGCAGGGTCCGGGCGGCCGCAGCACGCTCACGGCCAGCCTGGGCAGCGCCGTCAAGGCCACGCTGACGCGGCGCGCCGAGGGCGGCAAATCGACGCTCGAGCGCGGCGTCATCGCCGTCGGCACGCCGGCGCGCCTGCCCGACCGCGGTGTGCTGTTCGCCGCGCAGTCCCGGCGCATCGATATCGACCAATGGCGGCGGCTCTTTGCCGGCGCGCGCGGCCACGGCCATGGCGAGGGCGCGGCGCTGCCGGTGACGCAGCTGGACGTGCGCACCGACGAACTCGTCGCCTTCGGCCGCAGCATTCCGGGCCTGCGGCTGACCGGGTCGCAGGCCGGCGGCGTCTGGAAGACGGAGGTGCGCAGCCGGGACCTGGCGGGCACGCTCGAATGGGACGGCAAGGGCGCGGGCCGCGTTTCCGGCCACCTGCTGCAGCTCACCATTCCGCCGGCGGCGCCGGGCCGCGCGCCGGCGAGCATCGAGTCTTCGGACGAGATGCCGGCCGTCGACCTCGCCATCGACCGGTGCGTCGTGCAGGGCAAGGACCTCGGCACGGTCAAGTTCAAGGCGGAGAACGCGCGCGACGGTTACTGGAACGCCCGCTTCGAGGTGAAGAACGACGACTTGAGCGTCGACGGTTCGGGCCGGTGGCGGCCCGACCCGACGGCGGCCGACACGCACGTCGAAGTGCGCCTGTCGACCAAGAGCATCGAACGCATGCTGGCGCGCCTGGGCTATCCGGAGGCCGTGCGGCGCGGCACGGCGAACCTCGAGGCCAAGCTGTCGTGGAACGGCATGCCGACCGCGCTCGACTATGCGAGCCTCAACGGCACCGTGAAATTCGAGGCCTTCGGCGGCCAGTTCAACAAGCTCGAGCCGGGCGTCGGCCGGCTGCTCGGGGTGCTTTCGCTGCAGTCGCTGCCGCGCCGCCTGACGCTCGATTTCCGCGACGTATTCAGCGAGGGCTTCGCCTTCGACGGCATCGGCGGCGACGCTACCGTGACGCGCGGCGTCATGCAGACCAACAACCTGCAGATCGTCGGGCCGGCCGCCAAGATCCTGATGACGGGCGCCGTCGACCTGGGCGCCGAAACGCAGGACTTGCGCGTGCGCGTGCAGCCGGCGCTCGGCGAGTCGATCGCCACCGGCGTCCTGCTGGCCCACCCGGCCGCCGGCGCCGCCGCCTGGGTGTTCAACAAGCTGTTCGGCAACCCGTTCGACGTCGCCTTCTCCTACGAATACGCGGTGACCGGGTCGTGGGCCGACCCGAAGGTGGTGAAGGTCGCGGGCCAGCCGAAGGAAACGAAGGGGGGCGAAACCAAGTGACGACGAGCGAACGTTTCCGCATCGCCGCCGTGCAGATGATCTCCGGCCCGGCCGTGCAGCCAAACCTCGAGACGGCCGCGCGTCTCGTCGCCGAGGCCGCCGCCGCGGGAGCGCGACTGGTCGCGCTGCCGGAATATTTCCCTTTCATCGGCGCGACCGACGCCGAGCGCCTGGAGGCGCGCGAGCGCGAAGGCGACGGACCGATCCAGCGCTTCCTGTCGGAGACCGCGAAGAAGCATGGCATCTGGCTCGTCGGCGGCTCGCTGCCGATGTTCGGCGACGACCCCGGCAAGCAGCGCAACGTCTGCCTGGCGTTCGACGACCAGGGACGCCAGGTGGCCCGCTATGACAAGATTCACCTGTTCGGCTTCCGCAAGGGCGACGAGTCCTACGACGAGTCGGCCACCATCGAGGCGGGTACCGCGCCCGTCGCGTTCGACGCGCCTTGCGGCCGCGTCGGCCTGGCGATCTGCTACGACTTGCGCTTCCCGGAACTCTTCCGCGCGCTCGGCACGGTCGACCTGCTCGTCATCCCCGCCGCCTTCACGGATACCACCGGCCGCGCCCATTGGGAACTGCTGCTGCGCGCCCGCGCCGTCGAGAACCAGTGCCACCTGCTCGCTTCCGCGCAGGGCGGGCGCCATCCGACCGGCCGCCTCACCCATGGCAACAGCATGATCATCGACCCCTGGGGCACCGTGCTGGCACGCATGGACAAGGGCGAAGGCGTGGTGGTCGCGGAACTCGACCCGGCACGCACTGCCGAAGTGAGGACGGCCCTGCCCGCCCTGCAGCACAAGAAACTAAAAGGAAATCCATGACCACCGACACCGCAACCCTATTCCAGACGGCGGAGCAGTGCCTGCTGACGCCCTTCGACCTCACGCCCTCGAAGCTCTCGAGCGTTTTCGGCGAGATGCTCGGCCATCGCGTCGACTACGCCGACCTCTACTTCCAGTACGCGCGGTCCGAGGCGTGGAGCCTCGAGGAGGGCATCGTCAAGTCGGGCAGCTTCAACATCGAGCAGGGCGTCGGCGTGCGCGCCATTGCCGGCGACAAGACGGCGTTCGCCTATTCGGACGAGATCAGCCTGCCGGCCCTCGAATCCGCAGCCAAGGCGACGCGCGCCATCGCCGCGCACGGCACGGCGGGCACCTTGCCGGCCGTCGGCCAGCGCATGGTGCCGGCGCTCTACGCCGCGCACGATCCCATCCTCTCGCTGGAGGCGGCCGAGAAAGTCAGGTTGCTCGAGCGCCTGGAGAGCTTCGCGCGTGCGCTCGACCCGCGCGTCACCGAAGTCATGGCGAGCGTGGCCGGTTCCTGGGAAGTGGTGCTGGTGATGCGCTCGGACGGCCACCTGGCGGCCGACGTGCGTCCGCTGGTGCGTGTCTCGCTCAGCGTCATCATGCAGGAGGCGGGGCGCCGCGAGCAGGGCTCTGCCGGCGGCGGCGGCCGCTTCAACTACGGTTACTTCACCGACGAGGTGCTGCGCGACTACGCCAAGAAGGCCATCCACCAAGCCTCGGTCAACCTCGCCGCCAAGCCGGCCCCCGCCGGCACCATGACCGTGGTGCTCGGCGCCGGCTGGCCCGGCATCCTGCTGCATGAGGCCATCGGCCACGGCCTCGAGGGCGACTTCAACCGCAAGGGCAGCTCCGCATTTTCCGGCCGCGTCGGCGAGCAGGTCGCGGCGAAGGGCGTCACCGTGGTGGATGACGGCACCATTCCCGACCGGCGCGGCTCGCTGTCCATCGACGACGAAGGCAACCCGGCGCGGCGCACCGTGCTGATCGAGGACGGCGTGCTGGTCGGCTACATGCAGGACGCGCTCAACGCGCGCCTGATGGGCGTGGAGCCAACCGGCAACGGCCGGCGCGAATCCTTCGCGCACCTGCCGATCCCGCGCATGACGAACACCTACATGCTGAACGGCGACAAGGACCCGCAGGAGATCATCGGTTCGGTGAAGAAGGGCCTCTACGCCGCGAACTTCGGCGGCGGGCAGGTCGACATCACCAGCGGCAAGTTCGTCTTCTCGGCCGCCGAGGCCTACCTGATCGAGGACGGCAAGATCACCACGCCGGTGAAGGGCGCCACGCTCATCGGCAACGGACCGGACGTGCTCAAGCGCGTTTCCATGATCGGCAACGACATGATGCTCGACCCGGGCGTGGGCACCTGCGGCAAGGACGGGCAGAGCGTGCCGGTCGGCGTCGGTCAGCCGACGCTGCGCATCGACGGGCTGACGGTGGGGGGCACCGGGGGCTGATCCTCGCGGGTCTGTGGGGCCACGGCTCACTTCGCATAGCGAGCCGCGCCGGGCGCTCGGGCCGACGGGGTGCCCTGCTGCGCTCCGCCGCTTACGCGGCCCACGGCTCGCTTTGCACAGCGAGCCGGCTTCGGCAGCGCGGAGCAGTGCTCCGCGAAACCCTGCCTACGCCCCCCGGCCGACAAGAGCGATAAATCGTCGGCCTCCTCCTTTACCTACGCGCAGCAGGGCACCCCATCAGCCCGGCGTAGAGCCGTACGAGAGTCGAAGCGCCAAAACACCAGGGCGTCGAGCCGAGGGTGGCGGGTGGTCGTCGACGCGTAGGTAAAGGAGGAGGCGCGGGCCTCTTGAATTTCCGCGCCGGGGGACACGAAGCGGCGACGACCACCCGTCGCCCTCGGCGGGTCGGAGGCCAAGCTTTAGCGGTCAGAAGCTCGGATCCTCATCGGTCGCAAGCCAAGGACCGCAGCGCCCCTCAATCCGCCAGTGCCACCTCGACGCGATTCCGTCCGCCGTCCTTGGCCCGGCGCAGGGCCGTCTCGGCCGCCGCCACGATGGTGTCGAGTTCGGTATCGAGCCCCAGCGGCGCCACGCCGCAGGAGATCGTCAGCTTGCCCGCCGCGCCTTCCGCTACCTTCGCCAGCGACATCAACTCCACCGACAGCCGCAGCCGTTCGGCGATGCGCAGGCCCTCGTCCGTCGGCGTGTTGGGCAGCAGGATGGCGAAAGCCTCGCCGCCGTAGCGCGCGATCAGGTCCGGCGCGCGCAGGCTCTCGGCCATGCGGCGGGCGACGGCACGCAGCACGGCGTCGCCGGTGAGGTGGCCGACCTGGTCGTTGAGCGACTTGAAGTCGTCTATGTCCGCCATGACGAGGCACAGCGGGGCGCCGTCCTGGACGCAGCGGCGGATGGTGCGCGGGAAGCCGTCGTTCATCCAGCGGCGGTTGTGCAGGCCGGTGAGTTCGTCGACGCTCGCGGCCTGTTCGAACTCAAGGCTGCGGCTGGAGGTCGTGACCAGCGCCAGGTTGTCCATGCGGATGCGGCCGGCGAGGATGGCGAGCAGGTTGCGCGCGAAGCCGTGCGAGCGGTCGATCAGCGCCCACAGGATCTCCTGCGGCATCACCAGCAGTTCGGTCTCGGCGGCGGCGATCACCAGCGCGGAGGCGCCCTGGCCGTTGATCACCGACATCTCGCCGACGCAGTCGCCCACGCCGACGACCGTGTGCGCCGGGGCGTCATGGCCGTCCAGGTAGACGCGCAACTCGCCGCGCAGCACCACGTAGAGACAATCGTTGACGGCGCCGGGCTCGAGCAGCGTGTCGCCCGCGGCGATCGTGCAGTGGGCGCAGTCGTCGAGCAGGTGACCGACGGAGGCCAGGTCCACCCGGCTGAAGAGTCCGTTGGCGGCAAGCTGGTCGCGCTGGGTTCGGTCCATGGTTCCCTCCTTGATGCGGACAGTGTAGCCGAAGGGCGAAAGTGCCCGAAATGCGGGCAAACGGCCGCGGTTGCTGCAGTGCATGGGGTAGAATCCCCCTCTTCGTACCAAGGTAGTAGTCCGATGAAGCATATCGTCGATGACGTCCGCATCAAGGAGATCAAGGAACTCTCTCCGCCCGGACATCTCCTGCGCGAATTCCCGGTCACCGAGCCGGCCGCCGAAACCACCTTCGGCGCGCGCGCCGCCATCCATCGTATCCTGCACGGCGCCGACGATCGCTTGCTCGTCGTCGTCGGCCCCTGCTCGATCCACGAGTTCGATGCCGCGATGGAATATGCGCGCAAGCTGGCCGCCGAAGCCAAGCGCCATGGCGACGACCTGCTGATCCTGATGCGCGTGTATTTCGAGAAGCCGCGCACGACGGTCGGCTGGAAGGGGCTCATCAACGACCCGCGCCTGGACGGCAGCTTCAAGATCAACGAGGGCCTGCGCCTGGCGCGCAAGCTCCTGTGGGAGATCAATGAGCTCGGATTGCCTTGCGCCACCGAGTTCCTCGACACCATCACGCCGCAGTACACGGCCGACCTGATCGCCTGGGGCGCCATCGGGGCCCGCACCACCGAATCCCAGGTGCATCGCGAACTCGCCTCGGGCCTCTCCTGTCCTGTCGGCTTCAAGAACGGCACGGACGGCAACATCCGCATCGCGGTGGATGCCATCAAGGCGGCCGCGAGCCCGCATCATTTCCTCTCCGTCACCAAGGCCGGCCACTCGGCCATCGTGTCGACCAACGGCAACGAGGACTGCCACGTCATCCTGCGCGGCGGCAAGGAGCCAAACTTCCAGGCGTCCGCCGTCGAGGCGGCGTGCCAGGAGCTGGCCAAGTCCGGCCTTGCTTCGCGCGTGATGATCGACTTCTCGCATGCCAACAGCCGCAAGGACTTCAAGCGCCAGGTCGAGGTCACCGAGGACGTCGCCCGCCAGCTTGCCGGCGGCGAGGACCGCATCTTCGGCGTGATGGTCGAGTCGCACCTCAACGAAGGCCGCCAGGACCTGCAGCCGGGCAAGCCGCTGCAGTACGGCGTTTCGATCACCGACGCCTGCATCGGCTGGGAAGACACCGTGGCGGTGCTCGATACCCTCGCCGACGCCGTGAGGAAGCGCCGGCTGGCGCTCGCCGACCGCTGAGGTAATGGTCCCCCACGCTCGCCTGCGCTGGCTGCCCACCACGGGTGGGCGCAAGGCCTCCTGGGGCGGCCCGGCGAGCTCATGACCGCCGGCATGCATCCCCGCCGGCTGTTCTTCTTCCTGCTCTGGATCACGCTCGCCTTCCGCTTCTGGCTGGCGGCGGCGATGCCCATCACCGGCGACGAAGCGTATTTCATCGACTGGGGCCGGCTGCCCGATTGGGGTTTCTACGACCATCCGCCGATGATCGGCTGGTGGCTGGCCGCCCTGCTCGCGCTCGGCGACGCGGAATGGTGGCTGCGCCTGCCGGTGGTCGTGCAGCCCGCGCTGCTGGCGCTGGCGGTCGGCTGGGCCACGCGCCGGCTGTGGCCCGAGATCGAGGACGACCGCGCCTGGTGGGCCGCGCTGCTGGTGCTGCTGGCGCCGGTGAACGTCTGGAACGTCTTCGTCACCACCGACACGCCGCTGATCTACTTCTCGGTGCTGTCCGGGCTGGCCTGGATCCGGGCCGCCGAGGACGACGACCGCGGCTGGTATGCCGTGGCCGGCCTGTTCCTCGCCGGTGCCGTGCTCTCCAAGTACTTCGCGGCGCTGCTGGGCTTCGCCTTTCTCGTCGAGGTCGCCATGCGCCGGACGCGGCGCGCCTGGGTGGGCCTGCTGATTGCCTATGCCTGCTGCGTGCCTGCGCTGCTGCTGATGGGCTGGTGGAACGCCGGCCACTGCTGGCCGAACTACATGTTCAACTTCGTGAACCGCCACGAAGACGCCGGCCTGTCGTGGAAGACGCCGCTGCTGTACGTCGTGACGCTCGCCTACGTGCTGACGCCGCCGGTGCTGTGGCTGCTGATCGTGCGCGGCGGCGGCGTGCTGACGAGCGGCTGCCGTGCGCTCGCCACGCTGTCGCTGGTGCCCTTCGTGCTGTTCGGCCTGCTCTCGCTGGTGAAGATGATCGGGCTGCACTGGCTGCTCTCGTTCGTGCCCTTCGCCCTGATGCCGATGGCGCGGCGCCTGCCGTTGCCGGGCCTGCGCCGGCTCGGCGTGTTCTTCGTCGGCTTCGCGCTGCTGCACCTTGCCGCCATCGTCACGATCTCGCGGCTGCCGCTCGAAACCTGGCGCTCGACGCATCTCTACGACGGCCTGGTGCTCACCTTCGACACCCAATCGCTGCTCGACGAACTCAAGCCCTACGCCGCCGATTACAGCTTCGCCAGCGACGGCTACTCGAACGCGGTGACCTTCGGCTACAACGCGCGCCGCCGCTTCATCGTCTTCGGCGAGGCTTCCAGCCACGCGCGCCACGACGACATCCTGACCGACTTCCGCGCGCTGGCGGGGCAGAACATCTTGGTGCTGCGCAAGAGCGCGCCCGACGCCGAGTGGTACCGGCGCTGGTTCAAGGAGGTCGAGATCAAGACCTTCGAGCGGCGCGGCGCGCGCTTCTGGATCGTGCTCGGCCGCGGCTTCGACTACCCGGCCTATCGCGACCAGGTGCTGGCGACGATCCGCGACAAGTACTACGCGCTGCCCGACTGGCTGCCGCAGACCGGCTGCTACTTCTGCGACCGCTACTTCCCGGGGGCGGTATGCCGGCGTTGACCGCGCTGCTGCGGCTGATGCGTCCGCATCAGTGGGTGAAGAACGGCTTCGTCTTCGTCGGCCTGCTGTTCGGGCACGCCTGGCGCGATCCCGAGTTGCTGTCCGCCGCGCTGGCGGCCTTCGCCGCCTTCTGCCTGCTCTCTTCCGGCACCTACGTGGTCAACGACTGGATCGATCGCGAGCAGGACCGCCACCATCCCGACAAGCGCCACCGCCCGCTCGCCAGCGGCGCCGTGGCGCCTGCCCTGGCGCTGGCACTGGCCATCGCCTGCCTCGCCGGCGGCCTCGCGCTGGCGGCAGCCACCAGCCGCGCGCCCTGGCTGTTCGCGCTCTACCTGCTGCTGCAGGTCGTCTACAACCTGGGCGCCAAGCACATCGTGGTACTGGACGTCTTCATCATCGCGGCCGGTTTCATGCTGCGCATCCTCGTCGGCACCGTGGGCATCGGCATTGCGCCGACGCACTGGCTGCTGCTGTGCGGCCTGATGCTGACGCTGTTCCTCGGCTTCGCCAAGCGGCGCGCCGAACTGCATGCGCTGGTCGACGATTCCGCCGTGCATCGCCGCGTCCTCGAGCACTACTCGAAGGGCCTGCTCGACCAGTTCATCGTCATCGCGGCCACCGGCACCGTGGTGTCCTACGCGCTCTACACCGTGAGCCCCGAGACCATCGCGCTGCACGGCACGCGCTGGCTGATCGGCAGCGTGCCCTTCGTGCTCTACGGCCTGCTGCGCTATCTCTACCTGCTGCACCGGCACGGCGGCGGCGGCGATCCGGCGCGCGAGGTGCTGACCGACCCACACCTGCTCGGCGCCCTTGCCGGCTGGGCGGCTGTGGTGCTAGCGTTGCTGTCGGGTTAACCTTAGAATCCATCCGCATGAGCGCCAACGACCGCTTCCTGGCTTTCGAAAACCTCGGCGACGCGATGCCGTTCGTCGAGCGCATCCTCGGCATCATGGATTACATCCACGTCTTCGAGGGCTTCGAGCAGCCGGAGATCGAGGCGCTGGCGCCCTATCTGCGCTGCTACCGCGTGCCGGCCGGCATCGAAGTGATTGCCGAGGGCGAACCCGGCGACTTCATGCTGCTGCTGATCGAGGGCAGCATGGAGATCGCCAAGAAGAACCATTGCGGGCTGCCGGTGCACATCGGCGACGCCAATCCCGGCAAGACCCTGGGCGAGATGTCGGTGATCGACGGCGAGCCGCGCTTCGCCAGCTGCGTGACGGCGACTGACGCCGTGGTTGCCGTGCTCGGCCGCGACGAACTGATGCGCCTCATCGGCGATCGGCCGCAACTCGGCGTCAAGCTGCTGATGCGCATGGCCGTGCTGCTCAACCAGCGGCTGCGCCAGGTCAGCGTCCAGTACATGAAGTGCCTCGACGACGCACGCCGCGTCGCCGCGTAGGCTTCAAGCCGCGAACGTCACCGTGACGGCCAGCCCGCGGCCGTCCTCTCCCTGATCCAGTTTGACCTGTGCGCCGTGCCGCTCGGCGATGCGGCGCACGATTGAAAGTCCCAGGCCGCTGCCCTCGATGTCCTGCCCGGCGAGGCGCGCGAAGCGCTCGAAGGCGCGCTCGCGCGCCTCGGGCGGAATGCCCGGGCCGGTATCGGCGACCGTCAGCGCGGCGCCGCCATCGCTTCGCGCCACCGTGAGGTGAACGCGTCCTCCTGCCGGCGTGTAGCGCAAGGCGTTGTCGACGAGGTTGCGCAGCAGGATGCGCAGCAACTCGCGGTCGGCGCGGACCGTCGCCGCCTCGGCATCGAGCTCCAGCGAGATGTCCTTCGCCAGGGCCTGGGCGCCGTGCTCGGCGCAGACCTCCTGCGCCAGCTCGTCCAGCCGCAGGCCGGCCGCCGGCAACGGGCCCGATTCGGGCTCCAGCCGCGCCAGCGTCAGCAGCTGGTCGACGAGGTGGGAGGCGCGCTGCATGCCGCTGCGCAGCTGTTCGAGCGCGTGGGCGCGCTCGGCCTCGTCGCGTGCCCGCGCCGCGACCTGCGCCTGGGCGGCCAGGGCAGCGAGCGGCGTGCGCAGTTCGTGGGCCGCATCGGCGGTGAAGCGCCGCTCGTTTTCAAGCGTGCGCTCGACGCGCCGGAACAGTCCGTTCAGCGCGTCGATGAGCGGGCGGATTTCCTCGGGCGCCGCTTCCGGCGTCAGCGCCTGCAGGCGCTCGGGTTCGCGCTGGCGCACCTGGCCGGCCACGCCGTCGAGCGGCGCCAGTCCCTGCCGCGTCGCGAACCAGACCCACAGGCCCAGCAGCGGCAGGCCGATGAGCGCCGGCACCAGCAGGCGCCAGGCGATGTGCCCGACCAGCTCGTCGCGCACGGCGTGGTCCTCGGCCACCTGAACGCGGTGGCGATGGCGCGCGTCCCATTGGCTGTAGTAGCGCCAGTGGCCATTGGCGTTGTTGGTTTCAGAGAAGCCGTCGACGTAGGCCAGCGGCGTCGCCGGCGCGTTGGGCGAGCGCAGCACCAGCTTGCCGTCGGCATGCCAGACCTGGAACTTGAGCTTGCTCTGGTAGGGATGCCCGGCATGCGGGGATTCCTCGATGTCATCGTCGTGGTCGTGCTCGTGGCGCCGCGCCAGCAGCGCCTGCGCGGCCTGTACCAGCTGCGCGTCGAACATCTCGTCGATCTCGTGGTGGGCGTCGCCGTAGCTCGACATCAGAGTCGCCAGCCAGCCGACGGCGACGCCGCCGAGCAGCAGCAGCAGCAGGCGCCGGCGCAGCGAGAACCAGCGCGTCATGGCTTGGGGATGGTGTAGCCGACGCCGCGCAGCGTCTTGATGAAATCGGCGCCAAACTTGCGGCGCAGGTGGTGCACGTGAACCTCGAGCGCGTTGCTGTCCGGCTCTTCGCTCCAGCCGTAGATCGACTGCTCGAGCTGGCTGCGCGTCATGACGCGGCCGGCGTTGGCGAGCAGGGCGTGCAGCACCGAGAACTCGCGCGCCGACAACTCGACCGGGTTCCCGTCCACCTCGACGCGATGCGCGGCAGGATCGAGGGTCAAGGCGCCGTGGCGCAGCACCGGCTCGGCGCGGCCGGCCGAACGCCGCAGCAGGGCGCGCACCCGCGCCGCGAGCTCGTCGAGGTCGATCGGCTTCACCAGGTAGTCGTCGGCGCCGCCGTCGAGGCCGGCGATCTTGTCGGTGGTGGCGTCGCGCGCCGTGAGGATCAGCACGGGGAGCGGGTTGCCGGCGCCGCGCAGCCGGTTGAGAACTTCCATGCCCGACAGGCGCGGCAGCCCGAGGTCGAGGATGGCGAGGTCGAAACGCTCGCTCTGGATGGCGGCCAGCGCGCTCTCACCGTCCTTGAGCCAATCGACGGCAAAGCCGGACTGGCGCAGGCCGGCGGCCAGGCCGTCGCCCAGCAGCGGATCGTCTTCGACGAGCAGGATGCGCATGCGGCGATTCTAGCCCGGCTGCATCAACGGGCGGGATGCCGGACCCACGGGGCGAGCCCGTCGTAGCGGCCGGTCTCGGCACCCGGATGGCAGGCTAGGCAGTTCGCGGCGCTGCCGACGCGCTTGTCGGTGAACAGCGGGCGCGTCGCGCCGTGCGTGCGGCGGAACCAGGTCGTGGTCGTCAGCCGCGGCGGCTCGCTGCGGCTGGCGAAGCGCCGCGTTCCGCCGGCGGATCCGACCAGGAAGTCCTCGATCTCCCGGCGCGCCGGTTCGGCCACCTCGGCGTTTTCGCCGAAGTGGCGGGACAGGCCGGCCATGAGGGCGCGCCAGTGGTCGGCGGCCAACATGCCGGGCGGGAAGGCCACATGGCAGCTGCCGCATTCCTGGCGATAGACGGCGGGCGCCGCATGGGCGGACGGGTCGCTGGTGTCGGCCGGGGCGGGCGCGGCAGCCAACAGGAAGGTGCCGCCGAGCAGCGAGATCATGTCCGCCATGTCAGGCTCCCCGGCGGGCGCGCGGCACCGCCACCTCGTCCTCGTCGAAGCGCCCGTTCTCCGCGCCGCGATGGCAGGCGGCGCAGTTGGCGCGCGAGCCCACTTCCTTGCGCGCCCAGACATCGGCCCGCAGTTCGTCGTGCTTGCGCTCGAACCACGGCGTTTCGCTGATGCGCAAGGGCGTCGCGGCCGGCGCGATGGCGGCGGCGGCCTTGCGGGCGCGGCGGGCGTCCACGCGGTCGGCGGCATTGGCGGCGAGGAATTCGGTGATCTGGCGGCGCGCCGCATCGTCGAGCGCGGCGTTCTCGCCGAAGTGGCGGTCCAGCCCGCCCATCAGCGTGCGCCACGAGCGTTCGGGCAGCAGGGCGGGCGGGTAGGGGATATGGCAGCTGCCGCATTCGGCGCGCCAGGCGGGATTGGCGGGCACGGGCAGGCCGTGGCGTTCGCCGTGGTCGCTGGCGAACAGCCAGCCGGAGACGCCGGCGGCGGCGATCAGGGTGACGAGGTGCTTTGCGCGCATGTCGTTCTCCATCATTTAATCGAGACGAGCCAGGCGATGAAGTCGGCCTTCTCGGCCGGCGTGCAGGCGCGGCCGACGACGTCCTGGCAGTTGCGGCCGAACCATTTCTCGGCCTTGGCCGCATCGGTCAGGCGCTCGGAATTGGCGGCGGGGGCCATCGGCGCGATGGTCTTGTGGGCGCGGGTGCGTCCTTCGCGGCGCGGATCGTCGGTATGGCAGTCGGCGCAGGCCGCGGGGCCGGCGTCGCGCGCATGGCTGCGGCGGAAGAACGCTTCGCCCCGGGCAGCGGAGGGCGCGAACGCGGAATCGCTGCGCCGGGCCTGCGCCGCGTAGTCCTGCAGCAGCGCATCGGGGGTGGCCGCCGCGGCCGTGGCCGCGGCGAAGACGGATGCGACGATCAGCAGCTTACGCATGGAGGTTCTCCTTTGGCAGGTATTGGTTGCCCGTCAGCATGGCCTGGTCGACCGGCACGTGCTGGACGAAACGATGGAAGGCCAGCGCGCCCAGGTGCAGCGCGATGAAGCCCAGCACGATGGCGAAGCCGGCTTCGTGCGGCTCCTTGAAGGTGTGCTTGAGGCCCGTCTCGTCGGCAAGGCTCGCGGCGAAGGGGCCCATCGCGTGTTCTATCCCGGCGAGCACCAGGCCGGTGACGGACATCGCCAGCAGCACCGCGTAGAGCGCGAGGAAGGCGGCGCTGGCGAGCGCATCGTGGCCGGGGCGCGGCGGGAAGCTGAAACGCCCGCGCAGCGCGGCAGCCCATTCGCGCGGATGCCAGAGATCGGACCAGCGCGCATGGCGCGGCCCGATGAAGCCCCACAGCAGGCGGGCGACGAGGCCGCCGACCAGCGCATAGCCGAACTGGATGTGCAGGCGCCAGATGGCGGGCTCCAGCGGGCCGTGCTCGAAAGCTTCGGCGACCTGGGAGGTGACGACGAGGCCGACGATGGCCAGCGCGTTCCAGGCATGGACGAGCCGCAGCAGCGGATCGAAACTGCGGACGACGATGTGATCGGTTTGCATTGCGGTTCCTTGGCGGATGAGACAGGAACGAGGATGCGCGCCGCGGCTTAACGACCCATTAACCGCGGCTTAGCGCTCGCTTAAGTCGTCGAGCGGCCACAGTTCGTGCGTGTCGAGCTGCAGGCGGTAGGCCGCTTCGGCTGCGTCGAGCTGCGCCTGGGTGGCGGCGAGCTTCGCCTCGATCGCCTGGCGGCGGGCGTTGAGCAGGTCGCCGATCTGGCCTTCGCCGAAGCGCCAGGCCTTCTCGAGCAGGGCGGCGTTCTCTTCGATGCGGGCGGCCGCGTCCGCCAGCCGCTGCCATTGCAGGTAGGCGCCCTGGGCCGCCTGGAAATTGCGTCGCGCCTCGGCCTCGGCCTTCGCCAGCGCTTGCGCCTCGCGGGCAGCCGCCGCCGCGCTCTCGGCCTGCGCGCCGCGCGCTGCGGCCGCGCGGCCGGCGCCCGGCAGCGGGATCGAAAGGGCAAAGCCGACCACCCGCTCCTGGCCGTCGCGCTCGGAAGACCAGGTCAGGCCGACCGTGGGATCGGGCAGGCGGTCGGCGTCGGCGCGCTGCGCCTGAAGTTGCTGGCGGTGCGAAGCCGTGCGCGCCAGGCGCAGTTCGTGGTTGTGCTCGAGGAACTTCTCGCGCCAGGCGTCGAACGGCTGGGCCACGGGCTGCGGCGCGGCAGTGGCGGGCGTCGGCGGCAGCGGCAGCGGCAGCGAAGGAAAGTGCTGCGCCATGACGCCGGCCGCAATGCGGGCACGCTGCTCCGCCTGCGCCGCCTGGGCCTCGGCCTGCGCCTGCTGCGCGGTCGTCAGCAGGGCCTCGATGCGTGCCGCGTCGCCGGCGGCGACCCGCTTGGCGGCGATGCCGCTTTGCCGCTGCAGCAGTTCGACCTGGGTGCGCCATTCGCGGGCGGCCGCTTCTTCGCGCTGCCAGTCGAACCAGGAGCGGAGCAGCAGGCGGCCCGCTTCGTGCAGCGCGTCGCCATAGGCGTCGCGCGCCTGTTCGAGCACGGCGGCGCCGATCTGGGCGTCCTTCTCCGCCTTGCCGGGCAGGCGCAGCGCGCGTTCGATGCCTACCTGCTTCTCAGGCAGGCGCTGATTGGTCGCCACCTCGCGCCGCTGGGCGCTGCCCAGGCGCAGGTTGAATTCGTGCGGGCCGGCTTCGAACTGATCGCGTGCCGCCTCGCCGACGCCCACGCCGGCGCGTGCCGCCACCACCGCCGGATGTTCGCGCAGCGCCTTCTCGACGAGCGCGCCCGGGGGCAGGTCGGCGCGCTCGGCGGCGCCGGCCCAGGGGGCGGCCAAGAAGGCGGGCAGCAGCCATAGCCAGAGCCAGCGCTTCATCGGAAGTCTCCCGAGGCGAGCACGGGCGCAATCCACCAGTTGATGTCGGCGTTCGGCATGTCGGCTTTCAGGTGTTCCACGAGTTCGCGGGCGAGGTCGGCGTCGCCGGTCAGGATTTCCATCTGCACGCGGCCGGCGCGGCCGCGCACCTGCTCGGCGCTGCTGTCCACGCGATGCGGCGAACCGTGGCCGTCGACGGCATAGGCGGTGAAGCCGCCGACCCATTCGGGGTGGCGCAGCAGGTGGTCGACCACCTGCTCCTCGAGGCTCTTCGGCAGCACCAGTTTCAGGCAGGCATTGCGGTTCATGTGTGGCCCCAGCGGCGGTAGAGGATCGGCAGCATGATGAGCGTCAGCAGCGTCGAGGTGACCAGGCCGCCGACCACCACGATGGCCAGCGGCCGCTGGATCTCGGAGCCCGGGCCGCTGGCGAACAGCAGCGGCACCAGGCCGAAGGCCGCGATGGACGCCGTCATCAGCACCGGCCGCAGCCGGCGTTTGGCGCCCTCGACGACGACGCGCTCGATCGGCATGCCCTGGTCGCGCAACTGGTTGAAGTAGGACACCAGTACCAGGCCGTTCAACACGGCGATGCCGAGCAGCGCGATGAAGCCCACGGACGCCGGCACCGACAGGTATTCGCCCGAGAGCAGCAGTGCGAAGACGCCGCCGATCAGCGCGAACGGGATGTTCACGAAGACCATCGCCGCCTGGCGTGCCGAGCTGAAGGTGGTGAACAGGATGTGGAAGATCATGGCCAGCGCCACCGGCACCACCAGCGCGAGACGCTTGGCCGCGCGCTGCTGGTTCTCGAACTGGCCGCCCCAGGCGAGGCGGTTGTCGGCGTTGAGCGGCACTTCGGCGGCGACGCGGGCCTTCGCCTCCTCGACGAAGCCGACGAGGTCGCGCCCGGCGACGTTGGCCTGCACGACGGCCATGCGCTGCGCGTTCTCGTGGTCGATCTTCACCGGGCCGGCGACGCGCTTGAGGCTCGCCACCGACGACAGCGGCACGCTGCCGCCGCCCGGGAGCGCCAGCAGCATGCCGGCGAACAGGGTGGGCGACATGCGCATGTCGTCGCCGCCGCGGATCATCAGCGGCGTGCGGCGGATGCCCTCCAGCACCACGCCGGCCTGCTGGCCTTCGATCTGCGCGCGCAGCGCCGAGGCGATCTCGTCGATGGAGAAGCCCATGCGTCCCGCCGCCAGGCGGTCGATGTCGACGACGTAGTACTGCACGCCTTCGTTCTTCGCGGTCAGCACGTCCTGTGCGCCGGGGATCGTCTTCATCAGCGCGGCGATGCGTTCCGCCAGGCCGTTGAGCGACCTGACGTCGCTGCCGTAGATCTTGACCGCGACGTCGCCGCGCGTGCCGGTGAGCATCTCGGCGACGCGCATCTCGATCGGCTGGGTGTAGCTGACGTCGATGCCGGGGAACTGGGCGAGGACCTTGCGGATCTCTTCGGTCAGCCATTCCTTGCTTGGCTCGCGCCATTCACTGATCGGCTTGAGCACCAGGAAGGTATCGGTGTCGTTCGGGCCCATCGGATCGAGGCCGAGTTCGTCGGAGCCGACGCGCGCGACGATGTCGCGGATCTCGGGCACGCGGGCCAGCAGCTCGCGCTGGACGGCGAGGTCGGTCTGGGCGCTCTGCTCGAGCGTGATCGAGGGCAGCTTGACGAGCTGGACGATGAGGTCGCCCTCGTCCATGGTGGGCATGAAAGCCTTGCCGAGCATGAAGAAGGCCGCAACGGTGAGCGCGAGCAGCGCGAGCGCGGCGGCGATGACGCGGCGGGGGGCGGCCAGCGCCTTTTCCAGCAGCGGCACGTACAACTCGGTGGCCCGGCGCGCGAGCCAGGGCTCGTGATGGTGCTCCGCCGGGCGGATGAGGAAGGAGGCCAGCACCGGGATGACGGTGAGCGACAGCAGCAGCGAGCCCGACAGCGCGAAGACGATGGTCAGCGCCACCGGAACGAACAGCTTGCCCTCCAGCCCCTGCAGCGTGAGCAGCGGCAGGAACACGATCACGATGATCGCCATGCCCGAGACGACCGGCATGGTCACTTCGCGCACGGCACGGTAGATGCGGTGGAGCAGGGGCAGCTGCGCCGAGTGCGGCTGCGTCAGCTGGCTCTCGACGTTCTCCACCACCACGACCGCGGCGTCCACCAGCATGCCGATGGCGATGGCGAGGCCGCCGAGGCTCATCAGGTTGGCCGACATGCCGAACAGGCGCATGAGCACGAAGGTGACGAGCGCCGAGAGCGGCAGGATGCAGGCGACGGCGAGCGCTGCGCGCAGGTTGCCGAGGAAGGCCAGCAGCAGCACCAGCACCAGCGCGACCGCCTCGTAGAGCGCCTTCGACACTGTGCCGACGGCGCGGTCCACCAGCGCGCCGCGGTCGTAGAAGATGCTGGTGGTGACGCCGGGCGGCAGGTTCTTCTGCAGTTCGGCCAGCTTGGCGCGCACGCCTTCGACCACCTCGCGCGCATTGGCGCCGCGCAGGCCGAGCACCAGGCCCTCGACCGCTTCCTCGCGGCCGCCGTGAGTGACCGTGCCGAGCCTCGTCAGGCTGCCGATGCGGACGTGGGCGACGTCGCCGACGCGCGTGACGCTGCCGTCGCGCGCGCGGATGACGATGCTGCGCAGGTCGTCCACGGTCTTCACGCTGCCTTCGATGCGCACCAGCAGCGATTCCTCGCCTTCGTCGATGCGGCCGGCGCCGTCGTTGCGGTTGTTGTTCGCCAGCGCCTCCTTGAGGTCGGACACCGTGAGGCCGCGCGCCTTCAGCGCCAGCAGCTGCGGCGCGACCTCGAAAGTGCGGACAAAGCCGCCCAGGCTGTTCACGTCGGCGACACCGGGCAGCGTGCGCAGTTGCGGCCGGATCACCCAGTCGAGCAGCGAGCGCTTCTGTTCGAGCGGTATGTCGCCCTCGATGGTGAACATCAGCATCTCGCCGAGCGGCGTGGTGATGGGGGCGAGTCCGCCGGAGACGTTGTCGGGCAGGTCCTTCATGACGCCGGCGAGGCGCTCGGAGACTTGCTGGCGGGCCCAGTAGATGTCGGTGCCGTCCTCGAAGTCGAGCGTGATGTCGGCGATCGCGTACTTGGCGGACGAGCGCACGATGCGCTTGTGCGGGATGCCGAGCAGTTCGACCTCGATCGGCGTGACGATGCGCGCCTCGACTTCCTCGGGCGTCATGCCCGGCGCCTTGAGGATCAGCTTCACCTGTGTGGAGGAGACGTCGGGGAAGGCGTCGATCGGCAGTTCGCGGAAAGCGGCAATGCCGGCGCCGACCAGCAGGGCGGCGGCGATCAGCGTCAGCAGGCGCTGGGTCAGCGCGAATTCGACCAGGCGGGAGAACATGGCGCTACTTCGCTTCGCCGGCGCCGATGCCGAGCCAGGCGGCCTTGATGGCGGCCGTGCCCCGGATGACGACGGGCAGGTCGGCGCGCAGCGCGGACGCGGCGCCCTCGGCCGGGCTGACCAGCGCCGAGCGCTCGGCTTCGTCGACCACGCGCACGGCGATGGGGACGAAGCCGTCGGCTGCCCGCGCGAACAGCCAGGACTGCCCACCGTTGCGCACCAGCGCCCCGCTCGGGACGCGCCATGCGCCGGCCATCGGCTGCGCCGGCGCGACATGCGCCTGGACGAACTGGAAGGGCTTGAGGCAGCCGGCCGGGTCGGCGAATTCGGCGCGCAGCAGCAACGACTGCGTGGCGGCGTTCAGGTGGGGCGACACCAGCGCGAGCTTGCCGGCCGCTGCGCATCCGGGCACCGTGACCTTGTCTCCGGGCGCGAGCCCGGCGGCCTGGGCGGCCGTGGCCTGGATCTCCAGCCAGAGCGGGGCGAGACGGCCGAGCTTGAACAGCACGGCGGTGGCCTCGATGCGCTGGCCCGGCTGGGCGGCAGCCTCGAGCACGACGCCGCTCATCGGCGCGCGCACGGACACCGTGCCGGAGAGGCCGCCTTCGGCGGGTTCCGCGACGCCGGCCAGGCGCAGGGCGGCGCGCTTCTCGGCCAGCAGGGCGGCCGCCTGGCGATCGGTCGCCTGCGTCACGGCGAGCCGCGAGCGGCTGATGATGCCGTCGGCGAACAGCGATTCGTCGCGGCGGCGCTGCTCGCCCGCGACCTCGGCCTGGGAACGCGCGCTGGCGTATTCCCGTTGAAGCTCGAGCAACTGCGGCCCTTGCATGCGGGCCAGCACCTGGCCGCGCTTGACGGTTTCGCCGTAGGCGACCGCGACCGCGGTCACCACGCCGGGCAGCGGCGCGCTGACGATCTCGCTTTGCGACGGCGGGACGACGACCTGCGCCGGCAGCCGGCGCTCGCCGTCGCTGCGCAGCGTGTCGAGGGGAACGGCGACGATGCCCGCGAGCCGCGCCTGGTCGGGCGTGATGCGGACGACGGAGCTCTGGGCCGAGGCGCACAGCGGCAACAGGCTCAGCAGGAACAGGGATGGAATCTTCATGGCCCGGATGATGCCGGGCCAAGCTTAGGCTGGCCTTAAGCCGGCCTGGGATGCCGCGTCGGCCTCAGGCGTTCTTGCCCTTCTGCCAGAGCACGTCGCCGCAGCCCGCGGCCTTGTTGATCCAGCGCGGCAGCACGAAGAAGAGGTCCGACAGCCGGTTCAGGTATTGGCGGGCGGCGTCGGACACCGGCTCCGCCTGGGCCAGCGCGACCACCGCGCGTTCGGCGCGCCGCGTCACCGCGCGCCCAAGGTGGGCAAGGGCCGCGGCACGCGTCCCGCCGGGCAGGATGAATTCCTTGAGTGGCTGGAGATCGGCGTTGTAGCGGTCGATCGCGGTCTCCAGCCGGGCCGGCTGGCCGTCCTTGAGGAACTTCGCCCCGGGCACGGACAGCTCCCCGCCGAGATCGAAGAGATCGTGCTGGATGCCGACCAGGAGTTCGCGCATGCCGTCGTCGAGCGTCTCGCACAACAGCAGCCCGACGACGCAATTCACCTCGTCCACCTCGCCCATTGCGGCGATGCGCAGCGAATCCTTGCCGGTGCGCGAACCGTCGCCGAGGCCCGTCGTGCCGCCGTCTCCGGTGCGCGTGTAGATCCTTGAAAGCCGATGACCCATGGAGATACGTGCCCCTGATCTTGGAATAAAAAAACCGGTTGATCGGCCGATGTTAAGCCTTGCTAACATGCCGGGCAACGTCAAGTTTGCGTCAAGAACAATGCGCGAAGCTCGCCGCCGCGCCACGATAATGAAAATTCCGACGTCCCTGCAACGCTTCCTGCCCTTCCTGCGCTGGCTGCCGTATTCCTCGGTCGACCTGCGCGCCGACTTCCTCGCCGGCCTTACGGTGGCGCTCGTGCTGGTGCCCCAGTCGATGGCCTACGCGCAGCTGGCCGGCCTGCCGCCTTACTACGGCCTGTATGCGGCCTTCCTGCCCGTCATGGTGGCTGCCTTGCTCGGCTCGTCCAACCAGCTCAACACCGGCCCGGTCGCGGTGGTCTCGCTGCTGACGGCCTCGAGCCTGTCGCCGCTGGCCGCCGTTGGCTCGGAGCAATTCATCGCCTACGCGATCGCGCTCACCGTGCTGGTCGGGTTGTTCCAACTGACGCTCGGGGCGTTCAAGCTCGGCGTCGTAGTCAACTTCCTCTCGCATCCCGTCGTCGTCGGCTTCACCAACGCGGCGGCCATCATCATCGGCCTGTCGCAGGTGAACAAGCTGATCGGCGTGCCGATCGGCCGCTCCGAGCACTTCATCGTCGACATCTGGGGCGTCGCCAAGCAGATCGGCGACACGCACCTGCCGACGCTGGCGATGGGCGTCGTCGCCATCGCCATCATCTGGGCGGCGCGCCGCTATGCGCCGAAGCTGCCGGGCGTGCTGGTGGCGGTGGCTATCACCACCGTGGTCTCGTGGCAGATCGGCTACGAGCGCAACGTCAAGGCGCAGCCCGAGCAGATCATGGACGCCGACGCCCAGGCGCTGCTTGCCGAGTACGCGCGCATCGCCGGCCGCATCGGCGAGATCAACGCCGCCATCGAGGCGAAGAACGCCGAGCTCAAGGCGATCCGCAAGGAGAAGGGCGAACTCTCGCACGAGGCGGTCACCGCCAACTACGAGATCGAGTTGCTCAAGCTCCAGTTGAAGGACCGCGAGGACGAGAACCGCCGCCGCAACCGTGCGATCCGCACCATGGTGTTCGAGCGCGTGCCCGGCGCCGAGGGCCAGCCCGACAGGTTCTACGCCAGCGGCAAGCTGCCCGCCGATGCGCGCGCCGACGGCTACCACTGGCGCATCCCCAAGGCCGCCAGCGGCGCCCAGACGCTCACCGGCGGCGGCGAGGTGGTCGGCAAGGTGCCCGCGGGCCTGCCGTCCTTCAGCGTGCCCAGCCTCTCGCTCGACATGATCGGCAGCCTGCTGTCGGCCGCGATCGTGATCTCGCTGGTCGGCTTCATGGAGGCGATCTCGATTGCGAAGGCGATGGCCGCGCGCACCAAGCAGCGCATCGACCCGAGCCAGGAACTGATCGGCCAGGGGCTGGCCAACCTGATCGGCGCCTTCACCCACTCCTACCCGGTGTCGGGCTCGTTCTCGCGCTCGGCGGTGAATCTTAACGCCGGCGCCCGCACCGGCATGTCGTCGGTGTTCACCGGCGTCTTCGTGCTGCTCACGCTGCTGTTCCTGACGCCGCTGCTCTACCACCTGCCGCAGTCGGTGCTGGCCGCGGTGATCATCATGGCGGTGGTGGGGCTGGTCAACTTCTCGGCCATCAAGCATGCCTGGCACGCGAGCCGCCACGACGGCATTGCGGCGATCGTCACTTTCGTCGTCACGCTGGCCGTGGCGCCGCATCTCGACAACGGCATCCTGATCGGCGCGGGGCTCGCCATCCTGCTCTACCTCTTGCGCACCATGAAGCCGCGCGTCGCCATCCTCGGCCGCCACGCCGACGGCACGCTGCGCGACGCCAAGGTGCACGACCTGCCGGCCTCGAAAGTGGTGACGGCCGTGCGCTTCGACGGCCGCCTCTACTTCGCCAACGTCTCGTACTTCGAGGACGCCATCCTCGAGGCGGTCGCGGCGAACCCGCAGGCCTCCTACCTGCTGGTCGTCGGCGACGGCATCAACGAGCTCGACGCCTCCGGCGAGGAGGTGGTGCGCCACGTCGTCGAGCGGCTGCGCGGCAACGGCGTCACGGTGGTCTTCTCGGGCCTCAAGAAGCAGGTGCTCGACGTCATGCACGCCACCGGCCTGTTCGACTTCATCTCGCAGGCGCGCATCTTCCCGACCGCCGACATGGCGCTGGCGGCCATTCATGCCTGGGCGGCGGAGCGCGGCTGCGGCGACGCGACGTCCCCGCTGCTGCCGCTGCCGGCCTGATCGGCGTTGCACGATGCAACGCCAGGCGCGATCTTCGCAACACGGGGCGCCCAGCGCCTGCCGGCGCCGTGCCGGGCGCCGCAGCCGCGCCGCCGCGTTGCATTCTGCAATCCCGCTGCGGCCCATCGGCTTGTCATGCCACCATGGATGTCTTTCGTCTGAACAATCACTTAGTGCGCTTGGCATAGTTGCTGCCTATGGCCTTCGCTTTACGCCTGTTACAATCAAGCGCTTTCGTATCCGGACCATGGAGCGGGAGCAACAAAGCTAAATGCCCGAGTTGCTGCACATCGACCTTCTGCTGATCGCCGCCGCGGCCTGGTTTGCGGTGGGTCTGGTCGGGCTGCTCTCGCCGCGCAAGCCGGCTTTCATCGCCACCATCCTGTTCCCCCTCGGCGCCCTGATCGGCCTGCTGGTCGGCGCCACCGCGCTGGCCGCGCTCGGGCAGCAAGCCGAAATCGCCGTGCTGGCCATCGGCCTGCCGGACCTGCCCTTCCATCTGCGCGTGGACAACCTGACTGCGATCTTCGCGCTGCTGCTCGGCTTCGTCTCCTTCGGCATCTCGTTGTTCGCGGCCGGCTATTTCCGCCATGGCGCGGGCGCCGCGCCCGGGCTGCTGTGCTTCGAGTATCACCTGTTCCTCGCCAGCATGCTGTTCGTGCTGATGGCCGACGACGCCTACGCCTTCATGGTGGCGTGGGAGAGCATGGCGCTGTCCTCGTTCTTCCTCGTCACCACCGACCACAAGCACGGCGAGATCCGCCGCGCCGGCTATCTCTACCTGCTGATCGCGCACGTCGGCGCCATCGCCATCCTGCTGTCGTTCGGCGTGATGACCAAGGGCAGCGGCGACTACAGCTTCGACGGTATGCGCGCGCAGCACCTCGCGCCGTTCTGGGCCTCTGCGGCCTTCCTGCTGGCGCTGTTCGGCTTCGGCGCCAAGGCGGGCCTCTTGCCGGTGCACGTCTGGCTGCCCGAAGCGCATCCCGCGGCGCCCTCGCCGGTGTCCGCGATGATGAGCGGCGTCATGCTGAAGACGGCCATCTACGGCCTGCTGCGCGTCTCCTTCGACCTGCTCGACACGCCGATCTGGTGGTGGGGCGTCGTGGCGCTGGTGATCGGGCTGGCCACGGCGGCGTTCGGCGTGCTCTACAGCACCGTGCAGAGCGACATGAAGCGGCTGCTTGCCTATTCGTCGATCGAGAACATCGGCCTGATCGCCGTCGCCATCGGCCTCACGCTGATCTTCCACGCCTACAAGATGGAAGCCCTGGCCGCGCTGGCGATGACGGCCACGCTCTACCACTGCCTCGCGCACTCCGGCTTCAAGAGCCTGCTGTTCCTGGCCACCGGTTCTGTGCTGCACGCCACCAAGGAGCGCAGCCTCGGCAAGCTCGGCGGCCTCATCCATCGCATGCCGTGGGTGGCCTGGCTGGCGCTCACCGGCGTGATCGCCGGCGCCGGCCTGCCGCCGCTCTCGGGCTTCGTCTCCGAATGGCTGCTGTTGCAGGGCTTCCTGTTCTCGCCCGGCCTGCCGCATCCCTGGCTCAACATGATCGTGCCGGTGGCCGCCGCGCTGGTGGCGCTGGTCGCCGCCCTGGCGGGCTTCGCCATGGTGAAGTTCTTCGGCATCATCTTCCTCGGCCAGATGCGTGACGAGAGCCTGAAGGATGCCCACGACGCCGGTCCCTGGGAGCGCGCCGGCCTGGTCTGGCTCGGGCTCGTCACGGTGCTGCTCGGCGTGCTGCCGACCACCGCCATCCTGCACATCGACGCCGCCACGCAGCAACTGCTCGGCACCGGGCTCGCCCAGCGCATCGCCCAGCAGGGCTGGTGGATGCTCGCGCCGATTTCGCCTGAGCGCGCGAGCTACGAACCGATGGTCTTCCTCGCCGTCATCGCCGCCTCGGTGCTGCTCGGCCGCTGGGTGGTGCGCCGCCTGTACCACGGCCGCCTGCGCCGCACCCAGGCCTGGGACTGCGGCTACTGGTTCCAGGGGCCGCGCGCGCAGGACACCGCCGAAGGCTTCTCGCAACCGATCCGCCGCATCTTCGAGCCGATGTTCCGCATGGAACGCCATTTCCCGAGCGTGCGCGACGAGAAGCCGTATTACAGCGTCAAGGTCGAGGACCATTTCTGGCATTGGCTCTACCTGCCGGTGGCAAGGCTCGTGCAGTCGGTCTCCGGCCTCATCGTCCGCCTGCAGGGCGGGCGCATCGCGGTCTACCTGCTGTATTCCTTCCTGACGCTGATCCTGCTGCTTCTGGTGGCGCGGCCGACATGAACCTGACCGGACTTCTCGCCCAGTTCTTCGCCATCGCCCTTGCGTTGGCGCTCGCGCCGCTTTTGACCGGCTGGGTCAACCAGTGCCGCGCCTGGCTGCAAAGCCGCAGCGCGCCGCCGCTGCTGCAGCAGTACTACATGCTGCACAAGCTGTTCAACAAGGACGTGGTGCTGGCGCACGGCGCCTCGTCGCTGTTCCGCGTCGCGCCCTTCGTGGTGTTCGGCTGCATGGTGCTCGCCTGCGCCATCGTGCCGACGCTGTCGACCGACCTGCCGTTCGCCCCGGCCGCCGACACCATCGCGCTGGTCGGCGTGTTCGGCCTGGCGCGCATCTTCATCGCGCTGGCGGGCATGGACGTCGGCACCTCGTTCGGCACGCTCGGCGGACGCCGCGAAATGCTGGTCGGCTTCCTAGCCGAGCCGGCGCTGCTGATGGTGATCTTCACCACGGCGCTGATCTCGCAATCGACGTCGGTGGCCACCATCGTCGAGACCCTGGCGCATCGCGAGTTCGCCGTCTATCCGAGCCTCGCCTTCGCCGGCGTCGCCTTCACCTTCGTCTCGCTGGCGGAGAACGCCCGCGTGCCGGTGGACAACCCGTCGACCCACCTCGAGCTGACGATGATCCACGAGGCGATGATCCTCGAGTACTCGGGCCGCCATCTCGCCCTGATCGAGTGGGCCTCCAGCCTCAAGCTCTACGCCTACTCGTGCCTGGGCCTCGCGCTGTTCTTCCCCTGGGGCATCGCCGCCGGCGACAGCTTCCCGGCGCTCATCGCCTCGATCCCGGCGCTGCTGTTCAAGCTCGCCATCGGGGGCTTCCTGCTGGCGGTGATCGAGACGGTCAACGCCAAGATGCGGATCTTCCGGGCGCCGGAGTTTCTGGGGACTGCTTTCCTGCTGGCCGTGTTGGGGCTGCTGGTTCGATTGCTGCTGGAGACCAGGGTATGAGCGGCCGTTGGATTCGAGACGCCGAGCGCGCGCGGGCCGACAGGGTGCCCTGCTGCGCTCCGTGTCCCCCGGCCGACAAGATCTTAAATTCGTCGGCCTCCTCCTTTACCTACGCGCAGCAGGGCACCCCATCGGCCCGGCGAGCAACCGCACGAGAGACGAAGCACCAAAACACCTGGAGCGTAGAGCCGAGGGTGGCGGGTGGTCGTCGACGCGTAGGTAAAGGAGGAGGCGGACGCCTCTTGCCTTTGTCCGCCGGGGGACACGAAGCGGCGACGACCACCCGTCGCCCTCGGCGGGTCGAAGGCACAAGCTTCATCGTCTTGGCGGACCGGAGCTGAGATGACCTCCATCCCGTACTCCGCCCAGTTCATCAACCTGTTCGCCTCGGTGATCCTGCTGCTGGCTTTCGCCATGCTGGCGCAGCGCCGCGTGCTGCCGCTGATCAACCTGTTCGCCTACCAGGGCGCGGTGCTGGCGCTGTCGACCGCCGTGGTCGCCTTCACCACGAACCAGCACCACCTCTACTGGTCGGCCGGCCTCACGCTGGGACTCAAGGCACTGCTGCTGCCGTGGATCCTGCATCGGCTCGTGCGCAAGCTGCACGTCAAGTGGGACGTCGAATCGCTCATCGCCATCCCGACTACCATGCTGGTCGGCATCGGCCTGGTCATCATCGCCTTCAACGTCGCGCTGCCGATCTCCCAGCTCTCCAACACCATCACGCGCGGCACGCTGGGCATCGCGCTGGCGGCGGTGATGCTGTCCTTCCTGATGATGATCACGCGCACCAAGGCCATCCCGCAGGTGGTTGGCTTCCTGGCGATGGAGAACGGCCTGTTCCTTGCCGCCACCAGCGCCACCTACGGCATGCCGATGGTGGTCGAGCTCGGCATCGCGCTCGACGTGCTGGTCGGCGCCATCATCCTCGGCGTGTTCTTCTTCCAGATCCGCGAGCAGTTCGACAGCCTCGACATCCGGAACATGGAAAAACTGAAAGACAGCTGATGGCCCTCGACTTCTTCGTCCTCATGCTCGCCACCCCGCTGGTCAGCGGCCTGCTGCTGACCGTGCTCGGGGAGCGCAAATGGGCGCCCAACCTCAATATCCTGGCGAGCCTGGGCACCTTCCTCGCCTCGGCCGGCCTGACCGTCGAGATCGTCGCCAACGGGCCGCGCTTCGCCTTCGGCGAGATGTTCTTCATCGATTCGCTCAACGTCTTCTTCGTCTCGCTGACGGCCTTCGTCGGGCTCACCACCAGCATCTTCTCCAGTCCCTACATGAAGAACGAGCAGGAGCACGGCAAGCTCTCGGTGCCGCGCCTGCGCCTCTACAAGAGCATGTTCCAGCTCTTCATGTTCACCATGCTGGCGGCCCTCACGACGAACAATCTCGGCGTGCTTTGGGTGGCGATGGAGGCGGCGACGCTGACCACCGTGCTGCTGGTCTCGCTCTACCGCACGCCGGCGTCGCTCGAGGCGGCGTGGAAGTACTTCATCCTCTGCGGCGTCGGCATCGCCCAGGCGCTGTTCGGCACCATCCTGCTCTACTTTGCCGCCGAGCGCGTGCTGGGCGAGACGGGCAACGCCCTGCTGTGGACCCACCTGGTCGACGTGAAGGGGCAACTCGAGCCCACCATCATGGCGCTCTCGTTCATCTTCCTGCTGGTCGGCTACGGCACCAAGGTCGGCCTGGCGCCGCTGCACAACTGGCTGCCCGACGCCCACGCCGAAGGCCCGACGCCCGTTTCCGCAGTGCTCTCCGGCCTGCTGCTCAACGTTGCGCTCTACGCCATCATCCGCTGCAAGGTGCTGGCCGACGGCGCCGTCGGCACCGATTTCGCCGGCAACCTGATGATGGGCTTCGGGCTGTTCACGCTGGTGGTCGCCGCCTTCTTCCTCGGCCGGCAGAAGGACATCAAGCGCATGTTCGCCTACTCGTCGATCGAGCACATGGGCCTCATCACCTTCGCCTTCGGCATGGGCGGCGCCGTGGCGAACTTCGCGGGCCTCCTGCACATGACCATGCATTCGCTGACCAAGTCGGCCATCTTCTTCGCCGTCGGCCACGCCGCGCAGAAGACCGGCACCCAGATGATCGAGGACATCCGCGGCCTCATGAAGATCAACCCGGTGATCGGCTGGGGCCTGATGCTGGGCACCCTGGCGATCCTTGGCATGCCGCCCTTCGGCGTCTTCGCCAGCGAATTCATGATCCTCACCCACGCCATGAAGTTCCATCCCTGGGCGACGCCGATCCTGCTCGCGGCGCTGGGCGTGGCCTTCGCGTCGATCTTCGGCAAGGTCCAGCCGATGGTGTTCGGCGAGACGCACGCCAAATCGCTGCCTCACGCGCCCGCCATCACGCCGGTGTTCGTGCACCTGTCGATCGTGCTGATGATCGGCCTCTACATCCCACCCTACCTGACGCGCTGGTTCCATGAAGCCGCGCGCATGCTGGGCTAGCACGATGGCCCCCCACGCTCGCAACCGCGGCTCGCTGCCCCCCACGGGGGGGCGCCTGTCTCCTTGGGACGGCCCTGCGGAGACAGCACCATGAAGTTCTACGAGGAATCCATCGAGTTCGTGAAGCAGGCCGGGCTGGGCAGCCCGGTCTGGACGGGCCGCGCCGCCGACGGCAAGGAGCTGTGGAATTTCGCCACGGCGGTCCTGCGCCACGGCGGACGCATGGCCGCGATCTGGGGCAGCGACGAGCGCCAGCGTGCCGGCGGCTTCCGCCTGCACTGCGTCTTCGGCATCGACAACGGCCATGCCCAGGTAACCCTGGACCTGCCGGCCGACAACCCCGTCTATCCCGATCTCTCCGGCATTTTCTCGGCGGCGAACCGCATGCAGCGCGCCACGCGCGACATGCTGGGCATCGCCAGCGACGGGCCCGACCAGCGGCCCTGGCTGCGCCACGGCGGCTGGCCTGCGGACTGGTATCCGCTGCGCCACGACGCCCGC
>JBLNBJ010000155.1:0-6248 GCA_050259835.1 Ignavibacteria bacterium | reverse complement strand
ACCTGCCCTCCTGCTTGGTCTTCACGAGCGCGGCCCAGGGGGCCGCGCGCTTCGCGGGCGAAGAGGAGGGCAACGTCTACGCCCGCTTCTCGAATCCCACCGTCAGCAATTTCCAGGACCGGCTGGCCGCGCTCGAAGGCGCGCAGGGCTGCATCGCCACCGCCAGCGGCATGTCGGCCATCATGGCGACGGTCATGGCCCTGCTGAAGGCGGGCGACCACATCGTGGCCTCGCGCAGCATCTTCGGCGCCACGCAGCAGCTGTTCGGCAACATCTTCACCCGCTTCGGCATCGAGACGAGCTTCGTCGAAGCGACGAACGTCGGCGCCTATCGCGCCGCGCTGAAGCCGAACACGAAGCTCGTCTTCATCGAGACGCCGTCGAACCCGCTCACTGAAATCGTCGACATCGCCGCCGTGGCGGCGGTGGCGCATGCGGGCGGCGCCCTGCTGGCCGTCGACAACTGCTTCTGCACGCCGGCGCTGCAGCGGCCGCTGAATCTCGGCGCGGACCTCGTCATCCATTCCGCCACCAAGTACCTCGACGGCCAGGGGCGCGTGCTGGGCGGTGCCGTCTGCGGCGCCAAGACACTCACGGAAGAGGTGTTCAGGTTCCTGCGCACCGCGGGCCCGACGTTGTCGCCCTTCAACGCCTGGGTGCTGCTGAAAGGGCTCGAGACGCTCAAGATCCGCATGCAGGCCCAGTCCGAGAATGCGCTCGAACTTGCGCGGCGGCTCGAAGCGCACCCCAGGGTGGCGCGCGTGTTCTATCCCGGCCTGGCATCCCATCCGCAGCACGAACTCGCCATGCGCCAGCAGAAGAGCGGCGGCGCCATCGTCTCCTTCGAAGTGAAGGGCGGACGCGAGGAAGCCTGGCGCGTCGTCGACGCCTGCCGGCTGCTTTCCATCACCGCCAACCTCGGCGACGTGAAGACCACCATCACCCACCCGGCGAGCACGACGCACGGGCGCATCTCGGCCGAGGCGCGGGCCGCGGCCGGCATTTCCGAAGGCCTGCTGCGCATCGCGGTCGGGCTCGAGTCGGTCGACGACGTCGAAGCCGACCTGAAGAACGGTCTCGGTTGAACGGGCGCGGCCTCAAGCCGGCCTGAGGCTGCGGAAGGTCACCGAATAGCGCAGCGCCGGCACGGCCGGAATGCTGTGCTCCCATTCGCTGCGCACCGGTCCGCGCAGCAGGTAGGCCGAGCGCGGCGGCAACTCCATCGAATAGCGTTCCCAGCCGGTGCCCCACTTGCGGCGCAGCCGGAAGATGCAGGGCGAGACCAGCGAGAGGCCCACCACGTCCGAGAAGACCGCCTTGTCGCGATGCCAGCCGATCGCCGCGCCGGGCGCATATTCCGTCACCAAGGCATGCGGCAGATCGCCGGGGCGAAGCTCGGCGAAGGCCGCGGCGCGCTCGCGCAGAGAGACGAGAAACGCCGGCAGCTGTGCCGCCGGCCGCAGGCCCTCCACCGCGAAATCGTAGTCCCAGCCGAACGACAGCACCCGGCGTCTGGCGACATACCCATGGAATTCGAATTCGGCGAAGGCGAGCGCGGCGAGCTCGCACACCAACTCGTGCTCCTCGTCGGGCGTGATCAGTGCGGGGCAATAGCGGAAGCCGAACGGCGGCGTCCGCGTGGCGGCCCTCGGGCTTTCCACCGGCTCCATCGGCATCCGACAGCCGAATCGTCGACGGCGTTCGGGATTTTGCGCGGGCCGATCCGGTCACAGCACTATCCCTCGACGTCCTTGCTTCATGAAAACGAGCGGCGCAGCAGAACCGCATTCGCCTGCCGGTCCGGCGACGTCCGCCGGACAGCGGTCCGTCCGGACGTTCCTGATCTGGCTGGTCCTGGCCTGCCTGCTTCCCGGCATCCTGGGCGCCGTGCTCCTGTTTGCGCGCGAGTACCGCGAAGGCCGCAACCAGCTCGGAAAGGACACGCTTCAGACCGTGCGCGCCCTGGTTCAGGCGGTCGACAACCAGATCCTGCGCGCACAGGCGGTGGCCGAGGGGTTGGCCACGGCAAACTCGTTGCAGGAACATGACTTCGCGACCTTCCACCGCCGAGCGCGGGATGCCCTGGCCCAGACCGGCCTGGGGGCGAACGTGGTCCTCACCGATGCGTCGGGGCAGGAACTGGCCAACACCACACAGTCCTTCGGCCGCAGCTTGCCGCGCTACGACTATCCGGAGATGGTGAGCCAGGTCTTCAGGACCGCGCGGCCGGCCGTCTCCAATCTCTACACCAGCCGGACGCTCAAGCGGCCCGTGGTGGCCATTGCCGTTCCCGTGTTCGTCCGGGACCGGGTCGCCTACGTGGTCATCGTCGGGATCCTTCCGCAGTTGTTCAACGAAACGCTCAAGGCCCAGCGGCTGCCGACGGACTGGATCGCCACCATCCTCGACGGCACCGGGACCTTCGTGGCCCGCACCCACGGCGGAGAGCAGTTCCTCGGCAAGAAGGCCACGGCTCCGTTCCTTAGCGCCACCGCCAAGTCGCGGGAAGGGACGCTCGAAACCCCATCCGCGGAAGGCATTCCGGTCTATTCCGTCTTCAGCCGGTCGCCGCTCACCGGATGGCACGTTGCGATCGGCATTCCGGTGGCTTCGCTCGAGTCTTCGCTATGGCAGACCATGCTGGTGCTGCTGCTCGGCATCGTCTCGCTGTTCGCGGCCGGCATCAGCTTCGCATGGCTGGTGGCGGGACGCATCGGCCGGGCCTTCGGCGCCCTGGTCGGCCCGGCGGTGGCGCTTGGTGCGGGTGGCACGGTCACCCTGCCGCGAACCGGGGTGCGCGAAGCCGATGAAGTGGCCCGCGCCATCGGCCGGGCAGCGGAACTGCTGAGGCAGCGCACGGCGGCCCTGCGCGCAAGCGAAGCGCGCTATCGGACCCTGTTCGACCGCATGGCCGAGGGCTTCGCGATCGGCGAACTCGTCTACGACGCGCAAGGAAACCCGGTCGACCAGATCATCCTCGAAGCCAACGAGGCCTTCTTCCAGCAGACCGGCATTCCGCGCAGCGTGCTCAATCGCCCGAGCCGCGAGGTGCTGCCTCTGGTCGAACAATACTGGCTGGACGCCTATCAGGAAGTCATCATGCGTGGCGGCTCGGTTCACTTGCAGGAGTACAACGAGGCGACCCGCCGCTATTACGACCTGCGCGCCTACCGCCCGTCCGCCGGCCGCTTCGCCATCGTCTTTCGCGACGTCACGGGGGCCAGGCGCGTCGAGCGCGCCTTGCAGGAAAGCCGCACCACCTTGATGCTCGCGCTAAAGGCCGCCGGCTCGGCGGTCTGGGAGATGGAAGTCGCGACGGACAGAATTCGGGTCAGCGACGATCAGGCGCACCGGATGCTGGGCTATCACGGCCAGGAATTGCCGACATGGTCCGACTGGCTATCGCTGATCCACGAGGACGATCGTGCCGGACTGCAGGAAGCCGTCGCCGCCGTCATCGAAGGGCGAACGGAAGCCTATTCCGCCGAACTTCGCCTGAAGGCCAAGGATGGGCGCTGGCGCTGGATACTCTCCCAGGGCGTGGTGGCCGAGCGCGATAGCCGCGGCCAGGCCAGCCGACTGGTCGGCACGCATACCGACGTCAGCGAGCGCAAGGAGATGCAGCAGCGCGTCCGCGATGCCGCCCTGCACGACGCCCTCACGGGGCTGCCGAACCGCGCGCTCACCTTCGAATACGGCGGCCACCTGATCGCGGCAGCGCGCCGCAGCCACGGGCGCGGCGCGCTGCTGTTCGTCGACCTCGACCGCTTCAAGCCGATCAACGACCTCTACGGTCACGACACGGGCGACCGCGTGCTGCAGGAAGCGGCGCGGCGGCTCCTGCAGTGCACGCGGCAGGAGGACCTGGTTGGCCGGCTGGGTGGCGACGAGTTCGTGATCATCCTGCCGCATCTCGACGGCGTGCAGCATCGTGCCGCCGTCGTGGCGCAGCACGTGATCGCCGCGATCGGGCGGCCCTTCCAGGTGGGCAGCCTCGATCTCTCGATTTCGCCGTCGATCGGCATTGCCTACTTCCCCGAGCACGCCGACAACATGAGCGCGCTGCTGCACGCGGCGGACCTCGCCATGTATCGCGTCAAGCAGTCGGGGCGTGCCAACTACCAGGTCTACACGCCGGATCTCGACCGCAAGGCCGACGAGGCCCTGACGCTGGAGGCGCGCATCAAGCATGCGTTGCGGCACGGCGGACTGAAGCTCCATTACCAGCCCGTGATGGACGTTCGCAGCGGTCGGCTGATCGGCGCCGAGGCGCTGGTCCGCCTGTCCGACAGCGAAGGGGGTGTCGGACCTCAGCGCTTCATCCCGGTGGCCGAGGCCGCCGGACTGATCGGCGAACTGGGCGAATGGGTGGCGACGGAAGCCTGCCGCCAGCATGCCGAATGGCAGCGCGAGGGCCTCGACGTTGTCATCGCCATCAACGTCTCGCCGCTGCAATTCCGCCAGAAGGCGTTTGCGCAGCGGCTGGGCAAGATCGCGGCGGACCACGGCGTCGAGCCCGACGGCCTGCAGATCGAGGTCACCGAGAGCGCGATCATGGAAAACGTGGACGAAGCGGTGCAGATTCTCGAGCAGATCAAGGCCTTCGGCATGAAGGTCGCGCTCGACGATTTCGGCACCGGTTATTCGAGCCTGGGCAGCTTGAGCCGATTGCCGCTCGACAAGTTGAAGGTCGACCAGTCCTTCGTGCACCACATCGCCGACGATCCGCGCAGCCGCGCCATCGCGCGCGCCATCGTGGCGCTGGGGCGGGCCCTGAATCTCGAGATCGTCGGCGAGGGCATCGAGTCGTCGGAGACGCTCGGCTATCTGCGCGGTGTCGGCTGCGACCAGGCCCAGGGTTACCTGTTCAGCCGGCCGCTGCCGGCAAAGGACTTTGCCTGCTGGTATCGCGACCACATCATGCACTGAGGGCGATGACGCCGGCGTGTGTGATACACTGCGCGCCGCGCTGGCCTCTTATCAGTCATTCGCCGCGCGTCGCGATTAGATTCCCTTTCCGCGTTTCCCCCCAAAGCGTTTCTGCCTCGACTGGTCCGTGCACGTCACGGTGGGCCGAATCGAGGAGTATTCCGTGCACTTTACCGATCTCGGCCTGCGCGCCGAAATTCTGCGTTCCATTTCCGAACAGGGTTACGACACCCCGACCCCCATCCAGGCGCAAGCGATTCCGCTCGTGCTCGAAGGCCGCGACCTCATGGCCGCTGCCCAGACCGGCACCGGCAAGACCGCCGGCTTCACGCTGCCGATCCTGCAGCTGCTCTCTTCCCGCGACGCCGGGATGTCGCTCAAGCGCTTCAAGCCGCGCGCCCTCGTCGTGGTGCCGACGCGCGAACTCGCCGTGCAGGTGCACGACAGCGTGCGCACCTACGGCAAGCATCTCAAACTGCGCTCCGCCGCGATCTTCGGCGGCGTCGGCATGGGCTCGCAGACGAGCGCGCTGAAGGCCGGCGTCGACATCGTCGTCGCCACGCCGGGGCGCCTGCTCGACCACGTCGGGCAGCGCAGCGTCGATCTCTCCGGCATCGAAATCCTGGTGCTCGACGAAGCCGACCGCATGCTCGACATGGGCTTCATCCACGATATGCGCAAGATCATCGCGCTGCTGCCCAAGCAGAAGCAGACGCTCTTGTTCTCGGCGACTTTCTCCGACGAAATCCGTTCGCTCGCCACCGGCCTGTTGAAGAACCCGGCCAGCGTCGAGGTGGCGCGCCGCAACGCAGCGGCCGAGGCCGTCACGCAATCGGTCTACCACGTCGACCGCGAGCGCAAGAAGGAGCTGCTGGTGCACCTGCTCGACGAGCATGGCTGGCACCAGGTGCTGGTGTTCACTCGCACCAAGCACGGCGCCGACGCGCTGGCCGACAAGCTGGGCCGCGCCGGCATCCGCGCCGCCGCCCTGCACGGCAACAAGAGCCAGAACCAGCGGCAGCGCGCGCTCGACGACTTCAAGAAGCTCAAGGTCAACGTGCTCGTCGCCACAGACATCGCCGCGCGCGGCATCGACATCGACGAACTGCCGCACGTCGTGAACTACGAACTGCCCAACGTGCCCGAGGACTACGTGCACCGCATCGGCCGCACCGGCCGGGCGGGCGCTTCCGGCCAGGCCGTGTCGCTCGTCTGCGTCGATGAGCACAAGCTGCTGCGCGACATCGAGCGCCTGTTGAAGCGCGACATCGAGAAGCGCAGCGTCGCCGGCTTCGAGCCCGATCCGCGCATCAAGGCCG
>JBLNBJ010000154.1:0-3912 GCA_050259835.1 Ignavibacteria bacterium | reverse complement strand
ACTTCTCGCTCGACGGACGTCGTCGTGGCGCGCCTTGGCTGGGCATGAAGGTCGCCGAACTCAACAAGCTCGATCGCGTGCTCGTGGTCGGCTCGACGTTGCGCCGCGAGCATCCGCTGCTGGCCCAGCGCCTGCGCCAGGCGGCCAAGCGCGGTACCGCGATTTCCGTCGTCCATGCCGTTGATGAAGATCCGCTCGTCAGGCTGGCCGGCAAGGCGGTCGTGGCCTCGTCCCAATTGCCTGGCGTCTTGGCCCAGGTGGTCAAGGCTGCCGCAGAACTGAAGGGTGTCGCGGCCGACCCGGCTGTCGTCGGCGCAACGGTCTCGGCAGCTGCCAAGACGATCGCCGAGAGCCTGGTGTCGGGCGCCAACGCCGGCATTCTGCTGGGCAACTTTGCGCAACAGCATCCGCAGGCCGGCACGCTCCATCTGCTGGCTCAGAAACTTGCCGAAGTCCTCGGCGCCCGCTGCGGCCTTCTCGGTGAGGCGGCCAACAGCGTCGGCGGCTACGTCGCCGGCGCGCTGCCGAAGAATGGCGGCCTCAACGCCGCTGCCATGCTGGCTCAGCCGCGTCGCGCCTACCTGGTGCTCGGCGCCGAGCCCGAACTGGATTGCGCCGACGGCGCGGCCGCGCTGGCTGCGCTCAAGGCAGCCGACAGCGTGATCGTGATGTCGCCGTTCAAGTCCGACGCCATGCTGGAATACGCGGACGCCATCCTGCCGGTTTCGCCATTCACCGAGACCTCGGGAACGTTCGTAAACATGGAAGGCCGCGTGCAGAGCTTCCAGGCCGTGTGCAAGCCGAAAGGCGAAACGCGGCCGGCGTGGAAGGTGCTGCGCGTGCTGGGCAACCTGCTCGATCTCGGCGGCTTTGCACAGGAAAGCAGCGAGGACGTGCGCGCCGAAGTTCTCGGCGGCACGCCGGAATTCGCCTCCGGCCTGGACAACGGCGCCGCAGGCGCCATCGAACTCGCCGTGAATCCGGCTGCCGATGCCATGAAGCCGGTGCCGCTCTACGGTGCCGATCCGCTGGTGCGCCGCGCGGCTAGCCTGCAAAAAACCCCCATCGCTACGGAGAAGGTGTGATGGAAGCGTTGCTCGCCCCGATCCACCAGCACATCGGTCCCCTGTTCGGCGACTTCTGGCCGCTCGTGTGGGCCGTCGTGCGCATCGTCGCAATCATGGCGCCGCTGCTGCTCGGCGTTGCCTACCTTACGTTCTGGGAGCGCAAGATCATCGGCTGGATGCAAGTCCGCATCGGCCCGAACCGCGTCGGTCCTTGGGGCCTGCTGCAGCCGATCGCCGACGGCATGAAGCTCTTCTTCAAGGAAGTGCTGGTGCCCGCCAAGGCGGACGGCGGCCTCTTCATCCTGGCGCCGGTCCTCGCCATGGCGCCGGCGCTGGCAGCCTGGGCGGCGATTCCGTTCTTCGACGGCGGCTCGCTCGCGAACATCGACGCCGGCGTGCTTTACCTGCTGGCGATCAGCTCGGTGGGCGTCTACGGCATCATCATCGCCGGCTGGTCTTCGAACTCCAAGTACCCGCTGCTGGGAGCGATGCGTTCGGCGGCCCAGATGGTCTCGTACGAAGTGTCGATGGGCATGGCGCTGATCGTCGTGCTGATGGTGTCGAACAGCCTCAACCTGTCCGACATCGTGCGCGCTCAGGATCACGGCCGCTTCGCCTCGATGGGCTTCGGCGTCCTGTCGTGGAACTGGATTCCGCTGTTCCCGATGTTCCTGGTTTACCTGATCTCCGGCGTTGCCGAGACCAACCGGGCGCCGTTCGACGTCGTCGAAGGCGAATCGGAAATCGTTGCCGGCCACATGGTGGAGTACTCGGGTATGGCGTTCGCGATGTTCTTCCTCGCCGAATACGCCAACATGATCCTCGTCTCGGCGATGGTCTCGATCTTCTTCCTCGGCGGCTGGCTGTCGCCGGTGGGCTTCCTGCCCGACGGCATCTGGTGGCTGGTTGCCAAACTGTGCGTGATCCTGTTCGTGTTCCTGTGGCTGCGCGCGACCTTCCCGCGCTACCGCTACGACCAGATCATGCGTCTGGGCTGGAAGGTCTTCGTTCCGCTGTGCCTCCTCTGGATTCCGTTCATCGGCGTCTGGATGATGTCGCCCTTCAATATCTGGAAGTAATCTCATGGGCGTCCGCGACCTGATCCAAAGTTTCTCTCTCGGCGAACTGCGCCAAGGTCTTGCTGTGACCTTGCGCTACATGTTCCAGCCGAAGATCACCATCCAGTATCCCGAAGAGAAGACGCCGTACTCGCCGCGCTTCCGCGGCCTGCACGCGCTGCGCCGCTATCCGAACGGCGAGGAGCGCTGCATCGCCTGCAAGCTGTGCGAGGCGGTCTGCCCGGCGATGGCAATCACCATCGAATCCGCCGAGCGCGAGGACGGCAGCCGCCGCACCACGCGCTACGACATCGACTTCACCAAGTGCATCTTCTGCGGCTTCTGCGAGGAAGCCTGCCCGGTGGACGCCGTCGTCGAGACCCACATCATGGAATATCACGGCGAGGCGCGCGGCGACCTCTATTACACCAAGCAGATGCTGCTGGCCAACGGCGACCGCTACGAGGCGGAAATCGCGAAGGCCCGCGAAGCTGACGCCAAATTCCGCTAGGCGACGACGATGGAATTCCAGACGTTCCTGTTCTACATGTTCGCGGCCATGTCGATATTCGCCGGCGTGCGCGTGATCACCGCCAGCAATCCGGTGCATGCGGTGCTGTTCCTGGTGCTGGCCTTCTTCAACGTCGCCGGGCTGTGGCTGCTGCTGCAGGCCGAGTTCCTCGCCATCGCGCTGATCATGGTGTACGTCGGCGCCGTGATGGTGCTGTTCCTGTTCGTCGTCATGATGCTCGACATCAACATCGAGCGCATGCGTCGCGGCTTCTGGAACCACCTGCCGCTCGCCATGCTGATCGGCTTGGCGATGGTCGCCGAGATGGCCTGGTATCTGGCAGGCAAGTACTTCGGCCTCGACGCCATGCCGGGCCAGACCATGGCGGCCGACTACAGCAACACCAAGGAACTGGGCCGGCTGCTGTTCACCGACTACGTCTACCCGTTCGAGCTCGCCTCCGTCATCCTGCTGGTCGGCATCATCGCCGCCGTCATGCTGACGCTGCGCCACCGCACGGACACCAAGCACCTGAACATCTCGCGCCAGCTGGCCGTCAAGGCCCGCGACCGCCTGCGCGTGATCAAGATGGCGACCGAGAAGGAAACGCCGGCCGGGGAGGGCAAGTGATGTTCGGACCTTTGGCGGTATCCCACTACCTGATCCTCGCCGCGATCCTGTTCGCGATCGGCGTGGTCGGCATCTTCCTCAACCGCAAGAACCTCATCGTGCTGCTGATGGCGATCGAGCTGATGCTGCTGGCGGTGAACCTCAACTTCGTCGCCTTCTCGCATTACCTGAACGATCTCGCCGGCCAGCTGTTCGTCTTCTTCATCCTCACGGTCGCGGCGGCGGAATCGGGCATCGGCCTGGCCATCCTCGTCGTGCTGTTCCGCAACCTGTCGACCATCGACGTCGACGAACTCGACAGCTTGAAGGGCTAGCATGAAGGCGCTCTACCTGATCGTTCCGCTCGCACCCCTGTTCGGCGCCATTCTCGCCGGCTTCTTCGGCAAGGCGCTCGGCCGCGCCGGGGCGCACTGGGCCACCATCATCGGCGTCAGCGTCGCCTTCTTCTGCTCCGTGCTGGTGTTCCAGGACGTGCAGGCCGGCCACACCTTCAACGGCACCGTCTACCCGTGGATGCAGTCGGGCGGCCTGAACCTCGAGATCGGCTTCCTGATCGACCCGCTGACCGCGGTGATGATGATCGTCGTCACCTTCGTCTCCCTGATGGTGCATATCTACACCATCGGCTACATGGCGCACGACGAGG
>JBLNBJ010000153.1:0-24211 GCA_050259835.1 Ignavibacteria bacterium | reverse complement strand
CCACCAGTACGGCGTGTCGGGCCAGCCCTATCCGATCCCCGAACTGCTGAAGGGCGGCACCAACCTGGGCTTCATGTATCTGCCGACTTACCGCGGCTGGGTGGTCGCGGCGTCGGTGCTGGTGTGCCTGGGCACCTGGTTCGCCATCGAGCGGACGAAGCTGGGCGCCTATCTGCGCGCGGCGACGGAGAACCCGACGCTGGTCCAGGCCTTCGGCATCAATGTGCCGGTGATGGTGTCGCTGACCTACGGCTTCGGCGTGGCGCTGGCCGGTCTGGCCGGGGTGCTGGCGGCGCCGATCTATCAGGTGTCGCCGCTGATGGGGTCGAACCTGATCATCGTGGTGTTCGCGGTGGTGGTGATCGGCGGCATGGGATCGATCCTCGGCGCCATCGTCACCGGCCTCGGGCTGGGGCTGCTGGAAGGGCTGACCAAGGTCTTCTATCCCGAAGCGTCCAACATCGTGGTGTTCGTCATTATGGCCGTGGTGCTGATGGTGAAGCCGGCCGGCCTGTTCGGACGGGAGAGATAAGCCATGACCATGCAAACCCGCGACACACTGCACGAAGGCCTTGTCATGTCCGGCGGCTCGCCGAAGATCCTGCTGACCGGAGCCGGGCTGCTGCTGGCGGTCCTGGCGCCCTATGTCCTGTATCCCGTCTTTCTGATGAAGGTGCTGTGCTTCGCGCTGTTCGCCTGCGCCTTCAACCTGCTGATCGGCTTCGCCGGGCTGCTCAGCTTCGGCCATGCCGCCTTCTTCGGCGGGGCGGCCTACATCGCCGCGCATGTGGTGAAGGAATGGGGCTGGGCGCCGGAATTCGGGCTGCTCGCCGCCACCGTGGTGGCCGGGCTGCTGGGGCTGGTCTTCGGCCTGATCGCCATCCGCCGGCAGGGCATCTATTTCGCCATGATCACGCTGGCGCTGAGCCAGATGGTGTTCTTCCTGGCGCTGCAGCTGCCCTTCACCCATGGCGAGGACGGCATCCAGGGCGTGCCGCGCGGCCTGCTGTTCGGGCTGTTCGACCTCAGCCAGCCGCTGACCATGTACTACGCCGTGCTGGCGATCTTCGTCGCCGGCTTCGCCCTGATCTGGCGCACGGTGCATTCGCCCTTCGGGCAGGTGCTGAAGGCGATCCGCGAGAACGAGCCGCGCGCGATCTCGCTCGGCTACGACGTGGCGCGCTACAAGCTGCTGGCCTTCGTGCTCTCGGCGGGCCTGGCGGGCCTGGCCGGCGCGGTGAAGACCGTGGTGCTCGGCTTCGCCACGCTGACGGACGCCCACTGGCACGCCTCGGGCGAGGTCGTCCTGATGACGCTGGTCGGCGGCATGGGCACGGTGTTCGGTCCGGTCGTCGGCGCCGGCGTGATCGTCGTGCTAGAAAATGAATTGGCGGACAAGGTCGGTTCGCTGGTCACGGTGATCATGGGCGCGATCTTCGTCGCCTGCGTGCTGCTGTTCCGTCGCGGCATCGTGGGCGAAATCCTGGCCTGGCGGCGCCGCTAGAACGGAGGCGGGTGATGGCACTCAAGAACATGATGGTGCATGTCGACGGCGGTGCGCGCACTGCGGCCCGATTGCAGATGGCCGCGGCGATCGCATCGCGCCTTGGGGCGCGCCTGGTCGGCGTGTTCGCGCAGCGCGCCGAGGCGGAGCAGGTCGGGGTCGTGCCCCATTGGCCGCCGGCATCCTACGTCCAGGCGTCGGGCGCGGCCGAAGCCGCATTCCGGCGCGCGACGCAGGGGCTGGCGCAGGCCGCGTGGATCGACGTCAATCGCGGCGGCGACGTCGAACTGCTCTACGCCGTCACCGCGGCGGCGCGCTATGTCGACCTCGTCGTGCTCGGCCAGTACGACGGCAATCCGGACGGCAAGGTGCCGGCGGAGTTGCCCGAGGAGGTGATCCTCACCTCGGGCCGTCCGGCGCTGGTCGTGCCCTACGTCGGCGACTATCCGTCGGCCTTCGAGCGCCCGCTGATCGCCTGGAACAATTCGCGCGAATCGGCGCATGCGCTGAACGACGCCTTGCCGCTCATCGCCGGCTGCAAGGAGGCCGTGGTGCTGTCGCTCGACACGCGCACCGAGGAGGCGGAGGCTTCGTGCACGGCCGTCACGCGGCAGCTTGCCTGTCACGGCATCAAGGCGGTGACCGAGGTGCTGACGGTGGAGGATGTCGGTATCATGGACATGCTGCTCAACCGGGTGACCGACCAGGGCGCGGACCTGCTGGTGATGGGCGCGCACGGGCAGATCGGTTTCCCGTTCGTCAGCCGCGGCGCCGGCACACGCTACATCCTGCGAAACATGACGGTGCCCGTATTGATGTCGAATTGACGAAGACTGGAGTCCAAGATGTCCCGCACGCTCGCGTATCGCCTGTCCCGCCTGCTGCTGATCCTCGCCCTGGGCGCCGCCACGGCGGCCTTCGGCGCGACGAAGGAGTCCGACAAGGACACCTACGACCAGGATTCCGTGCTGAAGGACGCCGAGGCCTGGTTCGGTTCGAGCACCGAGGGCCTGGCCAAGGTGATCGAGAAGGCCTTCAAGGAGCACGGCCGGCCCAACGGCTACATCAAGGGCGAGGAGGCGGGCGGCGCCATCACCGTCGGCCTGCGCTACGGCAACGGCGTCCTCATGATGAAGGGCGGCGGCGGGCAGAAGGTGTATTGGCAGGGGCCGTCGATCGGCTTCGATTTCGGCGCCAACGCCTCGAAGGTCTTCGTGCTGATCTACCACCTGCCGGCGGCCGGGCAGATCTACCAGCGCTTCCCGGCCGTCGACGGCAGCTTCTACTACGTCGGCGGCGCCGGCATCAACTATCAGCAGCGCGGCAAGATCATCCTGGCGCCGATCCGGTTGGGGGTCGGCCTGCGCGCCGGTGCGAGCATCGGCTACCTGCACTACACGCGGAAGAAGACCTACGTCCCGTTCTGAGCGCCCGGCTCAGACCACCGTTGCCGCCATATCGGTGAGCAGCGACTCCTGCGCGTTGAACGGGCTGCGCTTGGAGTGGCGCGCCCGATACTGGCCGTCGCTCTCCATCTCCCAGGCCTGTTCGTTGTCGCTGAGATAGGCGCGCAGGCCTTCCTTGATGACGCGCTGCTTCAACTTCTTCTCCAGCACCGGGAAGGCGACCTCGATGCGGCGGAAGAAGTTGCGCTCCATCCAGTCGGCGCTCGAAAGGTAGAGCTTTTCCTCGCCGTCGGCCTGGAAATAGAAGATGCGGTGGTGTTCGAGGAAACGGCCGACGATGGAACGCACGCGGATATTCTCGGAAAGCCCCTTGACGCCGGGGCGCAGCGCACAGACGCCGCGCACGATGAGGTCGATCTCGACGCCGGCCTGCGAGGCTTCGTATAGCGCCTCGATGGTGTCCGGATCCAGCAGCGAATTCATCTTGGCGATGATCTGGCCCTTGCGCCCGGACTTGGCGATCTCGCTCTCGGCCTTGATGCAGGCGATGATGTTCGAGTGCAGCGTGAACGGGGCGCGCCAGAGGTGCTTCAACTCCGCCGCCTTGCCCATGCCCGTGATCTGCTTGAACACTTCGGCGACGTCGGACGCGATCTCGGCATTGCAGGTCATCAGGCCGAAGTCGGTGTAGAAGCGCGTCGTGCGTGGGTGGTAGTTGCCGGTGCCCAGGTGCACGTAGCGCCGGTAGCCTTCATCCTCGCGCCGCAGGATCGTGAGCAGCTTGGCGTGCGTCTTGTAGCCGAACACGCCGTAGACCACGTGGGCGCCGACGTCCTCGAGCTTGCCGGCGATGTTGAGGTTGGCTTCCTCGTCGAAGCGTGCCATCAGTTCGACCACGACCGTCACTTCCTTGCCCAGTTGGGCCGCGCGCAGCAGGTGGTCCAGCAGGATCGAGTCGCTGCCGGTGCGGTAGAGGGTCATCTTGATCGCTACCACCTGCGGATCGTCGGCCGCCTGTTCGAGCATCTGGACCACCGGGTTGAAGGACTGGTAGGGGTGATGCACGAGGATGTCCTGCTTGCGGATGGCGGCGAAGATGTCGGCGCGCTTGGTCAGCACCTTCGGCAGGCCCGGCTGGAACGGCGGGTACTTGAGATCCGGTCGGTCGACCTGGTCCGGCACCGACATCAGGCGCACCAGGTTCACGATGCCGGGCACCTGGTAGAGGTCGTCCTTCTCCAGCGCGAACTGCTGGCGCAGGAAGTCGCCGACCAGCGGCGAGCAGTTGTCTGGAATCTCGAGGCGCACCGCGTCGCCGAAGTGGCGCTGCGGCAACTCGCCCTGGATGGTGGTGCGCAGGTTCTTCACTTCCTCGTCGTCCACCCACAGGTCGGAATTGCGCGTGACGCGGAACTGGTGGCAGCCGAGGATCTCCATGCCCGGGAAGAGCTCATGCACATGCTCGTGCATGATCGAGGAGAGGAAGACGCTGCCGAAATCGACGCCGGTGAGCTTGCGCGGCAGCCGGATCACGCGCGGCAGCGCGCGCGGCGCCTGCACGATGGCCGCGCCGCCGTTGCGCCCGAAGTCGTCGTGACCGGAAAGTTCGATGGCGAAGTTGAGGCTCTTGTTGAGCACGCGCGGGAAGGGATGCGCCGGGTCGAGGCCGATCGGCGTCAGGAGCGGCATCACCTCGCCGACGAAATAGTCGCGGATCCAGGCGCGCTGTTCGGGCGTCCATTCCGAGCGGCGCAGGAAGACGATGCCTTCGGCGCGCAGCTTGGGCAGGATCACCTCGTTGAGCAGCGCGTATTGCTCGGCGATCAGGGCATGGGCCTCGAGCGCGACGCGGCGATAGACCTCTTCGGGCAGCAGGCCGTCGGTGGACAGCGTGCGGCTGCCGAGCTTCATCTGCTCCTTGAGGCCGGCGACGCGGATCTCGAAGAATTCGTCCATGTTCGACGAAACGATGCAGAGGAAGCGCAGGCGCTCGAGCAGCGGCACGCGCTCGTCGGCAGCCTGGGCGAGGACGCGGCGGTTGAACGCCAGCAGCGAGAGTTCGCGGTTGATGAAATGCTCGGGCGGATAGCGTCGCGTGATCGGTGTCGGCATGGCTTCGATCCGGTTTCCGTCCGCGGGTGTCATGGCGGCGGATTGTGTTGCGGGAATGTTGCTAGGATATGACAGACCTTCAGGCGGCGGCAAGGCGCGCCGCTGGATTAGAATCCGCGGCCTATGGGCTACGATCTCATCGCCGCCGTCGATCTCGGCTCCAACAGTTTCCGGCTGCAAGTCGGCCGCGTCGTCGGCAACCAGATCTACCCGCTCGACGGCCTCAAGGAAACGGTTCGCCTCGCCTCCGGCCTTACCTCGGGCAAGACGCTCGACGGACCTTCCCAGCTGCGTGGCCTCGAGGCGCTGGCGCGCTTCGGCGAGATGCTGCGCGGTTTCGATCGCGGCGCCGTGCGCGCGGTGGCGACCAACACGCTGCGCGTCGCCAAGAACGCCGCGCAGTTCCTCGCCGAGGCGGAAGCGGCGCTCGGCTTCCCGATCGAGGTCATCGCCGGACGCGAGGAGGCGCGGCTGATCTACCTGGGCGTCGCGCATACGCTGCCTGCCCCCCAGGTGCAGCACCTGGTCGTCGACATCGGCGGCGGTTCCACCGAGTTCATCGTCGGCCGCGCTTTCCAGCCGCGCCTGCTCGAGTCTCTCTACATGGGGTGCGTCAGCTACACGATGCGCTTCTTCCCCGGCGGGCGCGTGACCAAGAAGCTGATGAAGGAAGCCGAACTGGCAGCGCGCAAGGAGCTCGAGGCGATCGCGCATGCCTACCGTGCAGCCGGCTGGCAGGAGGCGGTCGGCTCCTCGGGCACCGCCAAGGCCATCGTCGACCTGCTCGAGCTCAACGCCCTCAATCCCGGTGGCGCGACGGGCATCACGCGCGAAGGCCTCGAACGGCTGCGCGGCCTGCTGTACGAGGCCGGCGCCCCGGCCCGTCTGAAGCTCGAGGGCCTGCGGCCCGACCGCGTGCCGGTGCTGCCGGGCGGCGTGGCCATCATGTCGGCGGTATTTCGCGAATTCGGCCTGACGCGCATGACCTTCTCCGAGGGCGCGCTGCGCCTGGGCGTGCTCTACGACCTGCTCGGCCGTTACCACCACGAGGACCTGCGCGAGGCGACCGTCGGCAACTTCATGCAGCGCTACGAGGTCGATCATCGCCAGGCGGCGCGCGTCGGCCGCACCGCGCTGCGACTGCTCGGCGAAATGGCGCCGGAGGCGACCATCGGCGGCCATCCCGATCGGCAGTTCCTCTCGTGGGCGGCGCGGCTGCACGAGGTGGGCATTTCCATCGCGCATTCGAGCTACCACAAGCACAGCGCCTACATCCTCGAGAACGCCGACATGCCGGGCTTCTCGAAACGCGATCAGCAGCGCCTCGCCCGCATCGTGCTCGGGCACCGCGGCAAGCTCGACCGCGTGCAGGCGGCGACGCGCGAAGCGGCCGACTGGCTGTTGATCTTCGCGCTGCGCACGGCGGCGCTGCTGCACCGCTCGCGCGACGACGGCCCGGAAGTGCCGGTGCGTGCCGGCGTCACGCCGCGCGGCTTCCAGCTGACGGTCAACGAAAAATGGCTCGAGGCGTCGCCGCTGACGGCGGCGGCGCTCGCCGAGGAATGCGCGCAATGGGACGCGCTCGGCTCTCAGCTTCGCGTGCGCAAGCTGCGCTGAGTCCGGCGCGCGGGGGCGTCCCGCTATAATCCATGCCTTCCCCGATTCCGCCGTAAGGGACTTTCAGCGCATGACGGCAGCCGACATGGCAGTGGACTTCCGCGCCGATGGCGGGCGCAATGTCGCCCTGAACGGTCGCTGGACGCTGGCGGCCACAGCCGGACGTGCGAACGCGCTAGCCCGCGCGCTGGCTGAGCATTCGGCGATGGCGTCGACCGCGTGGAATGCCCTCGACATCGAAGCGCTCGACAGCGCGGGCGCCGTGCTGCTCTGGCGCGGCTGGGGCCGGCGCTTGCCCGAAACCCTGTTGCTGCGCCCCGAGCACCAGCGCATGTTCGAGCGCGTCGCGGCGGTGGATCGCCGCGAACGGCCGACGGTGCAGCGTCAGCCGCTGGCCTGGCTGGCGGCGATTGGCCGCGGCGGCCTGCGCCTGCGCGACCAGCTCGGCGACTTCCTCGTCCTGGTGGGTCAGCTGATGCTCGACGTGCTGCATTTGCTGCGCCGCCCGGCTGACCTGCCGCGGCGCGAGATCTCCGCGAACGTGTACAAGGGCGGAGTGCGCGCCATGCCGGTGACGGCGCTGGTGGGGTTCCTGATCGGCGTGGTGCTTTCCTATCTGTCGTCGCTGCAGCTTCAGCTCGTCGGCGCCGACATCTTCATCGTCAACATCCTGGGCATCGGCATCGTGCGCGAACTGGGGCCGGTGCTGGTCGCGGTGCTGGTGGCCGGCCGCTCCGGTTCTGCCATGACGGCCCAGCTTGGCGTCATGCGCGTGACCGAGGAGATCGACGCGCTGGCGGCCATGGGCGTCGCGCGCAGCCTGCGGCTGGTGTTCCCCAAGGTGATGGCGCTGTCCATCGCCATGCCGCTGCTGGTGCTGTGGACCACCGCGATCGCCCTGGTCGGCGGCATGGTGGCGGCCAATGTCCAGCTCGACATCGGCTACGGCTATTTTCTCCAGGCGCTGCCGCGCGCCGTGCCGCTCGCCAACCTCTGGATCGGGCTGTCCAAGGGCGTTGTGTTCGGCCTGTTCGTCGCCCTGGTGGCCTGCCATTTCGGTTTGCGCGTGCGGCCCAACACGGAAAGCCTGTCGCTCAACACCACCGCGTCGGTGGTCACGGCCATCACGGTCGTCATCCTGCTCGACGCCGTTTTCGCCGTGCTCACCCGGCATACGGGGATGCCGCTGTGACGCCGGCCGTTTCGGTGCGCGGGCTCGAGACGCGCTTCGGCGACGCCTGGGTGCATCGCGGTCTCGACCTCGAGGTCCCGCGCGGCGAACTGGTGTCGCTCGTCGGCGGCTCGGGCAGCGGCAAGACCACGCTGCTGCGGCAGATGGTGGGGCTGATGCAACCTACGCGCGGCGAGATTCGCATCTTCGGCGAACCGCTGTTCGGCGGCGGCGCCGAGCGCGAACGCGCATTGCGGCAGCGCTTCGGGGTGCTGTTCCAGCACGGCGCGCTGTTCTCCGCGTTCAACGTCTTCGACAACATCGCCTTTCCGCTGCGCGAGTTGAAGCGCCTGGATGAAAGCCTCATCGCCGACCTCGTCATGCTTAAGCTCGACATGGTCGAACTGCTGCCGCGCCATGCCAGGCTGCTGCCGGCGCAGCTGTCCGGCGGCATGACCAAGCGCGTTGCGCTGGCGCGCGCGCTGGCGCTCGAGCCGGAACTGCTGCTGCTCGACGAGCCGACCGCCGGGCTCGATCCGGACCGTTCCGAAGGCTTCGTCGCGCTGATCCGCGCCTTGAGCGAGGAGCTCGGTCTCACCGTGGTGCTGGTGACGCACGACCTCGACACGCTGGCCGGGTTGTCCACGCGGGTTGCCGTCCTCGCGGACCATCGCATCGTCGCCTACGGCGCGCTCGAGGAAGTCATGGGCGTCGACCATCCCTTCATCCAGAACTTCTTCCTGTCGGGACGCAGCGCACGTGCGCTGGGCAGGAGCAACGGGCCGCACTGATCATGGAAAACCGCTCGCACGCGCTTGCCGCAGGCATCTTCGTCATCGTCATGGCCGCCGCCGCGGCCCTTGCCGCCTGGTATTTCGGCGGCAAGCGCGAATCCGACTACTACGTGCTGGAGACCCGCCGCAACGTCACCGGCCTGAATATGCAGGCCCAGGTTCGCTATCGCGGCATCCGCGCCGGCAAGGTGGACGCCATCGCGCAGGACCCGACCGATCCGCGCGTGATCCAGGTGCGCATCAGCATCGATCCGCGCTTCCGGCTGACGCGTGCATCGACGGCGCGGCTCGGCTACCAGGGCATCACCGGGCTGGCGTTCATCGAGATCGACGACGACGGCAGCAACCCGGAGCCGCTGCCCAACGACGACGACCATCCTGCCCGCCTGCCGCTCAAGCCCGGGCTCATCGACACGGTCGGCGACAAGGCGGCTGACATCGTGAACAGCGTCGGCGAGATCGCCGGCCGGCTGAACCGGCTGCTCGATGAGCGCAACGCCGCTGCCCTGGCCCGCACGCTCGATAACGTCGCGACGGCGTCGGACGGGCTCAAGGAATTGCCGCAGGTCGTCGCAGCGCTGCGGACGGTGCTTTCCGACGAGAACGTCACGCGCCTGCATGCCATGCTCGCGCATCTCGAGAAGACCACGGCCGAGGCGGGACCTCTGGCGGCCGAGACGCGGGAACTGGTGCGCAGCATGACTGCCGCGTCGCACAAGCTCGACCGCCTGGTCGGCGCCAATCTTGGAGAGGTTCCGGCGGGCACGCTGCCGCAGGTGAACTCGCTGGTGAAGCAGCTGTCGGCCAACTCGAGCCAGCTCAGCCGGGTCCTTGACATGCTGGAAGAGCGCCCGCAGGCCGTGCTGTTCGGCCGCGCAGCCAGTCGTCCCGGACCCGGCGAACCGGGCTTTGCCGTTCCACCGCAGGAGAAATAGCATGCGTACTCTGGCCCTGATTTCCCTGATGCTGCTGCTCGGATGCAGCGCCAACGTGCGCCAGGCCGAGCGCGCGACCTACGACCTCGGCAATGCGGCGATCGCCTGGAAGCCCGCCGATGTTCCGGTTGCGGCCGTATCGACGCAAGCGCCGGCGTGGCTCACGACGCCCGCCATCGCCTACCGGCTGCTCTACGCCGGAGACATGCAGCGCAACGCCTAGGCCGACAGCCGCTGGGCGGCGCCGCCCGCGGATCTGATCGAAAGGGCGCTCAATCGCCAGACCCTCGCGGCGGCCGGGGGCTGCCGCCTGCGGCTCGACATCGACGAACTGATCCAGGTCTTCGAGACGCCGCAAAAGAGCTACGCCTTGCTCGACGCACGCGCGACGCTGTTGGCGTCCGACGGCGAAACCCTGCTCGCGCGCAGGGCTTTTTCGGTGACGCGTCCGGCAGCCACGCCGGATGCCCGCGGCGGCGTCGCGGCATCGGCCGCGGCCGTGCAGGGGCTGGCCGGAGAAATCGCCGGCTGGCTCGCCGAAACCGGGCGCGCGAAGCTGGCCGTGGCGCAACGCTGCAGCGCCGGCTGAACTAGAATCCGGAAGAGTTGCATCCAATAATTTCAACGCCCGACGGGCCCAGGGAAAGTGGAGAAGGAGAAATGGCGAACATCTACGAGATCGGTCTCGACAAGAATCCCGCGAACTACGTGCCGCTCACGCCGCTGAGCTTCATCGACCGCACGGCCTACATCTACCCGCAGCGCCTCTCCTGCATCCACGGCAAGCGCCGCTTCACCTGGAAGGAAACCTACGCGCGCTGCCGGCGCCTGGCCTCGGTGCTCGAGTCCAAAGGCATCGGCATCGGCGACACGGTCGCGGTGATGCTCAACAACACGCCGGAAATGTTCGAATGCCATTTCGGCGTGCCGATGGTCGGCGCCGTGCTCAACACCATGAATACGCGCCTCGACGGCGAAACCATCGCCTTCATGCTCAATCACGGCGAGGCGAAGGTCTTCATCGTTGACAAGGAATACTCGGCGACGGCCAGGAAGGCCATCGAGATCGCCAAGCGCGACATGCTGGTCATCGACGTCGACGACCCGGAATACGCGGGCCCCGGCGAGCGCGTCGGCAGCATCGACTACGAGGCCTTCATCGCCGGCGGCAACCCGGGCTACGACTGGCAACTGCCGTCGGACGAGTGGAACGCCATCACCCTCAACTACACGTCGGGCACCACGGGCAACCCGAAGGGCGTGGTCTACCACCATCGCGGCGCCTACCTCAACTCGTTCTCGAACATCGTCTCCTGGGGCATGCCGCCGCACGCGGTGTATCTGTGGACGCTGCCGATGTTCCACTGCAACGGCTGGTGCTTCCCATGGACCATGGCAGCCAATGCCGGCACCAATGTGTGCCTGCGCCGCGTGGACGCGAAGCTGATCCTCGACGCCATTCGCGAGCACAAGGTTACGCATTACTGCGGCGCCCCGATCGTGCACAGCATGATCGCCAATGCCCCGGCCGAATGGCGCGAAGGCATCGACCATACCGTTTCGGGCCTGATTGCCGCGGCCCCGCCGCCGGCCGCCGTCATCGAGGGCATGAAGAAGATCGGCTTCAATATCACCCACGTCTACGGCCTCACCGAAACCTACGGGCCGGCTTCGGTGTGCGCGAAACATCCGGAGTGGGACGATCTTCCGCTCGACGACCAGGTTCGCCTCAACGGCCGCCAGGGCGTGCGCTACCACGCGCAGGAGGGCATCACGGTGCTCGACCCGGACAGCATGCGGCCGGTGCCCTGGGACGGCGAGACCATGGGCGAGATCATGTTCCGCGGCAACCTCACCATGAAGGGCTACCTGAAGAACCCGAAGGCCACCGAAGATGCCTTCCGCGGCGGCTGGTACCACACCGGCGACCTCGCCGTGATGCAGGCGGACGGCTACGTCAAGATCAAGGACCGCAGCAAGGACATCATCATCTCGGGCGGCGAAAACATCTCGTCGGTCGAGGTCGAGGACGTGCTCTACCGCCATCCGGCCGTGATGACCGCGGCGGTGGTGGCGACACCGGACCCGAAGTGGGGCGAAGTGCCCTGCGCCTTCATCGAACTGCGCGAGGGCACCAGCGTCACCGAAGAAGAGCTGAAGGCGTTCTGCAAGGAACGCATGGCGCACTTCAAGGTGCCCAAGAAGTTCGTCTTCGAAGCGGTGCCCAAGACTTCGACGGGCAAGATCCAGAAGTACGTGTTGCGCGAGCGGGCCAAATCGTCCGCCGCCATCGAATAAGCGGCCACCCGGCGAGGACCCAAGCGATGGCGATGTCGCTCGAACGCTACACGGCGATCAAAGGCTACAGCCGCGTGCTGGCGCGAGCGCTGGACGAGAAGGACGCCGCCACGCGCCTGCACTGCGAGCGGGTCATCGGGCTGGCGACCGACCTCGGCCGGCACTGTAGCCTGGCGCCGGCCGACCTGCGGCACCTGCGGCTGGCAGCGGCGCTGCACGACATCGGCAAGATCGGCATCCGCGACGCCGTGCTGCACAAGCCCGGCAAGTTCGACGAGGACGAGTGGCGCGAGATGCAGACGCACTCCGAGCGCGGCGAACGCATCGTGCGCGCCATCGACGTCGAAGGCGCGCAGGCGGTTGCGGATGCCGTGCGCTGCCACCACGAGGACTACGGCGGCGGCGGCTATCCCGATGGACTGCGCGGAGAGGCGATCCCGGCGATCGCCCGCATGGTGGCCATCGCCGACGCATACGACGCCATGGCGGAGCCGCGTCCCTACCAGCGGCGGCGCAGCCATGCGCAGGTGATGGCGGTGCTCGAGGATGAACGCGGGCAGCGCTTCGATCCCTGGCTGCTGACGCGCTTCGGCGAAATGATCGATAGAAGCGGCTGGCGCACCGCCTGAAGGACAGCAACGCCCCACCACAAGGAGGAGAAATGAGCGCGGTACTGCAATCCCAACAAGAAGCCATCCTGCTGCGCAGCGAAGCGGACGGCGTCGTCACGCTGACGCTGAATCGTCCCGGCCAGTTCAACTCGCTGTCGGAAGAGATGCTGACGGAGCTGCAGGCGGCGCTGGACGGCGTGGCGGCAGAGGCGCGGGCGCGCGTCGTGGTGATCGCCGGCGCCGGCAAGGCGTTCTGCGCGGGGCATGATCTCAAGCAGATGCGCGCCAACCACGGCAAGGAATACATGCAGAAGCTGTTCAGGCAGTGCGGGCGCGTCATGACCACCATTACGCAGATGCCCCAGCCGGTCATCGCCCGCGTGCACGGCATCGCCACCGCAGCAGGTTGTCAGCTGGTGGCGGCCTGCGACTTGGCGGTCGCGGCGGACGTCGCGCGCTTCGCGGTGTCCGGCATCAACGTCGGCCTGTTCTGCTCGACGCCGGCCGTGGCGCTGTCGCGCAACATGGGACGCAAGCAGGCGATGGAGATGCTGCTGACGGGCGACTTCATCGACGCCGCCGAGGCGCAGCGCCGCGGGCTGGTGAACCGCGTGGTGCCGGCAGACCAGCTCGACGCCGAGTTGAAGAAGCTTACCGACTCGATCTGCGGCAAGTCCGCGGTCGCCGTCGGCATGGGCAAGCAGTTGTTCTACCGCCAGCTGGAGATGGGTCTCGAGGGCGCCTACCAGCTCGCGTCGGAGACCATGGCCTGCAACATGATGTCCGAGGATGCCGCAGCGGGCATCGACGCCTTCATGCAGAAGCGCAAGCCGGAGTGGAAGCATCGGTGACGCCGGGCTGAATGCCGGCCCCTGCACGGCCCCGCCCGCCCCGGGGGGGCAGCCAGTTTCCCGAGCTGGCTTCCGATTGCTTGCCGTTCGCAAGACGGCCGATGCCCTGAAGGCCGCTTTCCGTCTCACAGTTGGCCTATTGGTGGGCCATGCGAGCCGCTGCCGAACTGCTTGCGCCGCATCTGAAACCAGAGAATTCCACTTGTCCTGTCGCCCGTCACGGACCCATCTGTCCATAATATAATCGCGGCCAAATTTCTCAGCGGGCATAACGGCGCCAGTGCCGGACAGGACCGGGACGCGCTCAACGAGTAGCTGCAGGATGGGACGACAACAAGATCAGAATCCGATTGCGCCAGCATGCTGGTTGTCAAACTTTGTTCCCTTCGTTGCCGGGCAGGCGAGCTACCTCGACTGTTCGCCAATGCCGGAACCTGGCGTTCCCTTTTTCTGAACGGTTCTGGTTTTGGACTCTCAAGCAACAGAGCTTCGCTGGACAGTGCCAATCGCGCGCTGGTCGGAATGGCGGAATGTGCCGGCCGGACCGGCGGCGCCACCTGTCCTGGGCTTTGTGGAGCCGATGCTCAGGCGCCGTTTGAGTTCCTTGGCGAAAATCAGCCTGAAGGTCGCCCATGAATGCGCGCACGACCAACCGAGCGTCCGCTTCGTGTATGCGTCGCGCCATGGCGACATGACCCGGACCGCCGGCATGCTGGATGCGCTGGCAACCGGCGAACCCCCGTCCCCCACCGCGTTCAGTCTCTCGGTACCCAACGCAGCCGCCGGCCTGTTTTCCATTCTCCGTCATGACGACGCACCGGCGACCGCCATATCGGCTGCGCGATCGAGCTTTGGCTTTGCCCTTCTCGAGGCAGCCATGCAGTATGCGGAAGACCCCGGTCTTCCGGTATTGCTCGTCTATGCCGACGAACCCGTGCCGGAGGTGTTCGGAGTCGGCGAGTCCGAGGGAAATGCGCTTCCGCACGCGGTCGCGCTCCTGCTTTCGCGGCATGGGGCGACGCCCCCGATGGCGGAGATTGCATGCAGCATGACGCCCGCCGTCGGATGCGACGACCATGGGTCGCACGCCATGGCTTTTGTGGAGAGCCTGTCTGACGGAACCGCCGGAGCCTGGTGCGGCGAGGGCCGGCGGTGGAACTGGAGCGTGCAGTGAATGCGCTGAATTATTACTGGCGCTTGATCGCTACCGGTCTTTCCTTCGCGATCTTTGGTCTCGGCGGGCTCGCCCTGACGCTCCTGGTGTTTCCTCTGTTCCTGATCTTTCCCGGACAGGGCAGAGTGCTGCGCGCGCGCAGGGTCATTCAGAAATCCTTCGCGCTTTTCATCTGGTTCATGAAGTCGGTTGGCATCATGCAATTCGAGGTGGTCGGCGCTAACCGCCTGCGCGATTGCCGCAACACGCTGATCCTCGCCAACCATCCCACTCTCATCGACGTCGTCGCGCTCATTTCGCTGATGCCGGACGCGACCTGCGTGGTGAAGCAGGCGCTGTGGCGCAACCCCTTCCTGAGCGGCGTGGTCCGTGCCGCGAAGTACATCAGCAACTCCGAACCGCACCTGCTGGTGGATGACTGCGCTGCGGCCGTTGCGGCGGGGACGCCCCTGGTCATTTTTCCCGAAGGCACGCGCACGCGACCCGGGAAACCCTTGCGATTCCTGCGCGGCGCCTCGTATATCGCCCTGAAGAGCCGTCTGCCCATTCTGCCGGTGCTCATCACGTGCGACCCGAGCACCTTGAGCAAGCGCGAGCGCTGGTACCAGATTCCCGATCGGGCATTCCATCTCCGGGTGGAGGTCCGAGAGCCGATCGACGCGGAGACCTGGGTTACGGGGGCCGAATCCGCGGCAATAGCTGCACGGAGGCTGACGCAAGGCCTGGAAACCTATTTTTCAACCGAACTGGCTCGCCATGGACAAACTGAGCAGTCTCAAGCAGGAAATCAAGCGTCTGATTATCGATTCGCTCGACCTTGAAGACACTGCCCCGGACGATATCGAAGACGATGCGCCCTTGTTCAGTGACGAAGGTCTGGGGCTCGATTCCATCGACGCGCTCGAACTGGGCATCGCGCTGCGCAAGAAGTACCAGGTGCAGCTCGAGGCGAACGACGCCGGGAACCGCGAGCACTTCCGCTCGGTAAGCACGCTGGCGCGGCTCGTTCTCGACCGCGGGCAAGCGGCCTGATGAGGCCGCGATCATGAATTGCACGGAGAAGAGCATGATGACGAACGAAGAGATCCTGGCAAAGCTCCAGGCCGTCTTTGCGGAGGTATTCGAGATCGATCGCGCCCGGGTCACCCCGGAAGCCAGCCTGTTCGAGGATCTGGATCTCGACAGCATCGACGCCGTCGATCTGGCGATCAAGCTGCAGGAAATGACCGGAAAGCGAATCAAGCCGGAGGATTTCAAAAGCGTCCGCACGGTGGGCGACGTCATCGGCAACGTGCGCGCGCTGCTTGCCTGACAGGCTCCATCATGAGCCAGGGCGCAAAGCTGCTGCGCGGGGCCCTTTGGCTCAGCTATCCGCTGATCATCTATTTCGGGATCAAGCTGTTCGAGCCCCGCACGGTGGCGCTTGCGCTCGGCGCAACGCTGCTGCTCAGGCATCGACAAGGGGCGGGTCGGCTGCTTGCCGGGCTCAGCCGTGTGGAAACTGCGACGCTTGCGGGCTTGCTCGGCTTGGCGGCGTTGGCGGCAATAGTCAATAGCGAAGCGCTGCTGCGTTTCTATCCAGTTGCGGTGAGCGTCGGGATGCTGTCGCTGTTCGGCCTGTCGCTGAAGTTTCCGCCTTCGATGGTGGAGCGCTTTGCGCGGCTGCGGGACCCCGAGTTGCCGCCGGACGGTGTGCGCTACACGAGAAGGGTGACGCAGGTGTGGTGCGCCTTCTTCGTCGCGAACGGAGCCGCTGCGGCGTGGACCGCGGTCTACGCCAGTCGTGACGTCTGGGCGCTCTACAACGGGCTGATTGCCTACGTATTGATGGGCGCCCTGTTCGCGGGCGAATGGCTGGTGCGGCGCTTTGCGGTCGCGCCGCGCGTCGCATGATGGCCTCGATTCCGCTCCATCGCCTGCTTGCTGACGGACGTGCAGCCGAACACCCCGTGTGTCACGACGGCGCCCGGGTCGTCCCGTGGCGGGAGTTCGCGGCGCGCGTGGCGGCATGCAGGGACGTGTTCGCGGCCAGGGAAGAGACGCGCTGGCTGCTGGTCAGCGACGATGCGCTCGACTTCGCCGTACGATTGCTCGCGCTGCTTCATGCCGGCAAGCAGCCGGTGATTCCGCCGAACTCGCGTCCCGGGACGCTGAATGAACTGGCCGGTGCCTTCGACGCTGTCGCCGATATGGAGATGCCCGCGATGGCGGCGCGATCCTCATTGGCACCACTCGATCCACGGTCCGCGACGATCGACATATTCACTTCGGGAAGCGCCGGTCAGCCGAAGCAGGTTCGCAAGACGCTGAACCAGTTGGAAGCGGAGATCGGCACGCTCGAATCGCTGTGGGGCGACCGGGTCGGCGACGCCGCGGTTGTGTCCACCGCGCCCTGCCAGCATTTCTACGGCATGCTTTTCCGCCTGCTGTGGCCGCTTTCGGCGGGGCGTCCGTTCGATCGCGTGACCTGCGCTCACCCCGATTCGCTGGCGGAGCGGCTCGCCTTGCTCGGAAATACCGTTCTCGTCTCGAACCCTGCGCATCTGGCACGCCTGCCGGAACTGGTGGCGCTCGCAACGCTTCAGCCGCCGCCGCGGCTCGTCTTCTCCTCCGGCGGCCCGCTGCCCGCAGCCGCAGCCGCCATCTTTCACCGCGACATGGGCGCGGCGCCCACGGAGGTGTTCGGCAGTACCGAGACGGGCGGCATCGCCTGGCGCCGGCAAGAGCCCGATGATGCCTGGACGCGGATGCCTGGCATGCTCGTTGCGGCAGCCGAAGACGGCGCTTTGCTGCTGTGTTCTCCGTTTCTCGAAACCGGGGCCGCGACGCCATGGCGCGCCGACGATGCCGTGGAAATCCTGCCGGACGGCCGTTTCCGTCTGCGCGGACGTCTCGACCGGGTCGTCAAGATAGAGGAAAAGCGCGTCTCGCTGCCCAGCCTCGAGGCGCGACTCGCGGAACATCCCTGGGTGCGGGCGAGTGCCGCGGTGCCGCTCGCCGGAAGACGGCAGCAGTTGGGGGCGGCCTTGGTGTTGAACGGCGAAGGCCGCGCTCATATCGACCGGCATGGGCGCCGGGCCACCGCGCAGGCGCTGCGTCGCCACCTCGCCGCTCATTTCGACGCCGTCCTGATTCCGCGACGCTGGCGTTTCGTCGAGCAATTGCCGATGAACGAGCGCGGCAAGCTGACCCACGCCGCCGTCGCCGCGCTGTTCGCTTCCGATGCGGAGGGCGAATCGTGAGCCAACTGCTGCCTGAAGTTCTCGGCGTGCGGCGCGAGGGCGATGCCGGAGCCGTGCTGGCGCTTCACCTGCCACCGTCGCTCGTCCATTTTCCCGGACATTTCCCCGGCATGCCGATCCTGCCCGGCGTGGCCCAAGTCGATTGGGCGGCGCGTTTCGGCCGCGACCACCTGGGCGTGACGGGCGATTTCGCAAGGGTGGAAAATCTGAAGTTCCAGGCATTCCTGCTGCCTGGTACGCGCCTCGAATTGAGCCTGACCTGGGATGCGGCGAGAGGCCGCCTGGAGTTCTCCTATGCCGACGCGCAGCGCAGGTATTCCAGCGGCCGCATCATCTTCGGGGACGGCGCATGACGTTCAAGCCTTGCCTGCTCATCCCGATCTACAACCACAAGGACGTCATCGGCGCGACGGTCGAGCGTCTGCTTCCGTATGGGTTGCCGATCTTCATCGTCGACGACGGCAGCGACGCGGCGACCCAGCAGGTGCTTGCCGCACTGGCGGCCGCACAGCCGCTGGTTCGGCTCGATCGCCTGCCGCAGAACGGCGGCAAGGGAGCGGCCGTAATGCGCGGCATGAGGCTGGCGCATGCCGGCGGCTTCAGCCATGCGCTGCAGATCGATGCGGACGGACAGCACGACACCGGCGACGTGGCGCGCTTTCTCGCCGAAGGTGCCGCGTCACCCGGGAGCCTCATCTGCGGGCAGCCGACCTATGATGCCTCCGTGCCGAAGGGGCGCCTCTACAGCCGCTACCTGACGCACGTCTGGGTGTGGATCGAGACGCTTTCGTTCGCCATCGCGGATTCCATGTGCGGCTTCCGCCTCTATCCGCTCGGCGCCACCTGCGCCTTGCTCGATCGGGTTGCGCTGCCGACAAGAATGGATTTCGACATCGAAATCCTGGTGCGGCTGGTGTGGCGCGGCGTTGATATCCGTAACGTGAGGACGCGCGTCACCTATCCCGAAGGCGGCGTTTCCCATTTCCAGCTGTGGCGCGACAACTGGCGCATCACGAAAATGCACACGCGGCTCTTTCTCGGCATGCTGCCGCGCATTCCCATTCTGCTGGGCCGGCGGCTGCGCAGCGGACCTTCGCGTTCGCCGCACTGGTCGCGCATCGTCGAACGCGGCAGCGGTCTGGGGCTGCGCATCGTGTTCGGCTGCTATCGGCTGCTCGGGGGGCGCGCCGCCCGCCTGCTGCTCTATCCCGTCGTGGCCTACTTCTTCCTGACGTCGCCACGCGCACGCGCTGCCTCGCGAGACTATCTGCGCCGCGTCGCCGCCGGCGAACCGGGCTGGCGCGACAGTTTTCGCCACATGCTGGCATTTGCACAAGCCGGACTCGACAAGCTCGCCGCCTGGATGGGGGGCATCGACCCCGGCAGCGTCGATTTCCCAAACCGCGCGATCCTGGATGCAGCCGTTGCCGCGGGGCGCGGCGCGGTGCTCATCGGGTCCCACCTGGGCAATCTCGAGATGACGCGGGCACTGGTGGCCGGAGCGCATGCTTCCGCAATCAACGCCGTCGTCTATACCGACCACGCGCAGCAGTTCAACCGCATCCTCGCGGCAGCCAACGCCAATTTCGGCGTGAACCTCCTGCAGGTGTCCAGCTTCGGGGCGGATACCGCCATCATGCTGAAGCAGAAGGTCGACCGCGGCGAACTGATCGTCATCGTCGGCGATCGTACTCCACCGGCCGAGAACGGTCGAGTGACGACGGTCGACTTCCTCGGCGGGCCGGCGCCGTTCGCGCAGGGGCCGATGATCCTCGCCAGCCTGCTCGGTTGTCCGGTATTCCTGTTCTTCTGCCTGCGCGAGGCCGACGGCTACCGCATTCACCTGGAACCCTTCGCCGAGCGCATCGAACTGCCGCGTGCCGAGCGGCAGCAACGCCTGCGGGAATACATTCAACGGTACGCGAGCCGCCTTGAAGCGCGCTGCCGGCAAGCCCCCGAGCAGTGGTTCAACTTCTTCGACTTCTGGCAACATGACGCCGCTTTGGCGGCAACCGACCAACACAAGGCATGATCCTATGGATGCAAGAGCCCAATCATTGACCCTCGAAATCGGCGCACGCCGCCTGTGCATCGAAGACGTGGTGCGCGTCGCGCAGGGAAGCTGCAGCGTCAGGCTTTCCGCCGATGCGGAGTTCGTCCGCCGCATCCGCAGCGGCGCCGCCTATCTGGAGCGGCTGCTGTCGAACAACGGCACCGTGTATGGCGTCAACACGGGCTACGGCGATTCCTGCACGGTGACCGTGCCGCCCGAGCTGGTGGCGGAATTTTGACCGTGCCGCCCGAGCTGGTGGCGGAATTGCCGTTGCATCTCACGCGCTTCCATGGCTGCGGCATGGGCGAATACCTCGACGACGAGGCGACGCTCGCTACCCTTGTATGCCGGCTGAACTCGCTCGCGCAAGGCTATTCCGGCGTGCGTTGGGAATTGCTCGAGCAACTCGCCGCCTTGATCGACCAGCGCGTGCTTCCCTTCATTCCGTCCGAAGGCTCGGTCGGCGCCAGCGGCGACTTGACGCCCCTGTCCTACGTCGCTGCGGCACTGGTCGGCGAACGCGAAGTCCGCCACGGCGGCGCTCGCCGATCGGCAGCGGAAGCGCTTGCCCTCATCGGACGCGCACCGTTGACGCTGGCGCCGAAGGAAGGCCTGGCGATCATGAACGGCACCGCCGTCATGACGGGTCTCGCTTGCCTTGCCTGGCGTCGGGCTGAATACCTGACGCGCCTTTGCAGCCGCATCACCTCGCTGGCCTCGATCGCCCTGCGCGGCAATCGCGGCCACTTCGATCCGCGCCTTTTTGCCGCGAAGCCGCACGCCGGGCAGAACGAAACCGCCGCCTGGATCTTCGCCGACCTGCATCCTGACGAGACGGAAGTGATTCGCTTGCAGGACCGCTATTCGATCCGCTGCGCTCCCCATGTCATTGGCGTCGCCCGCGACGCGCTGACCTGGATGCGGCGCGACATCGAGAACGAATTGAACAGCGCCAACGACAACCCGCTCATCGACGGCGACGCGGAGCTCGTGCTGCACGGCGGACACTTCTACGGCGGCCACATCGCTTTTGCGATGGACGCGCTGAAGACGGCTGTCGCCAACCTGGCCGACCTGATGGACCGGCAACTGGCGCTGCTGGTCGACAGCAAGTCGAATCACGGCCTGCCACAGAACCTTTCGGGCAGCTGCGGCGCGCGCGCCCCGATCAATCACGGCTTCAAGGCGGTGCAGATCGGCACCTCGGCATGGACTGCCGAAGCGCTCAAGCTCACCATGCCCGCCAGCGTCTTTTCGCGTTCGACCGAATGTCACAACCAGGACAAGGTCAGCATGGGGACCATCGCCGCGCGCGACTGCCTGCGCGTGCTGGAGCTGACGGAACAGGTGGCGGCGGCACTCACGCTCGCCAGCGTGCAGGGCGTCAGGCTGCGCCAGCGCATGCCCGGCGTCGCCGCAGCCGCGTTGACGCCGGTGATCGAGCGGTTCATCGAAACAATCGGCGGCCATTCGACCTTCGTCGACGAAGACCGCCCGCTCGAAGCGGAACTGCGTGCCACGGCGGCGCTGATCCGCGACGCGCATTGGGAGATCTATCCCGATGCATAGGCTGGTGGCGATCGTCGAGGTCGAAATCCCGTTCCACGACGTCGATGCGATGGCCGTCGCGTGGCACGGCCACTACGTCAAGTACTTTGAGCTGGCGCGCTGCGCGTTGCTGCGGCGCTTCGATTACGACTATCCGCAGATGCAGGAATCGGGTTACCTGTGGCCGGTGGTCGACTGCCATCTCAAGTACGTGCGTCCCGCGGTCTACGGCCAGCGCGTGCAGGTCGAAGCGCGGCTGATCGAGTACGAGAACCGCCTCAAGATCGGGTATGAGATTCGCGACGCGCAAAGCGGCGAAGTGCTGACCAAGGGCAGCACCATCATGGTTGCCGTGCATGCGCAAACGCGCGAACTCCAGTTCGTGTCGCCGCCGATCGTCTTTGCCAACGTCGAGCGCGCATGCGCCGCCTGATCTTCATCCTTCTCGCGATCGCTGCCGCCCCGCTGATGGCCGCGGAACCCGATCTGCTTGCCCGCATCGGCGCGCAGGCGGAGCGGCATGCCGTGGTGCGTGCCGAGTTCGTCCAGCAGAAGCAGATGGCGGCGCTCAAGCGCCCGCTGGTGACTTCCGGGCACGTGGTCTTTTCTCACCGGGACGGCGTGTTGTGGCAGATCGAGTCGCCCTACCGCGCCGGCTATGCGCTGGGCGAGAACAGCGTCGTGGAAATCGCCGGCGACGGCACGCGCCGCGAGCGGAATCTGCGCGACGTGCCGGGATTGGCGCAAGTCGCGACCATCTTCCGCGCCATGCTCGGCGCCAATGAGAAAGCGCTGCGCGAAACCTTCGATGTCGACGCGCGGGGTGACGTCGAGCGATGGCAAATCGAACTGAAGCCGCGCCAGGAGCAGCTTGCCCGATTCGTCAGCCGGTTTTCGCTCGCCGGCGGTCGCTTCGTCGAGAGCATCCGCATCGAGGAGGCCGGCGGCGACACGACGCTGATCCGCTTCCGCAATACGCAGGCGGGCGAGGCGGCCAGCGCAGCTGAGCTTGTGGCCTTCGGCAAGGCAAATCCGAAACCATGAGCATGCCCGCGGCACTGCGCCAGGAAAGACGCGCCATGAACTGGCGGGCGGTCTTGTGGTGCCTGCTCGCAGCCGCCGCCGTCGCGGCATGTCTCGTGCAGATCGCGCGTGCCGGCCGCTTGCCGTTGCAGACGGATTTGCTGGCCTTGCTGCCGGCGACCGAGCAAAACCCGGTGGCTGAAGCGGCGGTCACCCGTTTGGCCTCTGCGACCGGCAATCGCGCGGTCTTCCTCGTCGGCGGCGACACCGCGGCGAGCGCGGCCGAGGCGGCTCGCCGGTTCGCCGCCGTGCTGCGCGAGTCGCGCGCCTTCGGGCCGGTTATTGCGGACGTGCCGCCGATGGACACGGGGCAATGGGCGCGTTTCTACCTCGAGCATCGGTTCACCCTGCTTGCCCCGGGGGACCGCGCCGCGCTCGGGCGAGGCGAAACCGACCTCGATGCCCGGCTGAAGCGAAAGTTGTATGCGCCCTTCCGCATCGGGCTGACCGCGCCGCTTGCCGACGATCCCTTCGGCTTCACCGATGCCTGGCTGGCATCCTTGCCGTTGAACCGCATGAAGCTGGAACCCCAAAATGGCATGCTGATGACTCATGACGCGCGGCAATCCTGGGCGCTGGTCTCGGCGGAACTGGCCGGGTCGGCTTACGACGGCGATGTCCAGCGCGGCGTCGCGACGGCGGTTGAAGACGCTGAAGCCATTCTGCGGCAGGCGTCTTCGCAGTCTGCGGTATTGCGCGCGGGGACGATCTTCTACGCCGGGGCCGCGCGTCAGAGCGCCGAGCGGGAAGTCGACCTGATCGGCGCCGGTTCCATGGCGGGCATGCTCGCGCTGCTGTATCTCGTCTTTCGTTCTCTGCGTCCGCTTGCGCTCGGCCTGCTGTCCGTCGGCTTCGGCATCTGTACGGCGGTGGCGGTTACGATTGCGGTGTATGGCGAAATGCATCTGATCACGCTGGTCTTCGGCGCCAGCCTGATCGGCGAGGCAATCGACTACGCGGTCCAGTATTTCGCCGCCAATCTGGGTGCCGGAGACGCCTGGGAACCGATGACCGGGCTGCGGACAATTGCGCCGGGCATCACAGTTGCGTTGGCGACCAGCCTGCTGGGCTACGGCGTGCTGTTGCTGGCGCCCTTTCCGGCTTTGGCTCAGATAGCGCTGTTTGCCATCGCCGGGTTGTCCGCTGCCTGGCTTTCGGTCTTCCTGCTGCTGCCGGCGCTGCTCCCTAACCCGAGCAGGCGCGATCCAGAAGCCGCCGTGGCGCTGCCGCAGCGATTTCTGGGCTGCTGGCAGGCGCGCATGACGCGTCGCGCCTGCCTCATCCTTGCAGGATGTCTTCTGGTAGCGGCCATTCCGGGATGGCAGCGGTTATCCGGCAACGACGACGTTCGCCAACTCGTGTCGCGACCCGCCGCGCTGGTGTCTCAGGAAGAGCGGATTCGCGAACTGACCGGCTTCGCCGTCGGCAGCCAGTTCTTCCTCGTCGAAGGCGATACGCCGGAGGCCGTGCTGCAGCGCGAAGAGAAGCTGGCTGCGCGGCTCGACGGGTTGGCTGCGGACGGGGCGATCGGTGGTTATCAGGCGCTTTCGGCATTCGTCCCGTCGCTGCAACGGCAAGCCGAGAATCGGCACCTGTGGGCAGAGCGGGTATTTGGCGACAGGCAGGCGCTGCGGAATATTCTTGCGCGCAACGGCTTGCGCGACGATGTCGGCGAGCGCCAGATCGCGGATTTCACCGCGGGGCGGGGCCAGCCGCTGCGTCTCGAAGAATGGCTGCAGACGGACATGGCGAAGCCGTTTGCACATCTGTGGATGGGGGCCACAACGGCGGGCTATGCGTCGATCGTGGTGC
>JBLNBJ010000152.1:0-21308 GCA_050259835.1 Ignavibacteria bacterium | reverse complement strand
GCCGCTGCCGACGCCGCACTCGGCCTCTCCGCCTTGCGCATCGAGCGCCACCGTGCGGATCGCCACGTTGAACGTCGCATGGCCGCCGGGCCGCAGCACGCCGACGGCGCCGCAATAGGCGCCGCGTGGCGCCTTCTCGAGATCAGCGATCGCCGCCATGGCGGCCACCTTGGGCGCGCCGGTGATCGAGCCGCAGGGGAACAGGGCGCCGAAGACGTCGGCGAGGCCGACATCGGCGCGCGTGCGGCAGGCGACAGTGGAAGTCATCTGCCAGGCGCTGGGCAGCGCCTCGACCTCGAACAGCGCCGGTACCGCGACCGAACCGGTGATCGCCACGCGCGCGAGATCGTTGCGCAACAGGTCGACGATCATCAGGTTCTCGGCGCGGTCCTTCTCGGATGCAGCGAGCGAGAGCGCCGCGGCCGCGTCGGCCTGCGGATCGGCCACACGCGCGGCCGTGCCTTTCATCGGCCGCGTAGTCAGCGTGCCGTCGGGCCGCCACTCGAAGAAGAGTTCGGGCGAGACGGACGCGATCTGCCAGTCGCCGGCGTCCAGGTAAGTGCCATAACCGTCCGGCTGCGCGGCACGCAGCGCCTCGAACAGGGCGGCCGGATCGCCCTGGAATCCGGCGCGCAGGCGCGTCGTCAGGTTGACCTGGTACCAGTCGCCGGCGGCGATGCCGCGCCGGACCGATTCGATGCGGGCCGCCGCTTCGGCCGGCGGCGTCGCCATGCGCCAGGGGCCGCAGGCGAATCGGCCCGGCGTCTGAGCTTCGTCGATCGGCGCTTCGTAGGCGGCAAAGTGCGCCAGCGGGAGACGCGGGTCGGGTTCCAGCGTCCGGAACGCTGCGTCGAAGGCGGGCGCAGCTTCGTAGGCGACGAAGCCCACGACCCAACGGCCGCCGCGGGCCAGCGTTTCCGCCGCCGCGATTACGCCGCTTACCTCGTCGAGCCGTCGCGCGACAAACACCGCCGCCGGCCGCGCGAAGCTCAGTGCCAAGCGTTCGCCGGCGCCGGCCGGGAAATCGATGCGAGCCTTCATGCGGCGGAAACGGCGCTCACGGACAGCCGGGCAGCAGCGGCCGCAGTCGTTCCCAGTCGAGTGCGGCTTCGACCGCATCGGCCAGGCGATCGATGTCCGCCTCGCGCCGCGCGCCGAAGTCGACCGGCGCGATGCCGGCGGCGCCCGCCCAGGCGAGCAGCGCCGCGAGCGCCGGCGGCTGCTCGAACAGGCCGTGACAGTAGGTACCGAGGATCTGGCCGTCCGCCGAGATCGCGCCGTCGCAGCGGCCGTCGTCGAGCCGCACGGCCGGCCGCTCCAGCGCGGCGCCGCGCGTCGTGCCCATGTGGATCTCGTAGCCGCTCATCGCCGGCGCGCCTTCGAGCGCAAGCGTGCCGGTGACGTTGCGCAATTGCTTTTCCGCTTCGAGCGTCGTGTCGCAGTCGAGGAAACCCAGCCCCGCGATGCTGCCTGCCGCGCCCTCGATGCCGACGGGATCATGCAGCAAGCGTCCCAGCATCTGGTAGCCGCCGCACAGGCCGATCAGCTTGCCGCCGTAGCGCAGGTGGCGCTGCAGGTAAGGCTCCCAGCCCTGCTCGCGCAGCCAGCCGAGGTCCGCGGCAACGCTCTTCGAGCCCGGCAGCACGACGAGGTCGGCCGGCGGCGGCACCTGGCCCGGGCCGATCCAGCGGAAGTCGATATGCGGATGCAGGCGCAGCGGGTCTACGTCGCTGTGGTTCGAAATGCGCGGGAACACGGGCGCGACCACGCGCAGTCGCGCTTCCCCCTCGCGCTCGGCGTGATGTTCGAGCGCGTCCTCGGCGTCAAGGAACAGGCCATGCAGGTAGGGCACGACGCCGAGCACCGGCCGTTGCGTGTGCTGCTCGACCCAAACGACGCCCGGCTGCAGCAGGCCGATGTCGCCGCGGAAGCGGTTGATGATGAAGCCCTTCACGCGCGCCTGCTCGGACGACGACAGCAGCGCCAGCGTGCCCGAAAGGTGGGCCAGCACGCCGCCGCGATCGATGTCGCCGACGATGACCACCGGGATGTCGACGGCCTCGGCGAAGCCCATGTTGGCGATGTCGCGGTCGCGCAGGTTCACCTCGGCCGGGCTGCCCGCGCCTTCGACGATGACGCAGTCGAACTCGTCGGTAAGCCGGCGCCACGACTCGAGCACCGCCGCCATCGCGGTCGTCTTGTAGTCGTGGTAGGCGCGCGCATCGAGATCGGACACCGCCTTGCCGTGGATGATCACCTGCGCGCGCTGGTCGGTGTTCGGCTTGAGCAGCACCGGGTTGAAGTCGATGCGCGGCTTGACGCCGGCCGCCTGCGCCTGCAGCGCCTGGGCGCGGCCGATCTCGCCGCCGTCGGCGGTGACGGCGGAATTCAACGCCATGTTCTGGGGCTTGAAGGGCGCGACGCGCACGCCGCGCCGGTGCAGGATGCGGCACAACGCGGCCACCAGCACGCTCTTGCCGGCGTCCGAGGTGCAGCCTTGGATCATCAGGGCCGGCTTAGAATTGCGCGTGCTTCTCATCTGACGATTATCCCATGCCCCTATTGACGCTCGCGGCCGCCGCGCTGGGCGCCGCGCTGCTCGATCGCCTGCTGGGCGAGCCGCGGCGCTTCCATCCGCTGGTCGGCTTCGGCCGGCTCGCGGACGAGCTGGAGCGCGCGCTGCGGCGCGGCGCGCCGGGCGGGCCGTTCGGCAATCGCCTGCGCGGCGCCGCGGCCTGGGCCCTGGCTGTGCTGCCGCCCGTCGCCGTGGCGAAGATCCTCTGTCTCGAGTCTTCGGTGCCGGGACTGGTCGACGCGCTGCTGCTGTGGTTCGCCCTCGGCGGCCACGCGCTGGGCGAACATGCGCGCGCCGTCGCCGCGCCGCTCGTCGCCGGCGATCTCGATGCAGCGCGCGCCGCAGTCGGCCGCATCGTCTCGCGCGACACTGCGACGCTCGACGAGCGAGGCGTCGCCGGCGCCGCGGTCGAATCCGTGCTCGAGAACGGCAACGACGCCGTGCTCGGCGCGCTGTTCTGGTTCTTCGTCGCCGGCGGTCCCGGCGCGCTGCTGTTCCGGCTCGCCAACACGCTCGACGCCATGTGGGGCTACCGCGACGCGCGGCGCGTCTACTTCGGCTGGGCCGCGGCGCGCATCGACGACGCGCTCAACTTCATCCCGGCGCGGCTCACGGCCTTGAGCTACGCGCTGCTCGGCCGCACGCGCGAGGGCATCGCCTGCTGGCGGCTGCAGGCGCCGACTTGGGGCAGTCCCAACGCCGGGCCCGTGATGGCGGCCGGCGCGGGCGCGCTGGGGCTCTGCCTCGGCGGGCCGGCCGTCTATCACGGCGCCGAGGAATGGCGGCCGCCACTGGGCGTCGGCGCCGCGCCGCGCGCCGCCGACATCGGACGAGCGGCCGCGCTCGTCGACCGCACGCAATGGCTGTGGCTCGCGCTGTTCGGCCTCTTCGCCACGGCGGCCGCTTATGCTTGAGCACGGCGGCAGGCTGCGCGCGGCGGCGAAGCGGTGGGGCATTCCGCTCGCCGACTGGCTCGACCTCTCGACCGGCATCGCGCCCTGGGGCTACCCGGTGCCCGCGACGTCGGCGCGCGCCTGGCGCTGCCTGCCCGAGGACGGCGACGGTCTCGAACAAGCCGCGGCCGCCTATTACGGCGCCTCGCGCCTGCTGGTCCTGCCGGGTTCGCAAGCGGCCATCATGGCGCTGCCGCGGCTGCGTGCGCACGGCACGGCGGCGATCCTCGCGCCCAGCTACGGCGAATACGCCGCGGCCTGGCAGGCGGCAGGGCATGCGCTGCGGCCGTTCGCGCCGGAGGAACTGGATTCCGTCGCGGCCGGCGGCGACGTCGTCATGCTGGCCAATCCGAACAACCCGACCGGGGCGCGCTTCGCGCACGAACGCCTGCTCGAAGCGGCGCGCGTCCTGCATCGGCGCGGCGGCATGCTGGTGGTCGACGAAGCCTTCGCCGACGCCGAAGGCGCGCCCTCGCTGGCGCCGCTCGCCGGCGGCCCCGCTGCGCCGAACGTCGTCGTGCTGCGCTCGCTCGGCAAGTTCTTCGGCCTGGCCGGCGCGCGCGTCGGCTTCGCCTTCGCTGCCGCGGACCTGCTCGATCGCCTGCGCGAAGCGGTCGGCCCCTGGGCCGTCGCGCACCCCGCGCGCGAGGCCGCGCAGGCCGCGCTTGCCGACACAGCCTGGCAAGCGCTGCAGCGCGAGCGCCTGCACGCGGCATCCGCGCGCCTGGAGCGCATGCTGATGGACGCCGGGCTCGACGCCTCCAGCGGCACCGCGCTGTTCCGCTACGTCGTCACGCCGCGCGCCGCAATCGTCGCGGAGGAATTGGCGCGGCAGGGCATCCTCGTGCGCCGCTTCGAGGCCCCGCCGGCGCTGCGCTTCGGCCTGCCGGGCGACGAGTCGGAATGGAAACGGCTGGCTGAGGCGCTACGCCGAGCTGCCTAGCCAGAACGCCACGTCCATCTTGAGGAACTCGTCCCACGGCAGGTAGTGCGAACCGTCGCAGGAGAACGTCAGGCCGACGATGCCGTTGAAGAGATTGAGCGTCCCGGTTCGCAGGTAGAAGGTCTCGTCGACGAAGCGCAGCGAGCGCAGCGCGTCGAGGATGGCGCGGATGCGCGCCTTCGGCACCAGCGCGTCCGCCGGGTAGGGCTGCTTCGGATAGGCGAGGCAGATGTCCGGATCGACCATGGTCTGGATGTCGAACATGCGGTAGCGATAGGGGTCGTCGAGCGTCCAGTACACGGCGCGGCTGCTCGAGAAGTGCAGCATGATGTGGTACATGCCGTGGTTGACCATCAGCTCCTCGACGACGCCCAGCACCGTCGGCAGGTGGCGGTCCATCTCGCTCTCGGCGCGCGTCTGGTAGAACACCTGGCTGCGGATCGAGGGATCGCCGCGCATCTGCTTCCACTGGCGCTTCTCCTCGAAGCGCTCGCGCGTCATCGGCAGGTCGTTCAGGTAGAAGTCGGCGCCGATGAAGCCCAGCGCGATGCCGGTGACGCCCCGCACCAGCTGGATCGCGGTGAGGCCGGCGCGCCGGTCGCGCATGGTGATGTAGGAGCGCGACAGCAAAAAGCCGCGGGCCGGCAGCGATTCGCGCATGTAGGGCCGATAAGAGCGGTCGCGGCCGAAATCCGAATCGGTGACGCCGTCGGCGCCGACGTTGTCGGAAATCTGCAGGCCGTCGAGGTCCATCGCGTACAGATAGCGGCAATGGGGCACGGCGGCGAACTGCCGCGCCAGCTCCGCGTTCAGCGCGAAGCGATCGCCCCAGACGGGCACGCAGGCCGCAGCCGCGCCGCGCAGCGGCTCCTCGATGATCTTCTTGAGCTCGACGCGCTGCTGGGCGACCGCCTGCTGGAGTGTATTCTTGCCGCTTTGCATCGAATCGAGCTTAGCAAATGCACTTGTCCGCATCATTGATTCTGCGCATGGCCGCAGCAGCGCTGCTCTGCGCGGCGGCCGCCCTCCCCGCCCGCGCCGAGATCACGCTCACCGACGACACCGGCGCCCAGGTCACCTTGCGCGCGCCAGCCCGGCGCATCGTCAGCCTCGCGCCGCACGTCACCGAAATCCTGTTCGCCGCCGGCGCCGGCGCGCGCATCATGGGCACCGTCGACTACAGCGACTACCCGCCGCCGGCCAAGCGCATCGCGCGCGTCGGCGGTTACTCGCAGGTGGACCTCGAGATGGTCGCCGCGCTCAAGCCCGACCTGATCATCGCCTGGGAAAGCGGCAACCCGCCGGCCACGATCGCCAAGCTGCGCACACTGGGCGTGCCGGTGTTCGTAAACCAGCCGGACCGCATCCTCGACGTTGCGCGCAGCATCGAGCAGTTCGGCAGACTCGCCGGCACCAGCGCGGTGGCCGACCCGGCGGCGTCCGAGTTCCGCGCCCGCTACGAGAGCCTGGCGGCGCGCTATTCGAACCGGCCGAAACTGCGCGTCTTCTACCAGATCTGGAAGGAGCCGCTGATGACCATCAACGGCAAGCAGATCATCAGCGACGCGATCCGCCTATGCGGCGGCGAGAACGTCTTCGCCGGCCTGCCGGCGCTGGCGCCCAACGTGACCGTCGAGGCGGTGCTGGCCGCCAACCCCGAAGTCATCGTCGCCAGCGGCATGGGCGAGGCGCGCCCCGAGTGGGTGGACGACTGGCGCCGCTGGCCGCAGCTCGCGGCCGCCGCCAGGGGAAACCTCTACTTCATCCCGCCGGAGCTGATCCAGCGCCACACGCCGCGCGTGCTCGACGGCGCGCAGCGCATGTGCGAGGACCTCGAGGAAGCGCGCGGGAAGCGCTGACTAGAACAGGCTGCCGACGACGCGGTCGCGCTCGGCCAGCCGCTGCAGGCCCTTCGCCGCGGCCGCCGTGGCGCCCTGGGTTTCGGCATGCTGGAGGAAGTTGTCGAGCGCCTTGGGCAGCGCGTAGTCGACTTCGTGCCATTCGGCGAGGAATTCCGCGAAGCTCAGCGTCACCGCCGCCAGCTTGCCGCTGCTCATCGGCACCAGCGTGACCTTGCCGGCGGCGTTCTTGACGACGATAGCGGTGGTGCGGTGGCTGTTGGTGACGACCAAGGCGCGGCTCCCGGATGGCTTGGAATCAGTCTAGGCCTCGGCAACGGACGCACCGCCGGAGATACGGGGAATTTCGCCGCTCTTTTCGCGCTCAAGTGCGGCGCCGCAGCGCCGTGACTTGATATTTGGGGCCCGACCGCCCCCTCAGAGCAGCCAGTTGAAGACGTAACCGACGATCAGGATGCCGGCCGCCACGACGCCGACGAAAGTGGCGATCAGCGCAGGGCGCAGCACCTTGCGCAGGATGATCATCTCGGGCAGCGAGAGCGCGATCACGCTCATCATGAACGCGAGCACCGTGCCGAGCGCCGCGCCTTTGCCGAGCAGCGCCTCGACGATCGGGATGATGCCGGCCGCGTTCGAGTACATCGGCACGCCGAGGAGCACGGCCGCGGGCAGGGACCACCACGGCGCATCGCGACCCATGATGCCGGCCATCATGTCTTCCGGCACGTAGCCGTGGATGCCGGCGCCGACCGCGATGCCGGCCAGGATGTAAGGCCAGACCTTGCCCACGATGCTCCGGACGTGCCCCCAGCCGGCGCCGACGCGGTCGGCCCAGGCGATGCGCGCCGCCGCGTATTGCGCCGTCTGGGTGTTCTGCATTTCGCGCACCCAGTCCTCGAGGTGTCGCTCCATGCCGAGCTTGCCGATCACGATGCCCGACACGACGGCCACGGTGAGGCCGAGGCCGAGGTACAACGCCGCCACTTTCCAGCCGAACAATCCGAACAGCAGCGCGAGCGCCACTTCGTTCACCATCGGCGCCGAGATCAGGAATGAGAAGGTCACGCCGAGCGGAACGCCCGCGGACAGGAAACCAATGAACAGCGGCACGGCGGAGCAGGAGCAGAACGGGGTGACGATGCCCAGCAGCGCCGCCAGGATGTTGCCGCCGCCCAGGCGTCGGCCGGAAAGCATGGCCCGCGCGCGCTCCTTCGCGACGAAGGTGTGGATGACGCCCATGGCGAACACCACCGCCGCCAGCAGCAGCAGGACCTTGGGCGTGTCGTAGGCGAAGAAATGCACGGCTTCGCCCAGCCGCGTGGCGCGGTCGAGGGCCAGCGCGGACACGACGATATCGGCGAAGGTCCCGAGGCCGGCATAGGCGGCGATCCAGGCGACGGCGGCCAGGCCGAGCCAGGCCATGCGCCGGGCAGGAGCCGCGGTCGCCGCGGCCGGCGCCACATCCGGGGTGCAGACGGGCTTCATCGCTTCGGCTCCTGCGAGAGGATCCGCGCGGCCATTTCGGCCGCCGCGCCGGTGAAGGCGAGGCAACGCTCGCCGAGGCGGTTTTCGCGGAAGTGCGCCTGTCCCTCGGCCGTGCCCAGGTCGCAGCCGAGCAGTTCATGGCAGGCGCGGGTGCCGAATGCCTGCTCGAACTCGCGCACCAGCCGCTGCGTGGCCTCGTAGGCCGGCTGCAGCGTCTCGTTGGGCTGAGAGCGGCCCAGCGCGAGGCTGATGCCCATCATGGCGCCGGTCAGCGCGCCGCAGGTGCCGCAGGTTCTCGCCATGCCGCTGCAGAAGCCCGTGGCGATCCGCGGCAGCAGTTCCGATTCGAGGCCCTGCGCGTCGGCGAGCGCCAGCAGCACGCTTTCGGCGCAGTACAGGCCGGAGGAGAAGGAATCCTCGGCGGAGCGGCGCGTTTCGACGATCTGTTCGGGGGTCATGATTGCGTCCTATGCATCTGAAGATGGAATCCGCACGCTACGCGGGCGGCATGGTCCGTACAAACGACAAATCGGCATCGGCGCCATGCGTGCCGGGCATGGCGCCGATGCGGCGCGGTTGCCCGCGCCGTCCGGCTCAGCCGCAGCCGCAGCCGGCCGTCCGGGCCGGCGCCGGCGAGCCCGCCAGCGTCGCCGCGAGGCGGTCCATCTTTGCGGCTGCGCCGGCGCGCACCTCCTTGCCGACCTCCACCGCCGCCTGCAGCTCGGCCGGCGTCGCACCCAGCTTGCGCGCCTTGTCGGCGTGGAATTCCAGGCAGGGCTGGCAATGTGCCGTGATGGTGGCGCCCACGGCGATCAGTTCCTTGGTCTTTTCGTCCAGCATGATGAAGCTCCATGAGAAGTACCCGATCGGTACCTTCATTGGACGAACCAGGGAGGCGAAGGGATACGCTCATGGGGACTTCGGGACGCAGCACAGGATGCCGCCGTCCTCGTGGTGGAAATCGCAGCGGCGCTCGAGCGCCGCACGCAGCGCCCGGCGCGCGCGGTGGAGCCGGATCTTGGCGTTGCCGGTCGCGATGCCCGCCTGCGCGGCGATCTCGGGCGCGGTCTGGCCGAGCACGTCGGCCTGGACCAGCACCTGGCGCTGCGCGCCAGGCAGCGTGGCGAGGACCTCCTGAACGCAGGCCGACATCTGGTGCCGCTCCACCGGATCGCCGACCGCCGGGGCCGCAAGCTCCTCGACCGTTTCCGCATCGTCGGCCGCGTGCAAGGGCTGCGCGCGTCTTTCGCCGCGCAGGTGGTCATAGGCGAGATTCAGCGCGATCCGGTGCAGCCAGGTGCTCAGCGAAGCATCGCCGCGGAATCCCGCGATCGCGGCGAGCGCCTTCAGCAGCGTCTCGTCCGCCAGGTCCTCCGCCTCCGCCGGTCCCACCATCCGGGCAAGCGTCGCGACGAGGCGTCCGCGTCCGGCGGCAAATGCCGCCAGCACGCGTTCTCGATCCGCCGCGGGTTCAGCGGGCCCGCTCATACCAGCCCTTGCTTGCGTTCACCACCCGGACAACCAGCAGCATCACCGGCACTTCGATCAGCACGCCGACCACCGTCGCCAGCGCCGCGCCCGATTCGAAGCCGAACAGGCTGATCGCGGCCGCGACGGCGAGTTCGAAGAAGTTGGAGGCGCCGATCAGCGCCGACGGGCAGGCGACGTTGTGCTTCTCCCCGACCGCGCGGTTGAGCCAGTAGGCGAGCGCCGAGTTGAAGAACACCTGGATCAGGATCGGCACCGCCAGCAGCGCGATGACCAGCGGCTGCTCGATGATGGCCTTGCCCTGGAACGCGAACAGCAGCACCAGCGTGGCGAGCAGCGCGCCGATCGACCACGGGCCGATCTTCGCCATGGCGGCGTCGAAGTGCGCCTGCCCTTTCGCCAGCAGCGACTTGCGCCAGACTTGCGCCAGCGCCAGCGGGATGACGATGTAGAGCACCACCGAGGCCACCAGCGTGTCCCACGGCACGGTGATCGCCGAGATGCCGAGCAGCAGGCCGACGATGGGCGCGAAGGCGAACACCATGATGGTGTCGTTGACCGCGACCTGCGACAGCGTGAACAGCGGATCGCCGTTGGAGAGCCGGCTCCAGACGAACACCATCGCCGTGCAGGGCGCCGCCGCGAGCAGGATCAGCCCGGCGACGTAGCCGTCGAGCTGGTCGGCCGGCAGCCAGGGCGCGAACAGGTTGCGCACGAACAGCCAGCCGAGCAGCGCCATCGAGAACGGCTTCACCAGCCAATTGACGAACAGCGTGACGCCGATGCCCTTCAGGTGCTGGCGCACCTCGTGCAGCGCGCCGAAGTCGACCTTCACCAGCATCGGGATGATCATCACCCAGATCAGCAGGCCGACCGGGATGTTCACGCGCGCCACTTCCATGCGGCCCAGGGCCTGGAAGGGCGCGGGCAGCGCCTGCCCCAGCGCGATGCCGGCGACGATGCAGAGGAACACCCAGACGGTCAGGTAGCGTTCGAAGAAACTCATCGGCGCGTGCGCGGCGAGCTTGGCGGTGACTTCGCATTGGGCGGACATGTCGGCTTCCTTCAAAGACCCAGGGCCGCCTTCACGGCGGGCACCAGGCGGCTGCGGATTTCGTCGCGAACGCGGACGAAGCTTTCGAGCGGCTCGCCGTGCGGATCGTGGAAAGGCTGGTGCATGCGCGGCACCGGCCGCGGGAAGACCGGGCAGGTTTCCTTCGCGTTGTCGCAGACGGTGACCACGAGGTCGATGGCCTCGTCCATCACCGCCGCCACGTCCTTGGGACGGAGCCCTTCGGTCGGCAAGCCCGCCAGCTTCAACGCCTCGATCGCGCCATCGGCAACTTTCGGCTGCGGTCGCGTGCCGGCGGAGAGCGCGCGCACCCGGCCCGCGAGTTCATGGTTGAGAATCGCCTCCGCCATCTGCGAGCGGCAGGAGTTCCCGGTGCACAGCACGAGCACGGTCTTCATGGCGTTCCTCAGGTCTTGGCCTTCGCCAGGCGCCGGCGCTTGGCGCTGGTGTCGACGGCCGCGGTCTTCGGCAGGCAGGCGCCGCCCTGGCAGCAGTTCTGCGCCAGGTAGGCGATGAGTTCGTCCATCTCGGCGTAGTCGAGCGAGTAGAAGATGAAGCGGCCTTCCTGGCGCGCTTGCACCAGGCCGGCGCGGACGAGCTGGGCGACGTGGAAGGAGAGCGTCGCGGCGGCCAACTCGAGCGATTCGGCGATGGCGCTGGCGTTCATGCCGGCCTCGCCCGCCTCCACCAGCAGGCGGAAGATGCGCAGCCGGGTTTCCTGCGCCAGCGCAGCGAGCTTGTCGACGGCTTGTCCGGTTTCCATATTTCCACGTTTCCAGAATTATGGAATCATATTACGAACCGCCGCCGCGATGTCAAGGCGTGCGGCGCTGGTCAGTAAGCCTTCGGCGTCGCGCCGGCGCCTTCGGGCCAGCGTTCCTCGAACATCACCTCGAAAAGCGGCAGGCGCCGGCCCCAGCCCTTGGCCTCCAGCAGCGGTTGCGGCGGAAATTCCGCCACCGGGCCGATGCAGAGGATGGCGACGGGATGGGCGCCCGCCGGCATGCCGAGCAGCTGCGCCACCGCGGCCGGATCGAAGAAGGACACCCAGCCGAGTCCGACGCCTTCGGCGCGCGCCAGCAGCCACATGTTCTGGATCGCACACGCGACCGAGGCGACGTCCATCTCGGGCAGCGTGCGGCGGCCGAAGATGTGCGGCTCGCGGTCCGGCATCAGCGCGACGACGAGCACTTCGGCAGCCTCGCGGATGCCCTCGATCTTGAGCGTCATGAACTCGTCGTTGCGCGACGGCAGGGCAGCCGCGGTGCGCAAGCGCTCGTCCTCGACGATGCGCCAGAGCGCCTCGCGCCGCGCGCTCGCTGCCACGCGCACGAAGCGCCACGGCTGCATGTAGCCGACCGAAGGCGCGTGATGGGCGGCGTCGACCAGGCGCTCGAGCAGGCCCGCGGGCAGTTCGCCTGGGATGAAGTGGCGGATGTCGCGGCGTTCGGCGATGGCACGCGAGACGGCCGCGATCTCGGCGTCGGAGTAGCGATGGGAATTGGTCATGAGAACAGGGCCGCCGTCGCGTGGGGATTGGACGGGAAGTAGAAGTGAACGTAGGACGCCGTCAGGCGTTTGCTTCGATAAACGCGCTCGCCGTCGCCGCCCCCCGGCGTCCTCGCCGTGACGAGCGGCGCCAGCGCGGTTTCGCTGCGCGAGAAATGGAAGGTGTGGCCGCGCAGGGTTCCCTCGGGAAGAGCGACCTCCTGTGAACCGAGCGCCGCCAGCCGCGGCTGCATGCGCACGGCACCGGGCAGCAGCCCCGCCATGCGATGAGACCGGCCCTCGGCATCGACCAGCGTTTCGAACAGCGACATCATGCCGCCGCATTCCGCCAGCAGCGGCTTGTCGGCCGCGACGTGCGCGGCCAGCGCGTCGCAGAAATCGGTGCACGCCGCGAGCCGCGCCGCATGCAGTTCCGGATAGCCGCCCGGCAGCCAGACGGCATCGCATGCCGGCAGCGGGTCGCCGGCGAGCGGCGAAAAGAACACGAGTTCCGCGCCGAGCGCAGCGAGGCATTCGAGGTTCGCCGGGTAGAGGAAGGCGAAGGCGGCGTCGCGCGCGACGGCGATGCGGCGGCCCGCGAGACGTCGCGGCAACCGGGGCCCGCGCAGATCGGGAAACTCGACGGGTGGGGGCAGTTCGGCCAAGGGCGTCGTCGACAGCGCATCCGCGATGCGATCGAGCCGCATCGTCAGGTCGGGCAGTTCCTCGGCCAGCAGCAGGCCGAGATGGCGCTCGGGCAAAGCGAGCGCCTCGTCGCGCGGCACGTGGCCGCACCAAGCCAGGCCGTCCGGCATGCTGGCGCGCAGCATGTCCGCATGGCCGGCGCCCGCGACACGGTTGGCGAGCGCGCCGTGGAACGGCAGGCCAGCGCGGTAGGTCGCGAGGCCATGCACCACCGCGCCGAAAGTGCCGGCCATGGCGCCCGCGTCGATGACCGCCATGACGGGCAGGCGGAAGCGTGCCGCGATATCGGCCGCCGACGGCTCGCCGTCGAACAGCCCCATGACGCCTTCGACGATCACCAGGTCGGCGTCGCGCGCGGCGTGCGCCAGTCGCCAGTCGGCATCGCCTTCGCCGCACATCCAGAGGTCCAGGTTCTCGCAGGGCGAACCGCTGGCGATGGCGTGGACCATCGGGTCGATGAAATCGGGACCGCACTTGAACACCCGCACGCGGCGGCCCTGCCGCGCATGCAGCCGTGCGAGGCCGGCGACGATGCTGGTCTTGCCCTGGCCCGAGGCCGGCGCGGCGACCAGCAGCGCGGGCGTCGCGGCCATCAGAACTCCACGCCCCGCATCGCCTTCACGCCGGCGGCGAACGCGTGCTTGGTCATGCGGATCTCGCTCACGGTATCCGCGGCGGCGATCAGTTCGCGCGGGGCGGCACGGCCGGTGACGACGACATGCTGCATCGGCGGTCGTGCCGCCAGCGCGGTCAGCGCATCCTGCGTGTCGAGCCAGCCGTACTTGAAGGCGTAGGTGATCTCGTCGAGCACCACCATGTCGACGGCCGGCTCGGCGAGATACGCGCGCGCCTGCTGCCAGGCGGCCTGCGCGGCGGCAGCGTCGCGCGCCGCGCTCTGCGTCTCCCAGGTGAAGCCTTCGCCCATCACGTGCCAGCGCACCTGGCCGGGGAAACGCCGGTAGAAGCCTTCCTCGCCGGTGTCGGAGCGGCCCTTGATGAACTGGATCACCGCGACCTTCATGCCGTGGCCCAAGGCGCGCGCCACGAGGCCGAAGGCGGCCGAGGACTTGCCTTTGCCGGTGCCCGTGTTAACCACCAGCACGCCGCGCTCGATGCGCGCCTCGGCGACCTTGCGGTCGATCAGCGCCTTCTTGCGCTGCATGCGTTCTCGGTGCGCGGCTTCGCTCATTCCGCCATTACCTCGCGCAGTCTGGCCAGGCCTTCGACGAGGCGCGGGCCCGGGTGATAGAACAGTTCGCCGTCCAGCGGCACCACGCGCAAGCCGGGCCGCGCGAGGGCGGCGTTGCAGGTGCCGTCCCAATGATTGCTGAAGGCAAAGGCGATCTCGGGCTTCACGCGATCGAGCCAATGCGAGAGGTCGCCTGCGGGCGGGTCGGCCGGAAACTGGTGGATCTTCTGCTGCGTCTCGACGACCTCGAAGCCGGCGCGCGTGAACAGGTCGTAAAGCGCCGTGCCGGGGCCGAACGAATACGGCACGTCGGTGCAGGCCGAGACCAGCAGCACGCGCCGCCCGCCGCCGTTCACCCGCGCGGCCGCCGCGCGCCATTCGGCGGCGAAGCGGTCGACCCGCGCATCGACGTCCGCCACGCCGGCGGCGCGGCCGATCTCGCGCAGCATCGCCTCGACGCCGGCCATCGAGTCGAAGCCCCCTACGCGCAGCACGCGGGCGCCGCGCGGCGTCGCCTTGCGCCAGGTTTCGGCGTCGGCCCAGTCGGCAGTGATGATCAGCTGGGCATCGACCAGCGCGATCATGTCGGCGTCCGGATCGATGACGCCGCCGGTTCGCGGCAGGTCGCGGGAATCGTAGCGGCTGACGCCGACGATGCAATCGGAAAGCCCCATCCATTCCAGCGCGTAGGTGACGTAGGGCGACTGGCTGACGATGCGCGGGCAGGCCGCCTGCGACGGCAGGGCGGCGAGCGCGAGTACGGCGGCGGCGAGGAAGCGGAACAAGGCGTTCATTCGGGCACGAAGACCGGATAAGGCGCGCCGCCGAGGGCGCGCAGCGGATGGTTGTAGAGCCGTGAAAGGTTCTCGGCGGTGACGACCTCGGCGACGGGACCCGCCCGCCATTCGCCGTCGCCGAACAGCAGCAGCGCCCGCTGGCAGTAGCGCGCGGCGAAGCCGGGGTCGTGCTGCACGGCCACCACGGCCGCGCCTTGCGCCACGCGCCGCTGCAGCACGTCCATCTGCGCCACCTGGTGGTTGAGGTCGAGATGCGCGAGCGGCTCGTCGAGCAGGAACAGGCGCGGCGATTGCGTCAGCAGCGTCGCCAGGCCGAGGCGCTGGCGCTCGCCGCCGGAGAGCGTCTGCACATCGCGCGCGGCGAAGCCGGCGAGCCCAACTTCGGCGAGCGCGTCTTCGGCAATGCGGCGATCACCCGCGGATTCCCAATCCCACCGGCCCAGGTGCGGATGGCGACCGACCAGCACGGTCTCGAGCACCGTCGAAGCGAAGGGATCGTGGCTCTGCTGCGGCAGGTAGCCGCGCACGCGCGCCAGGTCGCGCGGGGGCATTTCGCCGGCCGCGCATCCGTCGACGAGAACCTCGCCGGCAGCCGGCTTGCGCAGGCCGGCCAGCGTGGCGAGCAGCGTCGACTTGCCGGCGCCGTTGCGGCCGAGGATGGCCCACGACTCGCCGGCCGCGACCGCGAGGTCGAGGCCGCGGCACAGCATGCGGCCGCCGATGGCGACGTCGAGCGCGCGGGCTTCGAGCAGGCTCATCGCGGCCTCTCTCGGCCGAGCAGGAACAGGAACACCGGCACGCCGAGCAGGGCGGTCAGCACGCCGACCGGCAGTTGCGTCGGCGCCACCACGGTGCGCGCGAGCGTATCGGCGAACACCAGCAGCGCGCCGCCGCCGAGCGCCGCCGCGGGCAGCAGCAGGCGCTGGTCGTTGCCGACGGCGAGGCGCACCAGGTGCGGCACGACCAGGCCGATGAAACCGATGCTGCCGGCCGTCGTCACCGCTGCCGCCGTGCACAGCGAGGCCAGCACATACACCATGCGCTTCAGGCGCGGCACGACGATGCCCAGCGACGCGGCCAGCACTTCGCCGCGCGCCAGCAGGTTGAGTTCGCGCGCCACCGGCAGGGCAGCGAGCAGCGCGACGACCAGCAGCGCCAGCGCCGGACGCGCATCCGTCACCTGGCCGCAATCGCCCATCAGCCAATAGAGCATGCCGTGCAGCTGGTGCTCGGGCGCGATGGAAAGGATCAGCGCCACGACCGCGCCGCAGCCGGCCGCCACGATGACGCCGGTGAGCAGCAGCCGCGTGCGCGTCCAGCTGCTGTCTCCGTGCGCGAGCCCGAACACCAGCAGCGTTGCGAGGAAGGCGCCGGTGAAGGCGCCGAGATTGACGAAGGCGAGCGCCAGCCCGCCCAGCATCGCGGCCAGCGCGCCGACCGCGGCGCCGCCCGAGATGCCCAGCACGTAAGGATCGGCGAGCGGATTGCGCAGCAGCACCTGCATCAGCGCGCCGGCCAGCGCCAGCAGCCCGCCGCACGCAAACGCGCCCAGCGTGCGCGGCAGGCGCAGGTTGCGCACCACCTCGGCGCCCATGCCGGCGTCGTCGCCGAACAGCGCCGCGAGAACCTCGCCGGGACCGAGCGAGAGACTGCCGACCGCCAGGCTCACGCCCATGCTCGCGACCGCCAGCACGGCGAGGACGGCGAGCACAACGAGGGCGCGGCGGCGGGTGGGCATGGAATCCTAACGGGCAGGTTCGTAGCGCAGGCCGACCAAGAAGGTCGTGCCGACGCCCGGATAGACCGAATTGTCCCAGAAGGTGCGCGAGACCACGTACTGCTTGTCGAACAGGTTCTGCACGCGGCCGAATGCCAGCAGCGACGGGCTGAGGCGCCTTTCCGCGTAGAGATTGACCAGGCCGTAGCCGCCGAGCTTGCGGCTATTGGCGAGATCGTCGTAGCTGTAGCTGGCGCCCGTCGCTTCCACGCGCAGCTTCCACTCCTGGTACTGGCGCGCCAGGTAGACCGCGCCGTGGCGCTTCGCGCGGTGGTTGAGCTGCTTGTTGGTGGAATCGTCCACGGGGTTCTGCAGCGTCACGCTGCCGCCGGCGCTCCAGTCGCCCATGGCCGCGTTCGCAGCGGCTTCCCATCCGCCGATGGTGGCGGAACCGATGTTCGTCGGCGTCAGGTAGTAAGGCGCCGGGGCGTCGCCCCAGTTGATCAGGTTGTCGATGTGATTGTGGAAATAGGCCAGCGAGGCGTCGACCTTGCCTGTGCCATAGGCCAGGCGCACTTCCTTGCTGCGCGCCGACTCGGGCACCAGGTTCGCGTTGCCGATGCCGACGCCGGGCGTCGGCGGGAAGTAGAGCTGGTTGAAGGTGGGCGCCTTGAACGCGGTGCCGCTCGTTGCGGCGATCCGCAGCGTATCGGTAAGGCGGTAGCCGTAGCCAAAGGTATGCGTGGTCTTGTCGCCGAACTGGGAGTTGCTGTCGCGCCGCAGGTTGGCCTGCAGCGAGTGGCGCCCGATGTTGCCGTTCCATCCGGCCAGCAGGGACGAGATGGTGCGCGAGGTCTTCGGATAGGCGGTGGTCGAAGCGACCTGCTGCTCGAGCCGTTCTGCGCCGAGCAGCAGCTTGCCGACGGGGAGGGTGACGTCGTTCTGCCAGACGATCTGGTTGCTGCGCGTCTTGAAGAGGTCCGCCTCTTCGCCCCAGTTCGCCGACGGCGTGCTGCGCGTGTCGTCGACGCCCTGGCTGACCGTAATCGTGCTCTTCCATGCCTGGCTGAAGTCGTTGCGCAGCCATACGCTGCTGCCCGAGACCCAGTGATGCATGCGCCAATCCGCGTCGGCGTTGACGTAGCCGCCGAACGGCAGGATGGTGGGATTCCACAGCGCCGTGTCGTACTTGTTGACCGTCTCGGAACTGAAATAGCGGACGCCCGCCTCGCCGGCATCGAAACGGTAGGCGAGATTCACCGCAAAGTTCTGGTTGCGGTAGCCGTCCTTGTCGGGGCTGTAGAACGTGCTGTCGGGATTCGCAATCTGGTTGATGCCGCGGCTGCCTGACGCGCCCGCGCTGATGCCATATTTCCACTGGCCGCTGACGCCCTGGTGGCTGACGCTGGTTTCAAAGGTGCCGAGGTTGCCGGCGCCGGCCATGGCCTGCGTGCCCGGCTCTCCGGCGCCGCGCGTGAAGATCTGGATGACGCCGCCGAGCGCGTCGGCGCCGTAGAGCGCCGAGGCCGGACCGGAAAGGATCTCGACGCGCTCGATCTGCGACAGCGGAATCATCTCGAAGGCGGTCGTGCCGAGCGTCGCCGAACCGACGCGCACGCCATCGACGAGCACCAGCGCGTGGTCGGAGTTGGTGCCGCGGATGTAAACGCTTTCCGCGCCGCCCGGCCCGCCGGTGCGGTTGAATTGGATGCCCGGCTGGCGCCCGAGCAGTTCGCCGAGCGTCTGGGCAGGGCTTTCCTCGATCTGCTGGCGGTCGATCACGGCGACGCCGGCGATCAGCTGGTTGGCGCGTGCCGGCTGGCGCGTGGCGGTGACGACGACCGTGGCTTCATCGGCCGCGTGGCCGGGCATGGCGAATGCGGCGGCCGTGACGGCCGCGAGCGTGCTGCGAACAAAGGGGCGAGACATGGCGAACGAGACTCCCGTTGCGGCGTGCGTCCCCGCACGCCAATTGCGGAAAACGGACGGAACGCGGGAGTGAAGGCAGTACGGCCATGGCCGCCAGCGCATCGCAACCCCGCGACACATCCACTGTTTGTCCGACGGCCGGTCTCCGGGCTCGGAAGTCTTGCATCGCCGCCTTCCCGGGGGTCACCCAGTGGCGTGATGGCGATGCCGCACTTCCTTACCGTTGCGGGGGCAGCGCCGGGATTGCGCGGAATCGCGCGCACCGGCTTCCCGTTTCACCCTTGCGCCTGGAAGGCGTTCGGGCACCGCGGACAGCGGCGCGGAGTCTAGCATGGCGGCCTCATCGCCGCCCGGAAGCGCGACGGGGTCTTGCGGCGCAACCTTCACATTGCCCGCTTATTGCTTGACCGAGAACGGCTTTTCTCGCACACTTGCGGCTTCCATGGAAGCCGATCTCTCCACGCTCGAGCAAAAAGTCGACGACGTCGTCGCGTTCTGCCAGCGCCTGCGCGAGGAAAACCTCGCCCTGCGTAGCCGGATCGCGGGGCTCGAAAACGAGAAGCGCGCGCTGACCGAGAAGATCGACACCACGCTCGTGCGCCTCGAGGCGCTGATGGAAAGACTGCCGAGCCAATGACCACGCCGACGCTCGACATCAAGCTGCAGGGCCGCCCCTACAGCGTCGCCTGCCCTCCCGAAGAACGCGAAGCGCTGCTCGAGGCCGTGGCATTGCTCGACGCCAAGATGGCGGACATCGCCAAGAAGACCAAGAGCACCGGCGAGCGCCTCGCCGTGATGGCGGCGCTGAATCTTGCGCATGAGTTGACGGCGCTCAAAAAATCGCCGCCCACGCCCCTTGATGGCGCCGAAGTGAAGCGTAGAATCGAAGCCATGGAAGCGCGTCTGGATTCGGCGCTCGCGCAGCAGGAAAACCTGTTCTAAAGCGTCGATCCGGGCGTCGCCCGCGAAATCCCCTGCGGTGTTCGTGACGGCCATATATTCCTTGAACCTATGCTGATAGGCATCGGTCGCCGACCCAGGACGCCGCTGTTGTGAGCGCCCCATTGCGGGCGCACCTGATGCGGTAGGAACGCGGCCACTCTGAACCACGGTTCAGGATGCCGGCCGAACGGCACACGCGGGGGACCTACTTCGAAGCGCGGCACGAGCCGCGCTTTCTTTTTGCGTGCGGCGGGGAACATGCAGGAAGCATCATCGATCGATGGCAGCTTCGGGCGCGAGCAGGTGAGCGCCGACGAGCGCAAGAGCCGCATCCGCCGCGTCTTCGAGGCCGTCGCGCCGCGCTACGACCTCATGAACGACCTCATGAGCTTCGGCATCCACCGCCTCTGGAAGCGTACGCTGGCGCGGCGCTGCCGCGACGTCGCCGGCACGGTGGTGGACCTCGCCGGCGGCACCGGCGACGTGGCGCGCCTGCTGGTCCGCGCCGACCGGCAAGTGGCCGTCTGCGACCCGAGCCGCGCCATGATGCGCGAAGGACGGCGGCGCAGCGGCGCAGCGATCGCCTGGTTCGCCGGCGAAGCCGAAGCCCTGCCCTTCGCCGATGGCAGCGTCGATCTGCTGACCATCTCCTTCGGCCTGCGCAATGCAACGCGGCTCGACGCCGCGCTGTCGGAGATTCACCGCGTGCTGAAGCCGGGCGGCCGCTTCGTCTGCCTCGAGTTCTCGCGGCCCTATCGCTGGTTCGCGCCGCTCTACGACCTCTACTCGTATCTGATCATCCCGCGCCTGGGCGCCGCCGTGGCGCGCAACCCGGAGGCCTATCAGTACCTCGTCGACTCGATTCGCCGCTTTCCCGACCAGCGCGGCTTCGCGGCGGCGATGGAGAAGGCGGGGTTCACCCAGGTGCGATGGGAGAATGTGTCGCTCGGCATCGCGTGCCTGCATTACGGGCTGAGGCCGGAGATGCAGCAAGCGACGGCTCGCCCCGCGACTGATATGCCCGCCTGCGGCGGGAACGGGGCTGGCGCGTGAAGCCCGGATTGCCGGACGCCATCGCGAGCGCGCCCCCGCGCGGCTGGCGCATCTGGTGGACGGCGGCGCGGCCGCGCACGCTGAGCATCGCAGTCACGCCGGTTGCGCTCGGCACGGCGATCGCATGGTCGGAGGGCGTCGCCCATGCGTGGCTGCCGGCCCTGGCCGCACTGCTCTGCGCGCTGCTGATCCAGGCCGCGACCAACCTGCACAACGACGCGGCCGACTTCGAGCGCGGCAACGACACGCCGGAGCGTGTCGGTCCGCTGCGCGTGACGGCCGCCGGCTGGGCGACGCCCGCTCAGGTGCGAGCGGCGGCCTTCGCCACCTTCGGCGCTGCCTTCGCGCTCGGCATCTACCTCGCCGGCGTCGGCGGCTGGCCGATCGTCGCCATCGGCCTGGCGTCGCTGGCGGCCGGCTGGGCCTATTCGGGCGGACCGCGCCCGATCTCGCACACGCCGTTCGGCGAAGTCTTCGTGTTCGCGTTCTTCGGCCTTTGCGCGGTCGGCGGCAGCTACTGGCTGCAGGCGGCGCGGCTCTCGGCGGCCGCGCTGCTCGGCGGCGCGGCGCTCGGCTCGCTCGCCGCCGGCGTGCTGATGGTCAACAACTACCGCGACCTCGCCGGCGACACGAAGGCGGGGCGCCGCACGCTGGCCGCGGCGCTCGGCCCGGGGGCAGCACGTCGCGCGTTCGCGGCGATGATGCTGGCGCCGTTCGCGGCGCCGCTCTGGTTCGCCGCGCAAGGACGTCCCGGCGCGCTGCTGGCCTTCGGCGCACTGCCGGCCTGCGCCGGCGTGGTCCTGCGCATCGCGCGCGGCGAACACGGCCCGGTGCTCAACCTGCTGCTCGCCGCCACGGCGCGCGCCGGGCTGCTCTTCGGGCTGCTGCTGGCCGTCGGGGTGTTGCTGTGAACTCGATCGTCGGCATCCTTTGGTGCGAGAGCTCGGGCTTACACTGATCGTTTCCCTGCGACGGAGGAATCCGGCATGCGCTACTGGCTGATGAAATCCGAGCCCGACGTCGTCGGCATCGACCACGTGCTGGCGATGCCGAACCAGACCGTCGACTGGTGGGGCGTGCGCAATTACCAGGCGCGCAATTTCATGCGCGACC
>JBLNBJ010000151.1:0-14979 GCA_050259835.1 Ignavibacteria bacterium | reverse complement strand
CGCTACCACAAGGACGGCGGCATCGCCGGCGCGCATCCGCCGTCGAGCATCCCCTTCCTCGCGCTCGGCGCCTGGATTCTCACCGTCGGCTGGTTCGGCTTCAACGTGATGAGCGCGCAGACCATCGACAAGATCACCGGCCTCGTCGCGATGAACTCGCTGATGGCCATGGTCGGCGGCACGCTGGCCGCCCTGATCGCCGGCAGGAACGACCCGGGCTTCATCCATAACGGCCCGCTTGCCGGCCTCGTCGCAATCTGCGCCGGCTCCGACCTCATGCATCCGCTCGGCGCGCTCGTCACCGGCGCGATGGCGGGCGCGATGTTCGTCTGGATGTTCACCGTGACGCAGAACCGCTGGAAGATCGACGACGTGCTCGGCGTGTGGCCGCTGCACGGCCTGTGCGGCGCCATGGGCGGCATCCTGGCCGGCGTGTTCGGCGCCAAGGCGCTCGGCGGCATGGGCGGCGTGTCCTTCATGTCGCAGCTGATCGGCACGCTGATGGGCGTCACCATCGCCTTCGTCGGCGGCTACGTCGTCTATGGCCTGCTCAAGAAGTTCATCGGCATCCGCCTCGACCAGGAAGAAGAGTTCAACGGCGCCGACCTCACGATCCACAACATCACGGCCTCGCCGGAGCGCGAAACGCTCTGGTGATCCTGATCGTGGACGTGCAGTGAAGCTGACTCTTGAGGCGTTCCCGCCGCGGCATGACGGCTGGAACGCTGGTTCCAGTGAGAAGTCAGGTCGGTGTCGCGGCGGAGACGGTTGACGCGCGGGCCGGAGACGCATGCAGGACCGCGGTTGCCGAATCGCCGTCAACCGGCCTTCCGAAGATGTAGCCCTGGATCCAATGACAGCCGATGTCAGAGAGGAATTCCAGCTGGCCGGGGGTCTCGACCCCTTCCGCAACGACCTGCATCCCAAGCTTCTGGGCCAACAGCATGGTTATTTCGCAAATCGCTGCGTCGTTCTCGTCGTGCTCGATATCCTTCACGAACGACCGGTCGATCTTGATGATGTCCAGGGGAAACAGCTTGAGATAAGCGAGTGACGAATAGCCGGTGCCGAAGTCGTCCATGACGAGTTTTACGCCGATATCGGTGAGCGCCTTCATCATGGCCATGCTTTCTTCCGGCTTGCGCATCGCCATCGATTCCGTAATCTCAAGATGCAGGCAGCGCGCCGCGAGGGCATTTTGCTCAAGGGCGTTCTTCACCAGAGTGGGCAGATGCCGATCCTGGAATTGGAGCGCGCTCAGATTTACCGAAATATGCAGGCCCGAGAATCCCGCGCGATGCCAGGCCGCCAGCTGCCGGCACGCTTCCTCCAGCACCCATTTTCCCAGCGGCAGGATCAGTCTGGTCTCCTCTGTGACCGGAATGAAATCGTTGGGGAAGACGAGGCCGCGGGCGGGATGCTGCCACCTGATCAGCGCTTCCATACCCACGACCTGGCCGGTGTCTGCCACGACCTGCGGCTGGTAGTGCAGTACGAACTGTCCCTCTTCAATTGCCCTGTCCAGTTCGTTTTCGATCGTCACACGTCGCGTCACCTCGACCTTCATCTCCTCCGCGAAGAACTGGAAGTTGGAGCGGCCGCTCGCCTTGGCGTGGTACATCGCTATGTCGGCATTCTTGATCAGGTCGCTGGTTTCGATCGCATCTCGCGGATAGAAGCATATTCCGACGCTGGGAGACGTTCGCACCTCCTTGCCATCGATGGCATACGGCTCGGAAACGCGACCGACGAGCTTGCCGGCAATTTCCGTGGCATAGGCGTCGCCCTCGATTCCAGTCAGGACCAGGACGAATTCGTCGCCGCCCAATCTCGCCACGATGTCGGACCCGCGTACGGCACCCAGCAGGCGTTGCGCAACCTGGACCAGGAGTTGGTCGCCCGCGCTGTGTCCCAGCGTGTCGTTGATGGACTTGAAGTTGTCGAGGTCGATCAGCATGATGGCCAGCGATTGCTGAAAGCGCCTGGCAAAAGCCATGCTCTGTTCCAGTCGCTCGTTCAAGCTGAGCCGGTTGGGCAGGCCGGTCAATGCATCGTGGTGCGCCAGAAATCGAATCCGGTCTTCCGCGGCCTTTTGGTCGGTGATGTCCTCGAAGCTCCCGATGTAGTTGAGGACATTGCCGTCTGCATCGCGCACCACGGATATGGCAAGCCGCTTCGGATAGGCTTCGCCCGTCTTCCGGCGGTCCCAAAGCTCGCCCTGCCAATAATCGTTCTTCGCCAGGGCTGCCCACATTTCCTGATAAGTCTCGGGCGGCGTATTGCCTGCCGAGAGAATGCGCGGGTCCTTGCCGACGACTTCCTCTGGGCCGTATCCCGTCAGGTTGGTGAATTGCCGGTTGACGGCAAGAACCCGATTTTCCGCATCTGTAATGACGATCGCTTCGCCGCTGTTGGAGAAGACGCGCGACATCAGATGCAGGTGCTCCTCGACCCGTTTCCTCTCGGTGATGTCGCGAGCGATTCCCAGGACACCGATGGGAGTGCCGGCGGGCCCCGACAAAGACGTCTTGATCGTCTCAAGCAGCACCTGCTGCCGGCTGCCCGCGTGCGTCAGCCACTCCTCATTTACCCTCGGCTGGGTGTCGGCCATCGCCTCCCTATCCTTCTGGCGGAAGAAATCTGCCAGTTCGGCGGAGAGGAAATCGTGGTCTGTCTTGCCGACGATCTCGGCAGCCGTCGCACCCAGCATCCGTTCAAAAGCGCGGTTGCAGGTCACGAACACCCCGTCTCTGTCCTTGACCCAGACTGGGTCGGGCAGCGCCTGGAGCAACGCCTCCATCTGGCTTCGGCTTTCGGTCAGCCGCAGAGTGCTCAGCGAAAGGCTCGACAAATAGGATGCCAGATCGACGATCATCCCCATGATCTGGCGAACGCGCTCCCGGCTAAAGCGGGGAATCTCGTGGATCGCGTCCAGATATGCGGCGGCGTCGTAGCCAAATCGGCCGGCCTGGGCCAGGAAGAAGGCCTCGTCGATCTTGTCGTCGTCATAGAAGAACTGGCCGCAGTACAGGTTGCCCAGATGCTGGTCCCCGACGAACACCGGAGTGACGACGTCCCACAAGCCGTTCTTGCACTTGTAATCGACGAACTCACCCCTGCGCAGGTGCCTGGCAAGAAAGAGATCGCTCTCCGTGCAATTGGCGCACGACCGCGAGTTCGCCCTGTGGAACCCGGTACAGGCCCTTTGCCAGCCCGCGCTCTGAAGAATGTTGCCTTCGAGATCCAGGAGCGCCGTCGGAATTCCTATCAGTGCCGTCAGGTCGTCAAGGAGCAACCTGAGGGACGCGACATCGATCAGTGCCGCTATTGGAGCTTCCGATGCGTCGTTCCGGGGCCGGGTGGTTGGCAAGTCGGGCGGCAGGCCGGGGCTCAGGTCACCCGTGTGCCAAATGATTGGCAATGGCGAGTCATCTTTGATGAAACCAGACAAAATCGTTCCTCCCGCACGCCGTCGAATCGGGGACTGCACTGAAGCCGGGCTATGTCTTTAGGAGTATATGGGAAATCATGGCCAGCGCTGTCCAGCGCCGCACGTCTCTGTCCGCAAAGGCCAATACTTTAGTACTATAATCCGAAGCGTTTTACGGCAAACGAGAGTTCGCCGCGACAAAGGCAAAGCGTTCCGAAAGGGCGCCGCGCAAAGCAACCTGCCTGACCGGGCCAAGCCGTCGCCCGAAGGCCGAGGAGCTGCCGAACGGAGAGCACGCGTTTGCCGTTTTTCGTTCGACGACTCCTCACAGCAGCGAGGAGCATCGTGGCAACGACAGGGTTCGCGCCTTCCCGAGCCGGGGCGCAGTCAGAGGGCCGCTGGCCGGGTGACGGCCATGCTTAGCTTCGGCACCGCCTCGTTTCTGGAGTGCGGCCCCGCCGGGACTCCATCCTTCAGTGCTGCCGGCGCCCGCATCCGCGCCCGCCGCAATCGCAGCATCGAAGAGATCTGCTGCGGCGCCCGCCGTTTTGCCGGCGGGCTGATCGGATTACCGCGCCAGCGGGCGGCCGCCTTCGTCGCAATCCATCGCGAGGAGGTCCAGGCCCTCTACGCCCAGCTATGGGACGAATACATGACCGAGAACCCGCGCTTGCTCGAAATCCTCTGCGCCGCATCCGGCGTTTCGGACGCCTCGCCCGGCACGCTGCAGCTTTCGCCGGCGCGCGAACTGTGGCGCATTCGCGCCGAAGTGCTCTCGGTTCAGTGCGCCGCGTGAGGAGCGCTGGCGCTAGGGATTCTCGGAGCCGCCGCCGTCCGGCGCCATCGATCCCTGCCGCAGCCGCCGGTAGAGCGTGTTGCGGCTGATGCCGAGCCGGCGCGCCGCTTCCGACATGTTGCCGTGGCTGAGCGCGATCGCCCGCGCAATCGTGGTCTCGGAAAGCTCGCGCAGGTTCTCGGTCGCGGCGCCGGCTGCGGGCGCGGGCGGCGGCTGCCAACGCAGTTCCTCGGCCAGGTCGTCGGGCAGGTGCTGCCAGCCGATGCGGTTCTCGTCCTCGTCGAGCAGGGCGCAGGCGGCCTTCAGTGCATTGACGAGCTGGCTGACGTTGCCCGGCCAGACGTAATCGGCGAACGCCGTCGCCACCGCAGGCTCGATCGACAGGCCGCGTCCCGGCGCCTGCTCCTCGAGCAGCCGGGCGAGCAACTGCGTGAAGTCCTTGCGGCTGCGCAGCGGCGGCAGCGCCAGCGTGATGCCGTTGATGCGGTAGTAGAGGTCTGCGTCGAAGCGTCCCGCCTCGATCTCGGCGCGCAAGTCGCGCCGCGTCGCGCAGACGATGACGGCGTCCACCGCCACCGGCTTCTCCGCCCCCAGCGGCATGGTCTGCTTGTTCTGCATGACGCCGAGCAGGCGCGCCTGCAGCGGCAGCGGCAGGTCGCCGACTTCCTCGATCAGCAGCGTGCCGCCGTCCGCCTCGCGCAGGCGGCCCAGGTATTCGTCGCGGCACAGCGTGCCGGCGTAGCCGAAGAGTTCCGCCTCGAGCAGGCTCTGCTGGATCGCCGCGCAATTGAGGGCGACGAAGGGGCCGTCGCGGCGCGGACCCGAGGCGTGGAAAGCGCGCGCGAAATACTCCTTGCCGACGCCGCATTCGCCCTGCAGCAGCAGCGCGATCGGCTTGCCGATGAGCTTGCGGGCCTTCTCCACGGCGCCCGCGATGCGCTCGTCGCCCGTGCACAGCGCTGCCAAAGCGTCCTCCGCGGGCTTCGGGCGGGCAGCGGCGGGGGCGGCGGCCGCCGGTTTCGCGCGGCCGGGGTCGACGCGCACGAACAGCCGGCTGCCGTCGTTGCGCGAGACGAGCATCGGCTCGTCGGGCCGGCGCCGGCTCCAGTCGATGAGATCGGCGAGGCGCACCTGCAGCACGCGGGACAAGGGCGTGATGCCGAGGTCGGCCGGCGCGAGATGCAGCAGCGCGAAACCCTGCTGGGTCGCGCCCGTGATCCAGCCGTCCTCGGACAGTGCGGCGGCGCCCTCGGCCACCGTGCCGATGCCTTCGGCCAGCGGATGGAAGCGGATGCGCAGGCTGTGGCCATGGCAGGCGTCGAACAGCCGGCTCTCGAGCATCTGGGCCGCGGCGCGCACCAGCCCCAATGTATGCGGGTGATAGCGCCGCTCGTCACCCGAGATGTCGAGCACGCCCAGCAGGCGCCCGTCGGGCGCGGTGATCGGCGCCGCGGCGCAGCTGAGGAAGCCGTTGCGCTCGAGGAAGTGCTCGCCGCCCTGCACCACCAGCGGCTGGGCGTCGGCCAGCGCCGTGCCGATGCCGTTGGTGCCGCGATAGCGCTCGTCCCAGGAAACGCCGGGCACCAGCGCAACGCGCTCGGCGCGCGTGAGGAAATCGGGATCGCCGACGGTCTGGAGAATGATGCCGCGATCGTCGGCGAGGATGACCATGCTGTCCGAGTCGCGCGTCTGCGCGTGCAGGTACTCCATCACCGGACGGGCGTGGGCGATGAATTCCTGCAGGCGCTCGGTGGTCTGGCACAACTGGTGATCTTCGAGGCGGCCCGAATCGGGCAGGCGTCCCTCGGGCGCGAGGCCGGCGTCGGCCGATCGCCGCCACGACTTCGCCAGCGCCGCCTCCACCATGTAGCTCAGCGGAATCTCGCCCCGTTCGAGCAGCAGCTCGCGGGCCCGGCGCAGCGTCGCTCGTCCGATCTTGGGTTTTGTCATTCCGCCTCGCTCTCGCAACGCCCGCGCAGCGGCTTCTCGGGGCACGCGGCCGTCAGTGAAATCGGGAAACCAACTGTACTACCATTAGACGAAAGTGTGGTGTGCTGCAGGGCAGCGACAGGAACGGGGAAGCTCATGACGCAGGCGATCGAACTGCATGGATTCATGGGGCTGGCGCAGGTCTTCCGGGAGCGCCAATGGCCCAATCCGTGCGCCTTCCCGCTCGAGGGGGAGACCACCGGCCCCGAACTTCTCGAACTGCTGGAAATCGATCCGCAAGGCGTCGAAGTCATGTTCGTCAATCGCAAGGCCTTTGCCGCGGACAGGGCCGTGATCCGCCCGGGCGACCGTGTCGCGTTGGTGCCGCCCGGCGTTCCGGGACCGCACCGCTTCCTGTTGGGATTCAAGAACCGCTGAACACCGCCGGCCCTGCCGCCGTCCGGCATCCGGCCGTTCCGCTTCAGCCGCCGCCGATGGCGGGAAAGACCGCCAGTTCGTCGCCCTCGATCAGCACCCGGCCGGCGATGTCGCTGCGCAGCACATGGCGGTTGTTCACGAGCACGATGTGCGCGAGCCCGACCGGCACGCCCTGCGCCACCAGCGTATCGGCGATCGTGGTCCCCTCCGGAAGATCGAGCGCCACCTCGCCGGCGGCGTTGTCCGGCGGCAGGTAGCTGCGCAGCGTGGCGTAGAGTCTGAGCTTGATCTTCATGGTTCGGTGCGGCTCTGCGGCGAAAGGCCCCGGTGCGCGATGCTTGCGCACCGGGGATCAAGATGCCGTTCAGGCATCAGGAGGAGACATCAGAAGTTCCAGTACGTGTCGAGTTCCTCGGGCGTGAAGTCCCACACCACGTTGTGCGGCGCGATGGGCTCCAGACTGAAGAACTCGGGCAGCCGGTCGTGCTCCTTGGTCAGGCCGGCCGCGACGTTGAAGGCATGCTCGGTCTTCAGCACCGACTTGCCGAGCGCGGTGACGTCGTCGCCCGTCAGGTTGATGTCGAAGCGCGCGTTGATCATGTCGATCAGCGAGGTCAGGCAGGCCGGGATGTCCAGCGCCGGGAAGGCGATGAACAGGCACATGCCGGTCGAGTCGATCGCCGCCGTCGCGATGTTGAGGTTGCGCGCGAGCTCGATCTGGCCTTCCTTCGAGAGCGGATCGACATGGCCGCCGACGGACAGGATGTTGGTCGCGACCGCGTAGCCCGAGGTATGGTCGGCGCCCATCGTGCTCATCGCATAGGTGACGCCGATGCCCTTGACGGCACGCGGATCGTAGGCGGGGATGCCCTGGTTCTTCACCACGGGGACGCGCGTGATGCCATACGTGCGGCCGACGTTGGCGGCGCCGCCGCCGAGGATGCGGCCGAGCGGCGTGCCCTTGCCGATCTCATCAGACAGCAGGCGGCAGACGCCCTTGCCGTCGCCGAACTTCAGCACGCCCGCTTCCATGGCCACGCCGAACATCACCGCGGTTTCGATGCTATCGACGCCGATGTCGTCCATGATGCGGTCGGCGGTGGCGATGTCGTCGAGGTCCTCGATGCAGCAGTCCGCGCCCAGGCCCCAGATGGTCTCGTATTCGAAGCCCGAGGTCAGGTACTTGCCGTCCTTGTCGTTGTAGATCTGCGAGCACTGGATCTGGCAGCCGGGGTGGCAGCCGTGCGTCGGCGTGCCGCCGCGCTTGACGATGATGTCGTGCATCGTCTCGCCGGAGATCTTGTCGTGCGCCGCGAACTGGCCCGACGTGAAGTTGCGCGTCGGCAGGCCGCCGGCCTCGTTGAGGATGTTCACCAGCACGTTGGTGCCGTAGGTCGGCAGGCCCTGGCCGCTGACCGGGTGGTCGAGCAGCGTCTGCGCGAAGGTCTTGGCCGCTTCCTTGAACTTGGCGGCGTTCTTCGGCATGACGGGCGGCGTGCCGGATTCGTCGATCGAAATGAACTTCACGCCCTTGGCGCCCATCACCGCGCCCAGGCCGCCGCGGCCCGCGCTGCGCAGGTGCGACTCGGGGTCGGCCACCGAGATGTTGGCGGTCAGCATCTTCATCTCGCCCGCCGGGCCGATGGAAACGACGGCCACCGGCTTGCCGTGGCGCGCCTGAACCTGGTTGACCAGGCAGTAGTTGCCCTTGCCGACGAGTTCAGATTCTTCCTGGATCGTGACCGCATCCTTGGCGACATGCACGCTGTACCACTTGCCTTCCTTGGGCGCGCCTTCGATCACCAGCGCCTTGATGCCCAGCTTGGCGAGCGCCTTGGCAGCCGTGCCGCCGGCGTTGCTTTCCTTGATGCCGCCGGTGAGCGGGCTCTTGGCGCCGACCGAGATGCGGCCGGAGTTCGCCGCCGCCGTGCCGGTGAGCAGGCCGGGCGCGAGCACCAGCTTGTTGTTGGGACCCAGCGCGTGGCAGGTCGGCGGGACTTCCGCCGCCACGATGGTCGACGTGAGCGCCCGGCCGCCGAGCGGCACCCAGGCATCCGGAACGGCTTCAACGCGGGTCGTCAGATCCGACATGTTCACCCGTACGATTCGGTCCATGGCTATCTCCAGAGAAGAGTGGGATTCATGGGGCCCGGCCGTTCGCGCGCCGGATCCCGGTTGCTTCGTCAGGCCGGGACGCAGGCGTCCGTGTTGCAAAGCTGCGCGCACATCGGGCTGTCGTACGTGCCCTGGCATTCCTGACACTTGTTCGGGTCGATCGTGTAGAGCTTGTCGACGTGGCTGATGGCGCGATTCGGGCACTCCGACTCGCAAGAACCGCAGGCGTTGCAGAGTTCGGGAACGATTTTGTAGCTCATGATGATCTCCTAGGTTTCGATGGTCGGTGGCGCGGCCCTCCGCGCTTGATGCCAGTATCGGAAGCACCGGCTGCACGGACAATCGAAACTCGATTGGAAAGTTGGCGTTGTGTCATTTCGTGACATAAATTCCGACTTCATTGCTCGGGATTGAAGGGCTCGACGGCGTCAGCGAGCATCGGCGTCAGGTTGCACTTGAAGCAGCGCCCCGCCTCCGCGCGCGCCGCGTCGTCGCTGTAGGCCTTCTCCACCTCTTCCCAGCCGCTGGTGCGCGCGCTCGGGGCCAGCATCACGGGAAGCACCTTGCGGCGCTTGTTGAAGTCCGGATCGGCGCCCAGCCGCGGCGAAGTCTCCCAGCCGTCGGGCAGCAGCTTTTCCTCGATGTCGCCGTCGCCGCCCAGTTGAAGGTCGATTGCGGAGGCGGCGCGGCGTCCATGCGCCACCGACTCGATCAGCGTCGATGGCCCGAGCACGCAGTCGCCGCCGGCATAGACGCCCGGCCGGCTGGTCATCAGCGAATCCTCGCGCACGATGATGCGGCCCTTGGGATCGGTCTGCACCCGGAACGCGTCGAAGCGCTGCGTGTGCTGGCCGACGGCGGCGATCACCAGGTCCGCGCCCTCGGCGATCTCCTCGCCGGTGGGCACCGGTTGGCGCCGGCCCGAGGCGTCGGGTTCGCCGAGCGCCATGCGCGCATAGGTCACCGCGAGACGCCAGCCGTCGCGGCCTGCTTCGATGCGCTTGGGCGCCAATAGGTAACGGATGTTCACGCCTTCCTCGAGGCAGCCGTCGAGCTCCGCCTGGTGCAGCGGGATCTCGGCCTGCGTGCGGCGATAGATGATGTCCACCTCTGCGCCGAAGCGCCGCGATGAGCGCGCGTTGTCGGCCGCGACGTTGCCGCCGCCGATGACGGCCACCTTGCGCCCGGTGACGATGCCGCTGCCCGGCGTATTGACCAGCCCCATCGCCACCGCATGCAGGAAGGTCGGGCTGTCCACCACGCCCGGCAGGTCGTCGCCCGGCACGCGCAGGCGGTCGCCGCCCTGGCAGCCGATGGCGATGAAGACGGCGTCGAAGCCTTTTTCGAAGAGCGTGTCGATGTCGTCGACCTTGCGGCCGAACTCGAACTTCACGCCGAGCTTGCCGACCTCCGCCACCTCGCGATCCACCACGTCGGGCGGCACGCGATAGGAAGGGATGCCGTAGCGCGCCGTGCCGCCGCCGTGCGGATGCGCGTCGAACACCGTGACGGCGTGGCCCTGCTTGGCGAGGTACCAGGCGGCGGTGAGCCCTGCGGGCCCCGCGCCGATGATGGCGACGCGGCGTCCGGTCGGCGGCAGCTGCTTGGCGTAGCGGCGCCACAGGCCGGTGTCGTGGTCGTCGGCGATGCGCTTGAGGCCGCGGATCGAAAGCGGATCGTCGAGCTTTCCGCGCAGGCAGGCGGACTCGCACATCGCGTAGCAGGCGCGCCCCAGGATGCCGGGGAAGGGCAGCTTCTCGCGCACCACGGCGATGGCCTCGGCGTACTTGCCCTCGGCGGCGAGCTGCACGTAGCGCGGCACGTCGATGCCGGCCGGGCAGGCCGCATGGCAGGGCACGTCTTTATTGCGCAGCGCCGGGTCGAGCACGCGGTCCTTGAGCGCGCCGGTCGGGCAGACCGTGACGCACGAACGGCAGAACTTGCAGCCGGATTCGAGCAGCGTCGGCTTGATGGTGCCGACATAGGTGCGCGGCCCCTGCGGCGACTCGACCGTCTTGATCTCCAGGCAGCCGACGCCGCGGATGTCGTTGCACACCGTCAGGCAGCGGCGGCAGTCGATGCAGAGGTTGTAGTCGCGGTCGAACAGAGGCTCGTCGCGGATCACCGGCAGGCCGAGCGAGGCGTAGGCCGGCGTGTTCTCGCGGATGCCGACGAAGTCCGCCACCTTGTGCAGTTCGCAGGTGTCGAACTGCGCGCAGCATCGCGTCTCCGGCGCATGGCCATAGGCGCATTCACTGCGGTCGCAACTGTTGCGGTCCGGGCAGGTAAGGCAGACATGCGGATGGTTGGCGAGGATCTTGGCCAGCGCCGCCTGCCGCGCGATGCGGATCAGCGGCAGCGTGGTGCGGATCGCCAAGCCTTCCTTGATCTCCAGCTTGCAGGCGTGGCTCACCTTGTTCGGGCGCTCGGAGGTCTCGACCGCGCAGAGATTGCAGCCGCCGCCTTCGCCGCGCCGGCAGGCGGGCGGGATGTCCGGATGCGTGCACAGGTGCGGCACATAGACGCCGTTGGCCACCAGCGCGTTGAGCAGCGAAGCGCCCGCCGGCGCCTCGGCTTCGACGCCGTCGATGGTGAAGCGCACCGGCGGGCCGAAGGCCTCCATGCCGGGTGTCCGGCTCGCATCCCACCAGACGATGCCGTGCGTCAGCCGCGCGCCGAGGTGATGGTCCTTCGCCATGATCTGCCTCCACAGGGGAACGCTGCCCCCGAATCGTTGTTCTTTGGCGGCGCGCTGCGCCGCGCTTCGACTACCGATCGCAGTATCGACGGCGAAAATCGAACGGACAATCGAATCGGGGGCCAGAACGTCCGGGTTGTGTCATTTCGTGACACATTTCCCGGCGAAGGCGGCGTCAGGGGCGGCGCTCGGCCTCGCGGCGGGCCAGGCCGAGCTTCGCCGAACGCTCGATCTTCTCGAGGAAGTCGGGGAAATCCAGGCCGTACTTGGCGCGCATTTCCTTGGCGAGGCCTTGCAGCCGGCGCCAATTCGGCTCGAAGCGGGGATTGCGGAAGGCCAGCAGCACCTGGTTGTCGTCCTCGGGCACCGGCACGACGATGACCTGTTGGTCGAACACCTCCATCGCCGTCGCCACCACGCCAGCATAGGCGAGCGGGTCGCCCGCCAGATTCATCACCAGCAGGCCGCTGCCGGCCAGTTTGGCGTGCGCCAGCTCGAAGAAGGCGCGCTCCGCCAGGCTGGGCGCGAGGCCGGTGCGGTCGAAGGCGTCGACCAGCAGCGCGTCGATGCCCTTTTCCGCGCCCGCAAGATAGTGCGCGCCGTCGCCTTCGATCACCTGCAGCTTGGCGCCGTCGGACGGCAGCCAGAACGCATCGCGCAGGGCGATCACGTCGGGATTGTTCTCCACCGCCGTCATGTGCGTGGCCGGCAGCCGGTAGTGGCAGAACTTCACCAGCGAGCCGCCGCCCAGCCCGATCAGCACGAGCCGCCGCGGCTTTGGCTGGAACAGCAGGAAGGACATCATCTTCTGCGTGTAGCGCACGTCCAGCGCATTCGGCGCGGCCAGGCTCATCGCGCTCTGCACCAGCCGCCCGTCGAAATGCAGGTAGCGCCGCTCGCCGTCGTCGACGACGTAGGGCCTGGCATAGCTCTCGTCCAGCAGCCGCGCCCGCAATTCGCTTGCGTTGGCCGAGGGCGGCTCGAGCAGCAGCACCCGCGCATCGGCGTCGAAGGGGCTGGGCATTTCGAACCAGGGGGAGGCGGCGCGCATGCGTGAATTTTACCGTCCGTGGCGAATCGACTCCGGCGGCTCGAAGGATCTCGACGAACATCTCCGGGGGCATCGTGATTCGCCGCGTGTAGCATGACGCTCTCAAGGCAACGTCGAGGACCGGATGTCGGGCAGGAATTTCGAAGTGCGGGGCAGGTTCAGGAAGAGGGGAAGCGTCCTTCTCGAAAGCTTCGGCACGCGCCTCGAAGCCCTGGCCTTTGCAAGAGACGCCGCCGACAACTTCGTAGAACCCGAGTCGCGCGACCCGCTGGTGTCGATCGCCGTGATCGACCGCGCGACCGGCGGCACCCTGAGCACGTTCTATCCCGAGCGCTACGAGGCGGAAGCGCTGGATGATGATGACGACGGGTGAGGCTGCAAGTCACGTGACTGACTTGAAGGGAACGACGACGTCCCCGATGGCCGTAAGGCGGGCCCGGCCCGATAAAGGCGCTCTACCGCTCAGAACGGCGAGTCCATCTCCAGCATGTCCCAGTCCGCGCTGGTCTCGCGCCGTTCGATGACGAGGTCGGACATGGGGGTGGCGCAACAAAACAATGCCATACCCGCCTCTCTGTCCTGTTGAGGCAGTGCGATCCATGTGGATCTTCCGTGATCCACCGTTCCTTGAAGCACGTTTCCGACGCACATGCGGCAGGCGCCATCGTTGCACCCGCGAGGCAACTCGTGTCCGTTCTTGCGCGCAGCTTCGAGTATGGTTTCGCCCGCTTCGGCGACGAACGTATGGTTGCCGGGTTGCAGCGTGATCTTGAACTCCATGTCGGTTTCCGCCCGCGATGAAAAAGGTGAGGGTTGAACAGCTCGGCGGCCATTATAGAAATTGGCCAGCTGCTGCGGCCGTCCGCTTCTGGCCGACTGCGGCCGGTCACCTCACGGAGAGGTGCGCCCCCTGCCGGCCGACAAGAAACGCGTGGATTTCAGCAGCCGTTCGGGGCAACCCGCGTCATGACTTGCGCGACTTGGGTGTTTCCCCGCGCTTTCCCGCGGTGAGGCCTTTGACGATCAGCACGATCGGCGCCAATACGACGGCAGCGATGAGCCAGTAGAAAAACAAGGATCCGTCGACGGTCATCGGGGCGCGCCGTACTTTTTGAAGACGGCTTGGGCGTCCTTGTGAGCGCGGTCCAGCGTGCAGACCGATGGATCATCGTCGTGTCCGCTGAAGAAGTCATCGGCTTGGGCGCGCATCACCATCTGGATGGCCGCCTCATCCGCGACACCGTACTTCTCGGTGATCAGCGTGGTGACCTCGTCGAGATGTCCTTCATACGTGAACTGCGCCATTTCTAACTCGCCTTGGTGGCCCGGCGCCAGCGGCCCTCAACCTTGAAGTGCCGAGTTATTGTCGGTTTCGGCATCAACACACTCTTGCCCGTCTTTCTCATCGCCGTGTGTGCCCGGATGGCGCCGTCCAGTTGTTCGCGCTCCAACCGGATCGGCGGACATTCTGCTCGCTGTCGCCATGCGGCCAGGCTGTCCATGACGGCCGCAATGAGGTCTTCCTGGCTGGCCTTCCTTGGCTGCTTCGACATCATTTCCCGACCTGCAGCCGTCAGCGTGAAGCCGTCTTCCGACATGCTGACCAAGCCACGGCCGGACAGCCGTTCCATCGCGGCACCCAATTTCTCTGCGAACGGAACGAAACCCAGGATCAGGTCGGCGGCGGCAACGATTTCGACAAGCTCTGCCGGCCGCCTTTTCGAGGAGATCATTACCGCCATCAAAATCGCGGCATCGAGATGATGGTGCGTTCCCGGTTCCGAATTCGGAAATGCTTTCACCGTTGGGCCCCTTCCGGTGGAGTGGCGTCTGGCTCGGACACCGCACCTTGAGGACTGTCGCCTTTCGGAACATCCCTGAGCTTCTGACGGCGCTTTTCTTCCTGCTTGGCCTTTTTCGCCATTTCCTTCTGACGCTTCTCGTACTGGTAGTTCGGCTTGGCCAAGGGGCCTCCTTCAATTAACGGCAGCGGACGAATGCCCGCACATGCCGCCTTCTTAATTAATAGTCGACGCGCCTCATGCAGCGCGCCTTTTCTGGGCTGCGGTGACCTCTTCGCGCGAACGCTTGGCTTCGTCGAGCAGGTAGCGCTGGTAATCATCGAGATCGCCATCGAATGGTCCGACACCGCCGCGCGAGACCAGCCAGAATTCGTCGCACACGGCGCGCAGCAGGGCGCGGTCGTGGCTCACTAGCATCACCGTGCCTTCGAACTCGTTGAGCGCCACGCTCAGGGCTTCGCGCGTGGAGAGATCGAGGTGGTTGGTCGGCTCGTCCAGCAGCAGCAGGTTGGGGCGCTGCCAGACGATCATGCACAGCACGAGGCGCGCCTTTTCCCCGCCGCTCATGGTCCCCACCGGCTGCTTGACCATCTCGCCGCTGAAATTGAAGGTGCCGAGGAAGGTGCGCAGTTCCTGTTCGCGGCCGGGGACGTTGCCGCGCCCGGCGGCGATGGCTTCCTTGGCCATCCGCGTCATGTGTTCCAGCGGCGTGTCCTGCGG